>JBPPMN010000035.1:0-12367 GCA_051306055.1 Acidimicrobiales bacterium
GCCTGCACCCCCAACCGCGGCACCACCGGAGGCGCCGCTGGCGCCGCCGCTCCTCGACCCGGTGGTGGAACCCGTCACCGGTCTGCTCGGCGACCTCGTCGACGGCATCGTCGACGGACTCCTGGGTGGCTGAGGAAGCGACCGCCGGGCGTCCGCGCCCGCCCCGCTGAGCAGTCGTAGCATCGGCGTGCCATGGCCGACCCGCTCGACAGCCACAACATCGCCCGCAAGTCCTTCGAGGTGGGCCGCAAGGGCTACGAGCAGCAGGAGGTGCGCGCCTTCCTCCACGAGGTCTCGTCGCTGGTGGAGCGCATGCAGCGGGAGGGCGCCGAGCTGCGCGAACGGGCGGAACGGGCCGAATCACGCCTCGAGCTGGCCGACAAGCCCGACGAGGCGATGCTGATCGAGGTCCTCGGCGAGGAGACCACCCGCGTGCTCACCTCGGCCCGGGAGGCGGCTGGTGAGATCAAGGCCAAGGCCGAGGCGGCCGCTGAGCGGATCGTGAGCGAGGCCACCGCCGAGGCGGCCGACACGCGCTCCAGCGCCCAGCGCGACGCCGACCGCCGGCTGGCCGAGGCCACCTCCGACAGCGAGGCGCTGCTGTCCCAGGCCCGCAGCGAGCTCGAGCGCCGCAGCGCAGAGGCCGAGGAGGCAGCGGCCCGCATCCGCGAGGAGGCCACCGCTCAGGCCCAAGACCTGCGCGACCAGGGGAGTCGCGACCTCGCCGACGCCGAGGCCGAGGCCGAGGCCGTCGTGGAGGCGTCGCGGGTGAAGGGCAAGGAGATGGTGGCGGAGGCCCAGGTGGTGCGCGAGCGCATACTGCGCGACCTGGCCGCGCGGCGCAAGAAGGCCCGCCAGCAGGTGGAGAAGCTCAACGCCGGTCGGGAGCGCCTCCTCGAGGCGTACGACGTCGTCCGTCGCACCGTCGACGAGGCCACCACCGAGCTGCAGGTGTCGCTGTCCGACGCCCGCCTGGCCGCCGACGCCGCTGTCCGACGCATGGAGGACGAGGCCGAGCCCACCCTCGAGGAGCTCGACGCGGAGGTCTCCACCGCGGCGCTGGTCGACCTCCCCATCGCGGAGCTCGTCGACGACGACTCGCCCGGCCCCTTCTCCGGCGAGGTCCCCGTGGTCGAACCCGCCGCGGAGACGGCCGTCGAGCCGGTGGCCGACGATCCCGTCCCGTCCGAGCCCGAGGCCGCCCCGGCACCCCCGGTGGCCCTCGATGAGCGCCGGGGCCGCAAGGGCCGACGTCGCAAGGACGACTTCAGCGGCCTGCCCGCTGGCGAGCTGGTGCGGGTGGAGCCTCCCGCGCACGACGAGGGCATCCGCATCCTGGCCGAGCCCGCCACGAGCGAGCCCGAGCCCGAGGCGGAGCCCGATGCGACGTCCGACGGCGAGGCGTCGGCCACGGAGGCGACGGAAGAGCAGTCGGCTGCCGCCGAGTCGCCAGCGGAGCCCGACGCCGAGCCGGCCACCGACGCCGAGCCCGACGCAGACTCCGGGGCCGAGCCTGAGGCCGACCCCGGCGCGGCGGACGACGATGCCGAGAGCAGCATCCCGGCCGGGGAGTCCGAGACCGCGTCCGAGGCCGATGTCGAGGCTGATGACGAGGACGCGTCGCGCCCCCAGGTCGACGACGTCTTCGCTCGGCTCCGAGCCGAGCAGGGCACCGGCGACGACCCGGTCGAGGAGGCGACCGCGGCGGGTGACGTCGCCGAGCCCCGCGAACCGGACCAGGCCGCCGAGCCCGAGGAGGCCGACGATGCTGATGCGGCAGCCTTCACCGCGCGGGGAGAGGCACTGGAGCCGATCGAGCGGGAGCTGGCCCGACGCCTGAAGCGCACCCTGGCCGACGAGCAGAACGAGGTGCTCGACCTGCTGCGCCGGGCCAAGCCGGCCGGCGTCGACGACCTCCTGCCCTCGGTGGCCGACCACCGGGCCCGCTGGTCGCAGGTGGCCGATGAATCGCTCGCGGCCGCAGCGGCCGCCGGTGCCGGCTGGGCCGGGGGCGAGGCCGGTCCCGTCGACGCCCTCACCGAGGCCCTGGCCGAGGAGCTCACGGGCCCCCTGCGCGACCGGATCGACCGCAGCTTCGCCGCCTCCGACGGCAACCTCGACGACGTGGCCGACCGGGTGCGGGCCCTCTACCGGGAGTGGAAGGGCCAGCGGCTGGCCGAGTCGGCCCGCCACCACGTGACCGCCGCCTACGCCCGGGGGGCCTTCGACGCCCTCCCGGCCGACGCCACGGTGCGCTGGGCGGCCGACCCGGCTGCCCCGGCCTGCGTCGATTGCGACGACAACATCCTGGCGGGAGCCATCGCCAAGGGTGAGGGGTTCCCCACCGGGGGGCCCTGCGCCCCCGCCCACCCCGGGTGCCGCTGCCTCGTCCTGGCGGCCACCGGCTGAGAGCGTTCTCGGGCGGCTTGTGGCGCGGGAAGCGCTCGTGACCGCCCGAGAAGGCTGAGAGCTGTTCGGGTGCGATCTGGTTCCAGGCGGCCGCGCTTGTAGCCTCCACCGTCATGCGACCTCCCACCGAGATGCCCCGACGCCAGCCGCGTGCGTCGGGCGGCGGCCGTGGCCGAACCTGGCTCGTGGTGGCGGCGGTGGCGGTCTTCTTCCTGATCACGTCGCTGCGGGGGATCGCGGGCTTCTACACCGACTACCTCTGGTTCGACTCCCTCCAGCGCACCGAGGTGTGGCAGGGGGTGCTGGGGGCCAAGCTGGCGCTGGCCGCCATCTTCACCGTCGGGTTCTTCGTGCTGATGTGGGGCAACCTGGTGATCGCCGACCGGCTGGCGCCGCCGTTCCGCCCGACGGGTCCAGAGGAGGAGTTCGTCGAGCGCTACCACGAGCTGGTCGGGGGCCGGGCCGGCTGGGTGCGCGGCGGCGTGGCCGGCTTCCTGGCTCTCATCGCCGGCGCCGGCGTCTCCAGCGAGTGGAACTCCTGGCTGCTGTTCGTGCACGGCGGCAGCTTCGGCATCGACGACCCGCAGTTCGGCACCGACATCGGCTTCTACGTCTTCAAGCTGCCTTTCCTCAGCTTCCTCGTCGGCTGGCTCTTCGCGGCGTTCCTGATCGTGCTGATCGTCACGATCGTGGCCCACTACCTCAACGGCGGGATCCGGATGAGCGCGGCCAGCAACCGCGTGACGCCGCAGGTGAAGGCCCACCTGTCCGTGCTGCTCGGCGCCCTGGCGCTGATCAAGGCGGCCGGCTACTGGCTCCAGCGCTACGACCTCACCGTGTCGCCCCGCGGGTTCGTCGACGGGGCCGGCTACACCGACATCAACGCCCAGCTTCCTGCCATCAACCTGCTCCTGCTCATCTCGCTGGCCAGCGTGGCGCTGTTCATCGTGAACATCTTCCGGCGGGGCTGGACGCTGCCGGTGCTCGGCATCGGCCTGTGGGCGCTGGTGGCGGTGGTGGCCGGGGCCATCTACCCCGAGGTCATCCAGCGGGTCACGGTCACCCCCAACGAGCCCGAGCGTGAGCGCCCCTTCATCGAGCGCAACCTCGAGGCCACCCGCGAGGCCATCGGCCTCGACACCGAGTCGCTCCAGGTGTCGGCCTACGACCTCGAGACCGACAAGGACGAGATCGACCTGGCCGCCAACCAGGCGTCGATCCAGAACATCCGGATCTGGGATCCGTCGGAGGTGGTGCTGGGCCGCACCTTCCCGCAGCTGCAGCGCGTGCGCGACTACTACCGGGTCAACGACGTCGACGTCGACCGCTACGAGATCGACGGCGTGCCCACCCAGGTGGTGCTGTCGGTGCGCGACCTCAACACGGGGGGCGTGCCACAGGAGTCGTGGGCCGCCCGCCACCTCACCTACACCCACGGCTACGGCGCCATCGTGGCCCCGGCCAACGCAGCCGGACCTGGCGGAGAGCCGGTGTTCGTGGGGCGCGACATCCCCTATGACTTCACGGCCCCCGAGCTCGAGCTCGACCGCCCCGAGATCTACTTCGGCGAGAACCTCGGGTCCTACGTCGTCACCAACTCGAGGCAGCGCGAGCTGAGCTACGAGTCCGACGAGGAGACGGTCTTCACCAGCTACGAGGGCTCCGACGGCGTGGCCCTCGACAACATCGTGAAGCGGGCCGCCTTCGCCCTGCGCTTCGGCGACGTGAACCCGCTCATCTCCGACCAGATCACCGGTGGCTCGCAGATCCACTACATCCGCGACATCAGCGAGCGGGCCGCCGCCCTGGCGCCGTTCCTGCGCTTCGACGCCGACCCCTACCCCGTGATCCACGAGGGTCGGGTCCAGTGGATCCTCGACGCCTACACCACCACCGATCGCTACCCCTACGCCGAGCGGGCCGACACCACGCAGCTCACGGCGGGGAGCGGTCTCGACATCGGCTTCAACTACGTGCGCAACTCGGTGAAGGTGGTGGTCGACGCCTACGACGGCACCGCCGACTTCTACGTGATGCCCGTCGAGGATCCGATCATCGACGCCTACCGCAGCGCCTTCCCCGATCTCTTCACGGACTTCGAGGACATGCCTGAGGACCTGAAGACCCACCTCCGCTACCCGGAGGACCTCTTCCGGGTGCAGACCAACATGTACTCGCGCTACCACGTCGACGACGCCGACGGCTTCTACCAGGGCAACGACTACTGGGACGTGGCCCGCGATCCCGGCACCAGTGGCGCCGGTGCCGGCACCCAGACCACCGACGACGCCGGCAACGTGATCGCCACCCGCGACGCCCGGATCGAGCCGTACTACCTCTTCACGCAGCTCCCCGGCTCCGACGAGCCCGAGTTCGTGCTGGTCCGGCCCTTCGTGCCCACCTCCCAGCAGGACGACAACCAGCTGCTCACGGCGCTCATGGTGGGCAAGAGCGACGGCGAGGACTACGGCAAGCTCCAGGTCTTCGTGATGCCCCGTGGCAACCTGCCGAAGGGCCCGTCGCTGGTGCAAGGCGAGATCCAGAGCGACGCCGACGTGTCCGAGACGCAGACCCTCCTCGACGGCGGTGGCTCCAGCGTGCAGTTCGGCGCCCTCACCGCCATCCCGATCGACGGCGGCCTGGTGTACGTACGGCCGTTCTACGTCACCTCCAACCAGACCGAGGTGCCGGCTCTGCAGCGGGTGATCGTCTACTTCGAGGAGGAGGTCGTGATCCGCGACACCCTCCAAGAGGGCCTGGAGGTGATCTTCGGGGAGCGCGTCGAGACGCTCGAAGAGCCCGACGACCCCACCGACCCCGCCGATCCGGATGATCCAGAAGATCCGGAAGACGAGGTGATCGGCACGCTGACCGAGCAGGTGGCCGCTCTGCTGGTCGAGGCCGACGAGCTCTTCGCCGAGGCCGATGCCGCGCTGGCCGAGGGCGACCTCGGCGGGTACGCCGACCTCATCGCCGAGGCCCGAGCGGCCGTGGCCGAGGCCGAACAGCTCCTCGAGGACGCCGCTGCCACCCTCTCCGGCGGCGAGCCCACCACCACGACCACCGAGCCCGCCACCGAGACCTAGACCCGCGAAACCCTCCGCTTCTGCGTGCGTCCCCAACCGGCATCCGGTTGTCAGCGCACGCAGAACGGGAGGGGTTCAGGCGGTGGCGGCCCAGTCGTCGGGCTCGTCGCGGAGGTCGATGGGGCCCGTGTCGAGGGAGTCGCTGAGGTCGATGATGCTCTCGGCGAGGGTGCGGGCCCGCTGGTGACGGCGGTCCTCGGCCACCACAGCCGGCATCTGCACGGCGAGGTCGTCGATGCGGGCCTGCAGCTCCACGTTGGAGCGGGCCAGCTCGGCGGACACCCGGGCCGAGTGGAGGCGCACCTCGAGCAGGTCGTCGTGGGTGGGGATGTCGAGATCGGGCTCGGCCCGGGCCAGCTCGTCGAGGCGGGCCTCCATGCGAGCGAGGCGGTCGTCGAGCTGCTGGGCGTGCACGGCCAGGGCCACCAGCACCCGCTCCGAGCGCACCGCGGGAAGCCCGGCCGGCGGCGGTGCGGGGGCCGCGACGGGCAGGGCAGGGGATCGGCGACGGAACCAGCGCACGGGGCGACGGTACCCAAGCGGATCCGGGCGCCGGTGGACCCGCCGGTCAGCCGCTGCGCTGGCGGGCCCGGTGGTCGGCGGTGTGGGTGCGGCTGGCGCAGCGCGGGTCGGAGCAGAACCGGCGCGAGCCGTTGCGGGTGGTGTCGAAGAAGATCCGGTCGCACCCTTCGGCGGCGCAGCGTCCGAAGCGGTCGATCCCGTGGTCGCACAGCTCCTGGGCCAGGGCCATGAGCACGTCGGTGACGACCTGGTCGTCGAAGGTGGCGGTGGGCGGGGTCCAGTGGAGGTGGGGGCCGACGCTGTCGTGGTCGACGATCGACGGGGCCACCCGCAGCTCGGTGAGCTCCTCGTTGACCCGGACGATCGCCACCGCGGCGTCGGAGTCGGGCAGCGCCCGCAGCAGGTGGGCGAGGCCGTCGTGGAACCGTCGGCCCAGCCGGTCGATCGAGGCCTGGGAGGCGTCGCCGGCCCGGCTGAACCCGGCCGCCACCAGCACCTGACGGAGGTCGAAGCCGGGTTCGGCCTCGTCGTTGACCACGTCGATGGCGGTGTCGAGGGTGAGGCGCACCTCCGACTGGCTCACCGACGTCACCTGCATCCGGCCACCTTATCGCCATCGAGGTTGTCGTAAGGGTCGAAACGCTGATAGAACCTTACGACCGGTGCGGAGCTAACTCCCCTTCGGTCCTTACTTCGTCTGGAGCTCAAGTGTCGCTCGTCCTCTCCATCGCCGTTGCCGTCGCCACCGTGATGGGCGCAGGCATGATCGTGCCGCAGGTGGTCCGGCTCCACCGCACCCGAGCGGTGGCCGGGGTGTCGGGCACGTGGGTGGGCCTCGGGCTGGCCATGAACGCCTGGTGGATCGCCTACGCCACCAGTCAGGAGCTGTGGGGCCTGGTGCCCGTGTCGGCGGGATCGATCGTGCTCTACCTGGTGGTCGCGCTGCAGTACACGCGCCTCACCGCGGGCGCCGGTGCCCTGAGCGTCCTGGTCGGGATGGTGGGGGCGGCGTCGGTGCCCGCCCTGGCGCTGGCCCTTGGTGGCTGGGGAGCAGCTGGCCTGTCGATCGGCATGGCCTACGCCATCCAGTTCTCGCCGGCGGTGATCACCGCACTGCGATCGATCGACCTCTCGGGGATCTCGCCCACCACCTGGGCGATGGCTTGGATCGAGGCCGTCATCTGGTGCTCCTACGGCTCGGTGCAGGCCGACGCGGCGCTGCTCGTCGGCGGCGGAGGGGGAGCGCTCATGGCCACCGTGATCCTGGTGCGCCTGTGGTCGAGCGCACGCCCCGCCCTCCGCATCGCCAGCTGACCAGGTTGCCGCCCTGTGCGCCGGCCGGTAGGGTCACCCACCCACCACACAGATCGCCGCGGGGTGGAGCAGTCAGGTAGCTCGTCGGGCTCATAACCCGAAGGTCGCAGGTTCAAATCCTGCCCCCGCCACCAATTGAAGTACCTGGTCAGAGGCCCTTTTCGACTCTTCGAGGAGGGCCTCTTCCATGCCCCGACGACCAGATCTCTACTGTGCGGTGTGGAACGGGCAACGCCGGGCTGTGCCGGAGAGGTACGGGACGGGACGCCGGACCGCGGCGGCGGGTCGGGCACGAGCCACGGCCCGGTCTCCGCAGCGCGGGCTCGCGGGCCGGTTCGGGCGATCTTCGGGTTTGTTGGGCGAGCGCCTTCCAACCCCGGGTTCGACGGCGGGTGGGGGGACGGCGAGCTTCGGGAGCTTCGCTGCCACTTCGTCCGGCAGCTGTTCCGAGTCCTGTACCGCCGTTCCGATCGCCTGCTGACCCTGCTGCACATCTTCGCCAAGCGAGCCGCGAAGATCCGGGCCCGGACGTCACTATCGCTCACGACCGGTGGGCCGACCTCAGGCGAGGATGGACGCGGACCGTCACGCGACCTGGTCGTCGGGGTCGTGGATGGTGGCCGACTGGAGCGGCTGGCGGATGGCGGAGCGGGGAACGCGGACACTGCGACCGATCTCGGTGCACGGGAGTCCGACGCGTCCGCCGGTGGGGCGCCACTTGCGGGAGAGCGTGTAGGCGGCGTTTGCGGCTGGTGCGCAGGATCGCTGCGGCCCCTTCGATGATGAGGATCTCGTCGTCGATGGGGGTCTCGGTGCTCATGGGGATGCCTCCTGGGGTGAGCCGTGGGCATGTAGGCCGCGAACAGCTCTCGAAGCACGACGTCAGCGGGCGTTCCCGGCGCACCAGAGGCGGCCAGGGTCGAACCGCGCGCTCACAGGTCAGTCAGTCTGTGTCGGGCCCGACGTCTGGGACGTGATCCGCATCGTCGGGGCGAGTTGTTGTGTCCACAGGTGCGGCCGTGTCATCCGGGTTGGTGTCAGGTGACGGGCGCGGTGCGAACCTGCGGGCTACGAGCACATCGGTCGACGAGTGGGCGAGGATCGACGCGGTGATGACGAGGGCGGCGAGGTGGAAGAGCTCGTCGCTGCTGGCGAGGCCTGCCTCGAGGATCAAGAGCGCGTACACGACCGACGCGAAGCCCTTCGGGCCGAACCATGCCGCCGCGAGGCGTTCCTTGCGGTTGAGCGTGCTGCGCAGGAGCGCGAGGCCCAGCGCGATCGGCCGGGCCGCGAAGAGGGCGAGGGCGGCGAAGCCGTAGCCGCTGATGCCGATCTCGCCGAGGAAGCGGATCGAGATCAACGCGCCGAACACGATGAGCGCTCCGAGCTTCAGCAGTTCGGCGACGAGCTCGCCGAACTGGTGGAAGGCGGCGCGGAGCTCGGGGCTCATCGTCGCGATCGTGATGCCCGAGGAGAACGCGGCGAGGAAGACGTTGGCGTGGGTGAGCAGCGCCAATGCGAGGACCAGCAGCCCGATCGCGAACGCGTTCAGGGGCTCGTAGAAGGTCGTTGCGGAGAAGAAGCGAGTGCGTTCCAGGCGGATCGCGACGTAGGGCACGGCGACGCCGAGCGCGACGCCGGCGAGGACCTCGGTCACGACCGACACGCCGTTGACCGACGACGAACTGGCCGTCGCCAGCAGGATGACGACGACCGGTAGGGCCAATCCGTCGTTGAGGCCGCTCTCGACGTTGAGCAGGTGCCGGAGCCGGTACGGGATCTCCTCCCTGCCCATGATTGCCGCGGCGAGGACTGGGTCGGTCGGGCTCAGGGCGGCGCCGAGGAGGAAGGATTCGAGCCAGGGCAGCCCGGCCACGACGTGGGCGAACACCGCGGTGAGGGCCATGGTGAGCGGGAGGCCGAAGACCAGGGCTCGCCCGGGGAGGCGCCACGCTCTGCGTAGCTCGGGAAGGCCGACGCGCATGCCGTCGGAGAAGAGCACGCTGAACAGCGCAAGCTCGGCGAGGACGGCGACGAGCTGGTCACCGGGTTGGATGTCGAGGACGCCGAGGGAACTGTCGCCGAGCACGAACCCACCGACGAGGAACAGCGCGGCGGTCGACAGCACGGTTCGGTGGGCGAGACTCGACACCAACACCGCCAGGAGCAACAGCGCGGCGAAGGCCAAGAGCAGTTCCACCGCCCCAACCTACGCGGCGATCAGAGCACCCAGTACGGCCACCCGTGCCGGCGATCGTGCAACGTGAGCCAACAGCGGACCGGCTACGCGTTCTGCTGGATCACCAGATCGACTTGGCGCAACGAGAGTGGTTCGCGCAGAACAGCTCGGCGACCGCAGATGCGGCTGAATGCAGGCCTCCGGGCTCCCCCTACCTTCCGGGCGCGGCTTCCGACGGGCCATCCGGCCTGCCGTTCCACCTCGACCGAGGACCCGCATGCCACCGTATGGTGGCGGGATGTCGATCGCTTGTCCCTCGAGTCAAGGGCGCTGAGCCTTCGGTGGCCGGGCGGATCGAGGACTACGCACTGTTGTCGGACATGGAGTCAGCGGCGTTGGTCGCGATGGATGGCTCGATTGACTGGTTGACGTTCCCGCGGTTCGATTCGCCGGCCTGCTTCGCCGCGCTTCTCGGCGAGCCTCGGCACGGCCGTTGGCTGCTGGCACCGGCCGACGACGCTCGCCGGGTGACGCGTCGCTATCTCGGTGACTCGTTGGTGTTGGAGACGCTGTTCGAGTGCGGCGACGGCGAGGTGGCGGTCATCGATTGCATGCCGCCCCGGGACGAACAGCTCGACGTTGTCCGGGTCGTGGAGGGAAGAAGGGGCCGGGTCGCGATGCGCACCGAGCTCATCGTGCGCTTCGGCTACGGCTCGGTGGTGCCGTGGGTACGAAGGATCGACGGGGCGTGGGTCGCGGTCGCCGGACCCGACGCGCTCCGACTGGTCACGCCGGTTGGGCTGCGCGGTGAGGGTGAGGGCGACGACCGGCGCAGCGTCGCCGAGTTCTCGGTCGCGGCGGGTGATCGGGTGCCGTTCGTGCTCACCTGGTTCGAGTCCCACACCAATGGTCATCCAACGGTCGACGCCGGCGAGTCGATCGCGTCGGCGAAGCGATGGTGGCAGGGTTGGTCGGATCAGACGACGTATGAGGGTGGCTGGGCGTCGGAGGTGCGCGGTTCGCTCACGGTTCTGAAGGCTCTGACCTACACGTCCACCGGTGGGGTGTGCGCGGCGCCCACGACGTCGTTGCCCGAGGAGTTGGGTGGGGTGCGCAACTGGGACTACCGGTATTGCTGGCTGCGTGACGCCACCTTCACGTTGATGGCGTTGATGGATGCCGGGCACACCGCGGAGGCGGTGTCGTGGCGTGACTGGTTGCTCCGCGCGGTGGCCGGTGACCCAGCCGATCTGCAGATCATGTACGGCCTCGCTGGCGAACGGCAGCTGACCGAACGGGAGCTGCCGTGGTTGCCCGGGCATGAAGCCTCGGCGCCGGTACGGGTCGGCAACGCGGCCGCGGGTCAGTTCCAGCTCGACGTCTACGGCGAGGTCGTCGACGCGTTGCACCAGGCGTGCCTGGCGGGCCTCGAGTTCGACGACAACGCCTGGCAGATGCAAAAGGTGCTGCTCGACTTCCTGGAGGGAGCGTGGCGGGAACCGGACGAGGGCATCTGGGAGGTGCGGGGCGCGCGCCGCGACTTCACCCACTCCAAGGTGATGGCGTGGGTCGCCGCCGATCGCATGGTCGCCACCGTCGGGCGGTTCGATCTCGATGGGCCCGTCGAGCGGTGGCGGGCGTTGCGCGACGACATCCATCGTGACGTCCTGGCCCGCGGGGTCGACGACCGTGGTGTGTTCGTACAGACCTACGACTCGTCGGATCTCGACGCCAGCTTGTTGCTCGTGCCGATCGTGGGATTCCTTCCCGCCACCGATCCGCGGGTGGTCAACACCGTCGAGGCGATCCAGCGAGACCTGTTGGTCGACGGGTTCGTGATGCGCTACCGCAGCGGCGAACGCGTCGATGGCCTGCCCGGCGGGGAAGGGGCGTTCCTGCTCTGTACGTTCTGGCTGGCCGACGTGCTGACGTTGCTGGGCCGTGACAACGAAGCTCGGTCTATGTTCGAGCGTCTACTCGGGCTGCGCAACGACGTCGGGCTGCTCTCCGAGGAGTACGACCCGACCACGAAACGACTGCTCGGCAACTTTCCGCAGGCGTTCTCGCACACCGCCATCATCAACACGGCGGCCACACTGTCGCGATCGAGCGGGCCGACGCAGCGTCGAGCAACTCCGCACTGATGGGGACCTCGGCGTCCTCCAGCGGGGAATGACCTCACTGGGGAGCGAAGACCAGCGGCTGGCCCCAGATTCGATTCTGCTCCGTCGACGGTCTCATCACCGCGTCGTCTTGTTCTGTCAGATGCGATGCGGCGGGCTCAGGCCGCGATCACGACGGCCCGGGCCAGCGCGGCGGCGCCGACCACCCCGGCATCGTCGCCGAGTGCAGACGGGACCCAACGCAGTTCGGGATTGGGGCGAACCATCCACGGTGTCGCCGCGGTCAGTACTTGATCGGCGAGATCCTGGCCCAGCTTCTCGGCCAGGCCCCCACCGATGACGACCATCTCGACATCGACCATGTTGACCACAGATGCGACAGCGATGCCGAGCATCTCGACTGCCATGCCGAAGATCTGCGTGGCCAACTGGTCCTTCTCAGCGAGTGCGCGTGCCCATACTTTGGACGTGAGCTTGTCCTTGCCCTCGTCGTCGCGGATCTCGAACAGCGAGGTCGGCCGACCGGCATCGACCATTGCCGCTGCGGTGGTGGCCATGGACCGACGGCCGGCGTAGGCCTCCACGCACCCCCTGCGGCCGCAGCCGCACATCGCGCCGCCGGGCTGGACCACGACGTGGCCGATCTCGCCGGCCGCGCCGCGGGAACCGTTGAAGGGCCGGCCGTCGAGCACCAGCGCCCCGCCGATGCCGGTTCCCATCCACACACCCAGGAC
>JBPPMN010000050.1:0-10351 GCA_051306055.1 Acidimicrobiales bacterium
CATGGAGCCGCCGCCGACCAGCTTCTTGAACTTGACGAGTGCGAGGTCAGGCTCGATACCGGTCGTGTCGCAGTCCATCATCAGGCCGATGGTGCCCGTGGGGGCCAGCACGGACGCCTGCGAGTTCCGCACGCCGGAGGTGGCGGCGAGCTCGTTGGCGTCGTCCCAGCACTCCTGGGCCGCGCTGAGCAGGTGCGTCGGCACGGAGGTCTCGTCGATCTCGGCGGCGGCCTCCTGGTGCTGGCGCAGCACGCGGAGCATGTGCTCCTCGTTGTCGGGGAAGCCGGCGAAGGCGCCCATGCGAGCGGCGGTGCGGGCCGAGGTGGCGTACGAGTGGCCGGTCATCAGGGAGGTGACCGCCGCGGCGTAGGCCCGGCCGGCGTCGCTGTCGTACGGGAGGCCGAGCGCCATCAGCATGGCGCCGAGGTTGGCGTACCCGATGCCGAGCTGACGGAAGGCGCGGGACGTGTCGCCGATGCTCTGCGTGGGGTAGTCGGCCCGGCCGACGATGATCTCCTGGCCGGTGAACATGATCTCCACGGCGTGCTTGAAGCCCTCGACGTCGAAGGTGTCCGTGGTGCCGGCGCCGACGTCGTCGGACAGGTCGAGGAACTTCAACAGGTTGAGGCTGGCGAGGTTGCACGCCGAGTTGTCGAGGTGCATGTACTCGCTGCACGGGTTCGAGCCGTTGATCCGGCCCGTGTTGGCCGCGGTGTGCCAGTGGTTGATCGTGGTGTCGAACTGCATGCCGGGGTCGGCGCACTCCCACGCGGCGGTGGAGATCTGCCGCATGAGGTCACGGGCCCGAACGGTCCGCACGATGCTGCCGTCCTTGACCGCCCGCAGGTGCCAGTCGGCGTCGTCCACCACGGCCTGCATGAACTCGTCGGTGACCCGGACGGAGTTGTTGGCGTTCTGGTACTGGACCGACGCCATGTCCTTGCCGTCGAGGCTCATGTCGAAGCCGGCCTCTTCGAGGACCCGGATCTTCTTCTCCTCGCGGGCCTTGACCCAGATGAACTCCTCCACGTCGGGGTGGTCGACGTCGAGGATGACCATCTTGGCGGCGCGGCGGGTCTTGCCGCACGACTTGATGGTGCCGGCGGACGCGTCGGCGCCGCGCATGAAGGAGACGGGGCCCGAGGCGGTGCCACCGCCCTGGAGGATCTCGACCGAGGAGCGGATGCGGGAGAGGTTGATGCCGGCGCCGGAGCCGCCCTTGAAGATCGTGCCCTCCTCGACGTACCAGTTGAGGATGGCGTCCATCTTGTCTTCGACGGCCAGGATGAAGCAGGCGGAGGCCTGCTGGGGCACGCCGGGCACGCCGATGTTGAACCACACCGGGCTGTTGAAGGCCGCCTTCTGGGTGACCAGGAGGTGCTTCAGCTCGGCGTTGTAGGTGTCGGCCTCGTGCTCGTCGACGAAGTAGCCGCCCTCGAGGCCCCACTGGGTGATGGTGTCGGCCACGCGGTCGATGACCTGGCGCAGCGACGACTCCCGCTCCTCGGTGCCGGGGGTGCCGCGGAAGTACTTCTGGGCCACGATGTTGGTGGCGTTGACCGACCACGAGGTGGGGAACTCGACCCCGAGCTGCTCGAAGGCCACCGAGCCGTCGCGGTAGTTGGTGATGCGGGCGTCGCGCCGCTCCCACTCCAGCTCGTCGTAGGGATGGACGCCGTCGGTGGTGAAGTGCCGGCGGATGCCGATGCCGGCCTGCTCGGGTGCCAGTGCCATGTGCAACCTTCTTGTCTGGTCGAAGTGCTGGTGGGGTCGAGGTCTGCGGAGGGTGTGGGGCGGAGGCACCGCCCAGGAACCTGTGCCCACGCTGCGTGTGCGCTGGTGGATCTCCATCTCGTCGATCCGGCACCCGTGACCACTAGGTCTTGTGGCTGCTCCGTCGTGAGACGCCCCCGAGCCACAAGATGTAGAGATAACTACAGCACTGTAACTACACGCGTGTCAACGGCTGGGCCGGTCTTTTTCCCCGAGTTCGTGCGGGGACCGCGGCCTGACCACCAGGTAATGGGGCCCGTCGCCTCGGCCGCCACGCGCTGGCGTCCCCAAGCGACGAGCTCCCCAAGGAGTCGTCCAGCCCACCACAGACGTGAATCGACTACCACCCATCCGGTCGATCACGCCGCGGCCCCGTGCACAAGTGCTCAACCTAGGGACCGGTGCTTGTGGACCGCTAGGGGAACATCCTGTGAATTGCAGGTGGATTACCCCCCGCTGGGTCCACAGGCAGACCCCCAGCCTGGGGACTGGCGGCCCCAGGCTGGGGATGACGGGGCCTACTGCTGGAGCACGGCCTCGGCGTCGATGCTGATCTTCACCGACTTGCCCACCAGCACACCGCCCGTCTCCAGGGTCTGGTTCCAGGTGAGCCCGAAGGCTTCGCGGTCGAGCTCGGCGCTGGCCTCGAAGCCGATGCTCGAGCCGCCGAACGGCGACGCCGCCGCCCCTTCGAAGGTCACCTCGAGGGCCACGGGCCGGGTCACGTCCTTCACCGTGAGGTCGCCCTCCACGTTCCAGCGACCGGCGCCTGCCGGGGTCACCTTGGTGGAGCGGTAGGTGATCACGGGGAACTGCTCGACGTCGAAGAAGTCGGCCGAGCGCAGGTGGCCGTCGCGGGTCTCGTCGCGCGTGTCGATCGACGCCGCCTGGATCTCCACCTCGACCGACGACGCCAGCGGGTCCTCGGCGATGGTGACGGTGCCCGACACCTCGGCGAAGCGGCCCTTGGTCTTGGCCACCATCATGTGGCGGACGCTCAGGCCCACGTGGGTGTGGGAGGCGTCGATGGCGTAGGTGCCGGCGGCGGGCAGCTCGACGCCGTCGACGCTGCGGGTGAGGGGGGTCGGGGTGGTGGTGGTCTCGGTCATCGGGGGCTCCTGTGGGTCGGCGGCGCCGGTCGGCGCCTGCGTGCTGCCCTCGCTAGTCATTGCGTGAGCAACCGTTGCGAGTGCAATCACTTTACCCAACAACCATTGCGCGTGCAACCTTCCCGGGTAGTCTGGGGCCATGACCAGCCGTCCCAGCACCGCTGCCGCGGCCGATCTGCACCACCACCCGCTCCTCACCACGATGGGCCTGCTGGTGGAGGCCCACGCCGGGCTCCACCGCACCCACGAGCGTCGGCTGGAGGACGCCTGCGGGCTGTCGGTGCAGTGGTTCGAGGTGCTCATGCGCCTGGTCCGCACGCCCGGGCACCGGCTGCGGATGAGCGACCTGGCCGCCCAGACCACGCTCTCGGCCAGCGGCCTCACCCGCGCCGTCGACCGCTTGGAGGCGGCCGGGCTGGTGGAGCGCCAGGCCTGCCCCACCGACCGACGCAGCTCCTACGCCGCCCTCACGGAGACGGGCCGGGAGCGCATCCTGGCCGCGCTCCCCGTCCACGTGGCCCAGCTCGAAGAGGTCTTCGAGGCGGCGTTCGACCCCGACGAGCTGGCGACCTTCACCGCCCTCACCCGCCGGCTGCGCGACGCCAGCAACCCGTGCGCCGCCGCCGCCAGCTCCCCCGGGGGGCTCCCCGAGCACTGATCGCCTCTCGCCGCCTCAGCCGGCCGCCCGCACCTCCACGGGGATCCCGTTGAGGACGGCGTTGCCCGAGATGGCGTCGAACAGCTCCTCGTCGGCCAGCAGGTTGCTGTTCACGCCGGCGTGGCGGCGAGCCACCTCCATCTGGGCGCCGTCGGCGTCGTGGCCCCAGCCGTGGGGGATGCTCACCACCCCGCGACGGATGGCGTCGGTGACCTCCACCGGCACCTCGAGCTCCCCCACCCGGGAGCGCACCGCGGCAAGGTCGCCGTCGGCCAGCCCCAAGGCGGCGGCGTCCTCGGGGTGCAGGTGCATCGTGCAGCGAGGGCGACCCTTCACCAGCACGTCGACGTTGTGCATCCAGGAGTTGTTGGAGCGGACGTGGCGGCGGCCGATGAGCACGAAGGGGTGGTCGCGGCGACCGTCGAGGCCGTCTCGGAGGCGGGCCACGTCGGCCACGATCACCTCGGGGGCCAGGGCGATCATGCCGTCGGGGGTCCGCAGCACGTCGGGCAGCCGAGGGCGCAGCGGGCCGAAGTCGACGCCGTGGGGGCTGGCCAGCAGGGCGTCGAGCGACAGGCCGTCGGGATCGGCGCCGAAGCCCTCGCCGTAGGGGCCGGTGCGGAGCAGGAAGTCGAGGATCCGCTCGGGGCCCCGCCGGGGCTCCAGGGCGGCCAGCACCTCGTCGGGATCGCGCCCGGCGAGGGGGCCGGTGGCCGCCGACACGCTCCCCTGCACCATCGAGGTGATCATCAGGTCGTCGACGATGGCCGGATCCGCCGTGGCGCCGGCGCCCTGCAGCACGAGCGCCAGGCGAGCCAGCACCTCCCACTCGTCGGGCTGCCCGTCGTCGAGGGGCAGCACCGGCTCGCTGAAGTTGGCCACGTCGCGCAGGGCCAGCTGCAGCAGGGCGACGTCGTAGTGGCCCTTCTGGAGGGCCGAGGGCGCCGGGAGGATCACATCTGCGTGGCGGGTCGTTTCGTTGAGGTAGATGTCGACGGCCACCATGCACTCGAGGCCGGCCAGCGCGGCGTCGAGCCGGGCGGAGTTGGGGGTGGACAGCACCGGGTTGCCGGCGATGGTGATGAGCGCCTTCACCTGCCCCGGACCGGGCGTGTCGATCTCCTCGGCCAGCGCCACCACGGGGAGCTCGCCGAAGGTCTCGGGCAGTCCCCGCACCCGGCTGGCATGGCGGTGGAGCTTGATCTCGCGCCCCACGCGCGGGGTGCCTCGGGTGTTGGAGGCGCCCGCAGCCGCCTTCGGGAACATGGCACCGCCCGGGCGATCGAGGTTGCCGGTGAGCACGTTGAGCACGTCGACCAGCCACGACGCGATGGTGCCGAACTCGGCCGTGGTGGTGCCGATGCGCCCGTAGACGCAGGCGGTGGGCGCGGCGGCCAGCGACCGGGCCAGGCGACGGATGTCGTCGGCCTCGATGCCGGTGGCGCCCGCCACCGCCTCGGGGGTGAAGGGGCGGCACACCTCGGCCACGACGTCGAGGCCCGTCACCAGCTCGGCCAGGCGACCCAGGTCGTGGAGGTCCTCGGCCAGGATGACCTGCACCATGGCCATCAGGAGGTAGGCGTCGGCGCCCGGCCGGATCGCCACCCACTCGGTGGCCTCCTCGGCGGTGCGGGAGCGGCGCGGGTCGACCACCACCAGCGAGCCGCCCCGGGCCACCAGCGCCTCCAGGCGCCCCGGCCAGTCAGGGGCGGTGGCCAGGCTGCCGTTGGACATGTAGGGGTTGGCTCCCAGCATGAGCAGGAAGTCGGTTCGGTCGACGTCGGGGACGGCCACGGTGAGGCCGCCGCCGAACATCAGCGCCGAGGAGATCTCCTTCGGCCGCTGGTCGACGGTGGAGGCGGAGAACACGTTGGTGGAGCCCAGGGCCCGCAGCACGGCCCGGTTGTAGAGCAGACCGGCCAGGTTGTGGGCGTTGGGGTTGCCCACGTAGGCGGCGCAGGCGCTGCGACCGTCGCGCTCGAGCACGGGGAGCAGCCGCGCCTCGATCTCGGCGAAGGCCTCGTCCCAGCCCACCTCCACGAAGGCGCCGTCGCGCTTCACCAGCGGCCGGCGCAACCGGTCGGGATCGTCGTGGAGCTGCTTGAGGGTGGAGCCCTTGGGGCAGATGTAGCCGCGGCTGAACACGTCGTCGCGGTCGCCACGGATGCGCACCACCTCCTCCGCTCCCCCTGCGGTGGGCCGCAGCGTGATCTCGAGGCCGCAGCCCGCCTCGCACAGGGGACAGGTGCGGACCGCGGTGCGGGTGGCGACGGCGGCGTCGGCCGGAGCGGGTTCGGCGATGGTCAAGGTGGATCCCCCTGGTGCGACGACGGGCCCATCCTGGCAGAGCTCAGCCGAGGGTGGCCCCGGTGAGCTCGCCGATGGCCATGGTGAGCCCCATGGCCCCCGCTCCGCCGACGGCCACCCGGATGGTGGCCCGCAGGCGCCGGGCCCCGCCCAGCGCCGCGCCCACGGCGCCGAGCAGCGCCAGGGTGGCCACGGCGACGACCACGACCACCACCGACCGACCGACCGATGGGCCGATGATGTAGGCGATCAGGGGCAGCAGGGCGCCCAGCGAGAAGGCGACGGCCGAGGTGACGGCGGCCTGGATCGGCCGGGCGGTGGAGATGTCGCTGAGGCCTAGCTCGTCGCGTGCGTGCGCGGCCAGCGCATCGGCCTCGGTGAGCTGCTCGGCCACCTCGGCGGCGAGGGCGCGGTCGAGGCCGCGGGCTCGCCAGATCTCGGTGAGCTCCGTGAGCTCGGCGCGCGGGTGGTCGCGCAGCGCCTGCTCCTCCATGGCCAGGTCGGCCTCCTCGATGTCGCGCTGGGAGGCGACCGACACGTACTCCCCCACCGCCATCGAGAGGGCGCCGGCCACCAACGCCGCGATGCCCGCCGTGCGCACCACGCCGAAGCTGGCGCCACTGCCGGCCACGCCCACGATCAGCGCCGCCGTCGACACGATGCCGTCGTTGGCCCCCAACACGGCGGCTCGCACCCAGCCCGTGCGGCTGGTGCGGTGCTCTTCGCGGTGGTGGTGGTGCTCGGGCGGCAGTGCCGGCTGGGGGGTGTCGGCAGGGGGGACCATCACCACAGCCTGCCACCGGTAGCGTCATCGCGGTGCACAGCCTGTGGCCGGAGCCCGGCGAGGTCGACGACGTGGCGGCCCGGGTGGCCGCTGAGCCCCGACCGGTGCCGGCCGACCGGCCGTGGGTGCTGGTGAACATGATCACCTCGCTCGACGGCGCCATCGCCATCGACGGACGCTCCGGGGGCTTGGGCCAGCCCGCCGACAAGGCCGTGTTCTCTGCGCTCCGGGCGGTGGCCGACGTGGTGCTGGTGGGCGCGGGCACCGCTCGGGCCGAGGGCTACGGGCCGGCCCGGCCCACCGCGGCCACCCGGGAGGCCCGCCGGGCCCGTGGCCAGGCCGAGGTGCCCCGGATCGCGGTGGTGACGGCCTCCGTCGACCTCGACCTGGGGAGCCCCCTGTTCGCCGACGCCGAGCTGCCCACCGTCGTCATCACCCATCGCGGTGCCGATCCGGCGCGCGTGGCCGCGGCCAGCGAGGTGGCCGAGGTGCTCCTGGTCGGCGACGACGAGGTCGACCTGTCCGGCGCCCTGCGCACGCTCCGCGCCGGCGGAGCGTCGGTGGTGGCCTGCGAGGGCGGCCCGCGCCTCAACGGCGACCTCATCGCGGCGGGGCTGGTCGACGAGTGGGACCTCTCGGTGGCGCCCCTGCTGGTCGGGGGCGACGCAGGTCGGGCCGCCCGAGGGCCCGCCGACCACAGCGGTGTGACGCTCGAGCTGGCACGTGTGTGGGAGGGCGACGGCCTCCTCCTCACCCGCTGGGTGCGGCCCGGCACCGGGTGACGGAGAGGGTCAGTGCTGCTTGGGGGCGGTGCGCTTGGCCAGGAGGGTGACCTCTCGCTCGAAGTCGCTGAGGTCGTCGAAGCCGAGGTAGACGCTGGCGAAGCGGACCGCGGCCACCGGGTCGGCCTCGCGCAGCTGCTCGAGCACCGCTCGGCCCACCGCCTCCGAGCTCACCTCAGTGCCCTCGAGGCGCACCGCGTCCTCGACGGCGGTGATCAGCTCGTCGAGGGCGACCCCGCCGTCGGCCTCGATCGGCCGGCCCTTGGCGGCCAGCCGGATGCCGATGGCCACCTTGGCCCGGTCGAAGGGCTGGCGCTGCCCTGACCGCTTCACGACCACGAGCGGCGCCTCCTCGAGGCGCTCGAAGGTGGTGAACCGACGCCCGCAGTCGATGCAGGCCCGGCGGCGCCGGATGGCCGTGCCGTCGTCGGCCTGGCGCGAGTCGACGACCTTGTCGTCGAAGGAGCCACAGCCGGGACAGCGCATCGACCGCACGCTACCGGCGCCAGCTCAGCCGGGGAGCACCAGCTCCTGGCCGACCACGAGCGGGCCGCTGCCGTTGAGGGCGACGAGGCGGTCGACGGCGACCCGCACGTCGACCTCCGGCTGGGTGGCCGCCGCGATGGTCCAGAGGGTGTCGCCGGGCTGCACCACCACCGTGGCCGAGGCGGTGGGCGAGGACTCGCCGGCGGCGGAGGAGGGGTCGCCGCCGGCGATCCCGGCCACGGCAGCGCTGGCCAGGAGGAGGGTGGCCGCCAGGAGGGCCAGGGCCACCAGCGCGGCCACCAGCCGACGACGGCGGTAGGCAGCCCGCTGGGCCACACGGCCCGGGGCGCGGCCGCCATCGAGCACGCGCAGTGCAGGACGGGCGGGCCGGCCCGGACCCGGCGGCACGGTGGTGGGCTGGAGGCGGAGGGCGAGGGCGCTGGAGCTCATGGTGACGATTCTCCTCAGGGGGTGTGACAGGCCGGTGACCGACCCTGTCCTGAACGGGTGTTCCGGGAACGCCTGTTCGTCGTGCGACAGGATAGCCACGAACGCCCGTTCGCCGTCAACCCCCAGCATCGAACAGGCGTGCGGGGAACGAGTGTTCTTGCCTCGCGCTGGGTGCAGCGGTAGGGTCCGAACGTCTGTACGGAACCCGGAGGCTCCCATGGCTGATGTCACCCTCACCCCCCGCCAACGAGAGGTGCTCGAGGTGATCGAGCAGTTCCAGCGCGAGCGGGGCTTCCCGCCCTCGGTGCGGGAGATCGGCGCGGCGGTGGGCCTCACCTCCCCGTCCACGGTGCACGCTCACCTGTCCACGCTGCAGAAGCTCGGCTTCCTGCGGCGCGATCCCACCAAGCCCCGGGCCATCGAGGTGCGCTTCGATGCCACCTCCGGTGCCCCGGTCGAGCGGCGGCCCGTGCGCCACGTGCCCCTCGTGGGCGACGTCGCCGCCGGCACCGACGTGCTGGCCCAGGAGAACATCGAGGAGACGCTGCCCCTCCCGGCCGACTTCACCGGCGAGGGCGACCTGTTCATGCTCCGCGTCCGCGGCGACTCCATGGTCGACGCCGCCATCGTCGACGGCGACTTCGTGGTCTGCCGGTCGCAGCCCACCGCCAACGACGGCGACATCGTGGTGGCCGGCATCCCGGGCGACGAGGCCACCGTGAAGACCTACAAGCGCACCGGTGCCACCATCACCCTCCTGCCAGCCAACGCCCGCCTCTCCCCGATGGAGTTCGCCCCGGAGGACGTCACGGTGTTCGGCAAGGTCGTCACCGTGATGCGCCGCCTCTAGCGAGGGCGACTACCGCCACCACCGCTCCCTGTCCGATGATGGGGGGAATGGCCCGCTGCTCCCGACTCGCCCTCGTCGCGGTGGCCGGCGCGCTCCTGGGGGTGGCGATCGCCGTGCCCGCCGGTGCCGGAGGGCGGGGCCTGGTGGCCGACGACCCCGTCTACCGGCAGGGGCTGCAGTGGGGGCTCGACCGCATCGGTGCTCCCACGGCGTGGGAGCGCACCACCGGCGAGGGCATCACCATCGCCGTGATCGACTCCGGCGTCGACGTCGACCACGAGGACCTGTCGGGCCAGCTGGCGGGTCAGGTGAGCTGCATCGGCGCCGACGGCGACCCCCGGCGCTGCGCGGGGTCGGCCCGCGACGACAACGGCCACGGCACCCACGTGGCCGGCGTGGCCCTGGCCACCACCGCCAACGGGCTCGGCATCGCGGGCGTGGCCCCCGATGCCCGGCTGCTGGCGGTGCGGGTGCTGGCCGACGACTGCGACGCCACCGGCGCCTGCTCGGCCACCGGCACCGCCGGCGACGTGGCCGCCGGCGTGCGGTGGGCGGCCGACCAGGGCGCCGACGTGATCAACCTCTCCCTCGGCGGCGGTGCGCTGCAGTCCACCCTCGGATGCGCCTTCTGCGAGGCCATCGAGTACGCCTGGGAGCGCGGCGCCGTCGCCGTGATCGCGGCAGGCAACGACGCGGTGCTCCCGGCCGGCTTCAGCGACGAGCGGGCGGTCATCGTGAGCGCCACCACGCGCGACGACGGCCGCGCCTCGTACTCCTCGGCCAGCGGGAGCATCCTGCGTGGCGCCCGGTGGCCGGTGGCCGCCCCCGGGGGCGAGGGCGAGTCCGACCCCGCCGACTGCGCCACCGGCGGGACCCCCCAGGGGGTCCTCTCCACCTACTGGATCAGCGGCCAGGCCGACGCCTACGCCTGCCTGGCCGGCACCTCGATGGCCGCGCCGCACGTGTCGGGCGCCCTGGCGCTGCTGCTGGCCCAGGGCCTCACCCCGCAGGAGGCGGTTGACCGGCTCCTGTCCACCGCCACCGACCTCGGGCCGCCCGGGCGCGACGACGTGTTCGGGTTCGGGCTCATCGACGTCGCCCGGGCGGTGGGACCTGGCGGGCCCGAGACCACCACCGCGCCGCCCCCGCCCC
>JBPPMN010000073.1:0-2009 GCA_051306055.1 Acidimicrobiales bacterium
GCCCACCCTCCGGACCACCTGGAGGCCCGCCACTACCCTGCCCGGCATGGGGACGACGGTCGTGGTCATCGAGGACCACGAGCTGGTGGCCGCCGCGCTGAAGGCCTCGCTCGACCGTGAGGCCGACCTGGTGGTCACCGGTCTGGCCCGGTCGATCCCCGAGGCGGTGGCCGCCCTCGCCCGCCACCGCCCGCACGTGGCCGTCACCGACCTCCGCTTGGGCGCCGGGTCGTCGGTCGACCACCTCGGCGAGCTCCGGGCGTCGTCGCCCACCACCCGCCTCCTCGTCCTCACCGGCTGGCCCACCCAGCAGTCGATGCTCGACGCCCTCGAGGCCGGTGCGGCGGGCTACCTGAGCAAGACCCGTCCGCTGTCCGACCTGGTCGACGCCATCCACCGGGTGGCTCGCGGCGAGACGGTGGTCGACCCCGAGATGCTCGATGCCCTCGTCCACCCGGCGAGCCCGGCCGAGCGCCTGTCGAGCCGGGAGGTCGAGGTGCTCGAGCACCTGTCCCAGGGGAGCACCACTGCGGAGATGGCGTCGGCGCTCAACCTCAGTGCCCACACGGTGCGCAGCTTGGTGGGCGCCGTGCTGCGCAAGCTCGGCGTCCACACCCGCGTCGAGGCCGTCGGCGAGGGTCTCCGGCGGGGCCTGATCACGCCGGGTCCGCCCGGCTGATCGGTCAGCGAGAGCCCGCCCCGTCGCCCTGCGCCTTCTCCCGGGCAGTGCTGGCCTCCCACAGCCGCCACACCGCCTCGACCAGGGCGGCCGACTCGAAGGGCTTGGACAGCAGCGATGCCTCGCCGTTGGCCAGGTCGTCGTCGAGATCCTGGGAGTCGGCGTAGCCCGAGATGTAGACGACCGGCGGCATCGGCTCGAGCAGGGCGCGCAGCGCCCGCACGAGCTCCGGACCCGACCGCCCGGGCATGAGCACGTCGGTCACCAGCAGGTCGATCTGCTCGGCCGTGGCCATCGCAAGGGCCTCGTCTGCGTTGGCCGCCGTGCGCACCTCGAAGCCGTGGCCGACCAGCACGCGCGCCACCAGGCGGCGGACCTCCTCGTTGTCGTCGACCACCAGCACCCGCACGCCGTCGGCATCGGGCGCCTCCAAGGGGCTGACCTCGATCGCCGGCTCTTCCTCGGCGACGAGGGCGGCGGCCGGCTCCGGACGCGGGGCAGGGCCCATCCCCTGGTGCTCGGCCAGGGGGAGGTGGAAGCGCACGACCGTGCCGTGTGGCTCAGCGCTGTCGATCGACAGGCGCCCGCCGGCCTGCCGCACGATGCCCTCCGCCTCGGCCAGGCCCATCCCCCGGCCGGCGGCCGCGTCCTTCGTCGTGAAGAAGGGGTCGGCCGAGCGGTCGAGCACCTCGGGGCTCATCCCCGGCCCGTCATCGGCGACCGACAGCACGGCCTCCACCGCCTCCGAGCCATCGTCGCTGCTCGAGTGCTCGAGGGTCACCGAGACGGTGAGCACGCCCTCGCCGGCGATGGCCTCCACGGCGTTGGCCACCACGTTGTGCAGACCACGCCGGAGCTCCGACGCGTCCGCGTCGACCAGCAGTGGCGGCTGGCTGGCCACGTGGTGGAGCGCGACCGTCGTGGGCAGGAGGCTGCGCAGCTCGGGGAGGGCGTCGCCGATCAGCTGGTCGAGGTCGACCACCGTGGGCGACGTGAGCAGCCGCTGGCTGAAGCGAACCAGCCGGCCGGTGAGGCCGACTGCCCGCTCCACCGCCTGCTCGATGGCGGCCAGCGACGCTCTGGCCGTGTCGTCGTGGACCTGGTGGTCGTCGAGCACCTCCCGCACCATGTCGGCGTTGCCGGCCACGACCATCAGCACGTTGTTGAAGTCGTGGGCCACGCCCCCAGCGAGGTCGGCGATGCTCTCCACCCGCTCCAGCCGGGCCCGCTGCTGCTGCTCCCGTCGCTGGGATCCCACGTCTTGGAAGTACACCGTGAGCCCGACGGAGCTGGGGTAGGCCCGCACCGCGAACCATGTGTCGAGGGGGGC
>JBPPMN010000090.1:0-2777 GCA_051306055.1 Acidimicrobiales bacterium
CACGAATGGCGTCGAAAACCTGCTGAGCCAGACTCTCGGGCTTGGCGGTGAGTGGGCGGAGATTGGACATGCTGCCGACTTTAACCCCCCGGTCGGATCCAGTGTCCGGCATGCGGTGCACGGTATATCGAACACTGCGGTGTGTCAACGGTCACTACAGGCTCGGGCCTGCCAGTCCCTACCCGAAGTTGCTGCAACGCTGGAACCGACCTGACCAGCGCTCCATCGAGGCCCTGACGGGTTAGTTGCGGCGACATGTGTGGGATGGCCCGCCTCCCCTCCGGTCTGAGAGGTCCCCAACAGCGACCTGGTGTTCACCGATCACGCGATCGTTCGAGGCACCTCGGGGACTGATGCCGCGAAGAACTGGACCAACTCTCTCAGCCTCAACTGCCTCAGCGCCGGAGGTAGCACGCCGTACGCCGCCGCTGTTCCGACCCACGCGCGATTCGCAGCTGAAGTCACACGAAGACGAACTGAGAATGCCTTCGCGAAATCCCGCGGCCTATCCGCGGCCTGGGAGCGAGTTCTGGCTCGCCCGGCGGAGCCTTCTGAGGACGTTTCCCCAGGTCAGGGGTGGTGGGGCTAGCAAGAATCGAACTTGCGACCTCATCCTTATCAGGGATGCGCTCTAACCGACTGAGCTATAGCCCCCGGGGCAGGGAGCCGAAGTTAGTCGCGGGGCCCCGGAGGAGGCGAGCCCGCTTTGGCCCGAGGGCGGGCCGGTGGCTCTTCCTCGAGGACGGTCACGCGCACGCCGCCAGTGAGGTCGCTGATGAGGTTGAACAGGAGCGCCATCACGACCGCGCCCGCCGAGCCGGCCAGCACCAGCACTGCGCCGCCGAGGAGGAAGGCCTGGAAGATCTTCTGGTCCTCGAACTCGAAGCCGCCGACCAGCACCTGGCCTTCGGCGCAGTCGCCGTCCTCGTCGGGCAGGGTGGAGGTGTCGGTGGGCTCGGGGAGCGTGCTCTCGGGGGCGGTCTCGGGGTCGAGCTGGTCGACCTCACCGAAGTCGGGGGCGACC
Organism: Acidimicrobiales bacterium; assembly: GCA_051306055.1. GTDB lineage: Bacteria > Actinomycetota > Acidimicrobiia > Acidimicrobiales > VFJN01 > VFJN01. The sequence goes on from JBPPMN010000090.1 coordinate 1,025, forward strand.
GTGGTGGTGGGGGTGGGTGCGTCGTCGCCCTCGATGTCCTCGCAGTTCCCGAAGCCGAGCGAGGTGATGAAGCTCTCGACTGAGTCGACGGTGCCAGCGCTGCGGGCGGCGTTCCACAGCAGCGCGGACGCCACGCACAGGATCACGAACAGCGACAGGAAGAAGAGCACCGAGATCTTGAGCACCGACCACGGCTCGATGTGGCGCACGATGCGGCGCACCTTGCGGGCCCGCACCCGGCCCTTCCGCCGCCCTCGGGACGCTCCCGCGGCATCCTCGGGGCGCTGGGCCCGTCTTGCCGGAGGATCGTGCTGATCTCGCTCCCGACCCACGGTCGCGGTGCCGGTGGTGGACTCGTCGACCTGCTCGACGCCCGCCCGGAAGCGGGGAACGGTACCGGTGTCGCCACCGGGCTCGGCGGGATCGCTAGGCGACGCTCCGCCGGGCTGGTCAGTGGACATCGGAGCGAGTGTACGACAGCCCCCTCCCCCTACTGACGCACCGAACGCCGCGGCGGCTCAGCCGCGACGGGCCTTGGCCCGGGCCGTCGCCTCGCCCACCTCCACCTGCACCCACACCTCGAGGCCGACCGCCTCCCACCTGACGAGCTGACCGCCGTTGGCCGCCGCCACCTGGCGGGCCACCTCCTCGCCCTCCGCCGCTCCGGCCAGGGCGGCGGCGTCGGCGGCCGTCTGGGCCGCGGCCCGCTGCTGGGCCGCCCGGGCCAGCGGGATCAGGGCCAGCACCATCACCACCGCCACCACCATCACGGCCAGCACCAGCGGCACGGTCTGGCCCCGCTCATCGCGTCGGGTCGTCACGTTCGCGCACCTCCATCGATCAGCGCGCCGCGGCACGCCCAGACGTCGAGGGGGAACGCCCCGACGCTAGGCGGCCGTCGACGGCCGGTCGAGGGTCAGGTCTCGTCGTCGTCGGTGGAGAGGACCGGGGCCACGGAGGCCACCGTCTCGCCCTCGCCGAGGTTCATCACCCGCACGCCGGTGGCATCACGCCCCTGCGACGAGATGCCCCGCACCTCCATGCGGATGAGCGTGCCGGCGGAGTTGATGACGAAGATCTCGTCGTCGAGGCGCACCATGAAGGCAGCCACCACGAAGCCCTTCTTGGCCGTGAGCTTGATGCCCCGCACGCCCTGGCCGCCGCGTCCTTGACGGTTGAAGTGCTCGAGCTGGGTCCGCTTGCCGTAGCCGGCGTCGGTGACGATCAGCATGGCGACGTCGTCGCGGCAGGTGTCGAGGCTCACCACCTCATCGCCAGCCTTGAGCTTCATGCCTCGCACGCCGGCGGCCGCTCGACCCATGGGCCGCACGTCGTCCTCGCTGAAGCGGATGGCCTGCCCCAGCTTGGAGAGCATGAGGATGTCGTCGCCGCCGTTGGTGGGGATGACCTTCACCAGCTCGTCGCCGTCGCGCAGGTTGATGGCGATGATGCCGGTGCGCAGCGACGAGTCGTAGGCGTTGAACATCGTCTTCTTCACCTGGCCCTGCTTGGTGGTGAAGAACAGGAAGCGGTTGGTCTCGTAGTCGCGGGTGTCGATGATCGTCTGGATGTGCTCGCCGGGCTGCAGCTGCAGCAGGTTGGGCATGGCGGTGCCGCGTGCGGTGCGCTCCTTCTTCGGGATCTCATGTGCCTTCAACCGGTAGACCCGGCCCAGGTTGGAGAAGAAGAGCAGGTAGGCGTGGGCGGTGGTGGTGAGGATCTGGGTGACGTAGTCCTCGTCGCGGAGCTTGGC
>JBPPMN010000133.1:0-9807 GCA_051306055.1 Acidimicrobiales bacterium
GATCTCGAAGGACGGCGGACGCACCAGCTACCGCGGCCTCGTGCGGGTGGAAGACGACGCCTACGGCTGCAAGAGCCACGTCCAGTGCGACGCCCTGATCCTCGACGAGGACTCCATCAGCGACACCTACCCCTACATGGAGGTGGGCGCCCGAGACGCCGTCATCGGCCACGAGGCCACCGTGTCGAAGGTGGCCGACGAGCAGCTCTTCTACCTGATGAGCCGCGGCCTGTCCTCGGAGCAGGCCATGGGCATGATCGTCAACGGGTTCATCGAGCCCGTCACCCGCACGCTGCCCATGGAGTACGCGGTGGAGTGGAGCCGCCTCATCGAGCTCCAGATGGAAGGCAGCGTCGGCTGACCTGACCTTCGGGCCGGAGCGAGGCAGAATCGCGCTGTGCCGATGCGACAGGACTGCAAGCACTTCGAGAGCCGCACCTACCGCAACGGCGAGACCGTGCGGAAGTGCGACCTCGACCTCGCGCCCGAAGCGCCGTGGCGCTGCCCGGCCGACTGCCCGAAGTTCACCAAGCGGCTGGCCGACGTGAACTGGAGCCACGGCACGCTGGTCACCCCGGCGACCCCCGACGAGCCGCTCGACGCCCTCGACCGCGACGACGGCTCGGTGGCCGCGGTGCTCGACGAGGCCGAGGACTTCCTCAACTCGATCGGGGCCCAGGTGCTGGCCGACGTCGAGGCCGAGCGCAACCGGTCCGGTGGTCGCCTGCGTCGCCTCTTCCGTCGGAAGGGCCCTGAGTAGATCGCTGGCGACCTTGGGATCCGGCCGGTGGCGCCGGTAGGATGAGCGCTCATCCGGGGGCCGGTTCGGCCCCCGTTGCGCGAGTGCTGTGAGGTCCTCCTGAGCCCGTTCACCGTCGAAGCGATCGCTGCCCTGGCTGGTCCGCTGGCCGAGCGTCGCGCCGCCGCCGCCGAGCGCTTCACCGCGGCCGACCTGCCCAGCACCCAGGAGGAGGTGTGGCGGTACAGCCGCATCGACGAGCTCGACCTCGACCGGCTGGTCCCGGCGGAGGCCACCAGCGAGGTGACCCACGGCGACCTCGGCCGGGCCCGGGTGGGCCGGGCCAGCGAGCTCGACGACGCCGTCGACCTCCTCGGTGCGCTGCCCGAGTCGGCCGATGGGCTGGTCTGGCTCCACCACGCCCTGGCCGTCGACCCGCTGGTCATCGACGTACCCGCCGGCGTCACGGTGGCGGAGCCCATCGTCGTCCGCCATCAGGGTCCGGCCGCCGGTACGGCCAGCGCACCGCGCCTCGTGGTGCGGGCCGGGGCCGACAGCGAGGTCACGGTCGTCGAGGTGTTCGAGGGCGGCGACGACGGGCTGCTGCTGCCGGCCACCGCCATCGTCGTGGGTGCGGCCGCTCGGGTGGGCTACGTCAGCCTCCAGGACCTCCACGCCTCCGCCTGGTCGGTGGGCATGCTCGACCTGGCCGTGGAGTCGCAGGCCACCGTCACCGCCGGTCTGGCCGGGTTCGGGGGCGACTACGCCCGTCTCCGCACCGACTGCCGGCTCCTCGGTCGCGGCGCCACCGGAGACCTGCTGGCGGCCTACTTCGGCGATGGCGACCAGACCCTCGACTACCGCACCTTCCAGGACCACGAGGCGCCCGACACCACCAGCAACCTGCTCTTCAAGGGCACGGTGAGCGATCGCTCCCGGTCCGTCTACACGGGCCTCATCAGGGTGGCCAAGGACGCCCGTGGCACGAACGCCTTCCAGACCAACCGCAACATCAAGCTCTCAGAGGAGGCCTGGGCGGAGTCGGTGCCCAACCTCGAGATCCTCAACAACGACGTCCACTGCAGCCATGCCTCGGCGGTGGGTCCCATCGACGAGGAGCAGCGCTTCTACCTGGAGAGCCGCGGCGTGCCCACCATCGTCGCCGAGCGGCTCATCGTGGCTGGCTTCTTCGACGAGGTCTTCGACCGCTTCCCGAGCTCGGGCCTCCGTCCGGCGCTCGACGCGGCGGTGGCGGCCAAGCTGCAGGAGGCCCTGGCGTGACGCAGGTGGAGCGCCTCGGTCCTCTCGACGACCTCGCCCCGGGCACGGCCCGGAAGGTGATCGTGGGCGAGCACCGCATCGCGGTGGTGCGCATCGACGACGACGTCTACGCCATCGGCGACGTGTGCAGCCACCAGGACATCTCGCTGTCGGAGGGCGACGTGCTGGGCGAGGAGCGCCAGCTCGAGTGCTGGAAGCACGGCAGCGCCTTCGACCTCACCACTGGCGAGCCCGAGTCCCTCCCCGCCACCAAGCCGGTGCCGGTCTACGACGCCCGGGTGGTCGACGGGCAGATCGAGGTGGTCATCCCGTGAGCGAGCACGTGCTGCAGATCGAGGGCCTCCGCGCCGGCGTGGAGGGCAAGGAGATCCTCAAGGGGATCGACCTCACCATCCGTTCGGGCGAGGTCCACGCCATCATGGGCCCCAACGGCTCGGGCAAGAGCACCCTGTCCCACGTGATCATGGGTCGCCCCGGCTACGAGGTGCTGGGCGGCACCGTCACCCTCGACGGCGTCGACGTGCTGGCCCTGGCCCCCTACGAGCGGGCCCAAGCCGGGCTCTACCTGGCCATGCAGTACCCCACCGAGGTGCCCGGCGTGGCTGTGGTCGACGTGCTGGAGGCGGCCTTCGCCGCGGCCGGTCGCCCCACCGCCGATGTGGCCGACCGCATCATCGTCGAGGCGGAGCGCATCGGCTTCGACGACCGCTTCCTGCACCGCGCCATGAACGTCGACCTGTCCGGCGGCGAGAAGAAGCGCAACGAGACCCTGCAGCTCGGCGTGCTGCAGCCAGCCATCGCCATCCTCGACGAGCTCGACTCCGGCCTCGACGTCGACGCCCTGCGGGCCTGCGCCCGCCGCATCGAGGCCGCCACCCACGAGACCGGCCTCGGCGTGCTGGCCATCACCCACTACAACCGCCTGCTGCACGAGCTGCACCCCGACCACGTGCACGTGCTGGCCCGGGGCGTGATCGCCCGCAGCGGCGGTCCCGAGCTGGCCTTGGAGCTGGAGACGACCGGCTACGGCGCCTTCGCGGAGGAGGAGCCGGCCACCCCCCGCCGGCAGGCGGGCGACCCGCTCACCGACCCCTTCGCCGACCCGCTGGGCTGACCAACCCCGCTGCCTACGATCCGTGCGGGTACGGTGGTGCCGATGCTGCACCGAGCGCGCCGGGGAGTCGATCGCCGGGGTCAGGCCGATGCCGTGGCCCAGGCCATCCGCGACGACGCCATCACCGCAGTCGTGCAGCCGGTGGTGCGCCTCACCGACGGCCTCACCATCGGCTTCGAGGCCCTGGCCCGCATCGGCGACCGGGCCGAGGGCCCGTCGCGCTGGTTGGTCCACGCCAGCGACGCCGGGCTGCGCGTCGAGCTGGAGCTGGCCTGCCTCCGCGCCGCCGTGCGCCTCGGGCCGCCGCCCGACGACACCCTGCTGTTCGTGAACGTCAGCCCCCTCACCCTCACCGACCCGCGCGTCGACGACATCTGCGCCGACCTGGCCGGTCGCCTGGTGGTGGAGATCACCGAGCGCGACCAGGTCGACGACTACGAGGCCCTGCGCCGCTGGCGCGACACCTGGCGAGGCCACGGCGTGTCGCTGGCCGTCGACGACACCGGCGCCGGCCACGCCACCCTGCGCCACGTGCTCGAGCTCGAACCCGACTACGTGAAGCTCGACCGCGAGCTGGTCACGGGCCTCGACGGCCACCGGCCCCGCTGGGCCCTGATCGCCGCGCTGCGGGTGTTCGCCGACGAGGTGGGCGCCACCGTGGTGGCGGAGGGCGTGGAGCGCCCCGAAGAGGTGCGCAGCCTGGTCAACGCCGGCGTCGACCTGGCGCAGGGCTTCGTGCTGGGCCGCCCCGGCCAGGCCTGGGTCACCGGCTGCCTCCCCGTCCCCGCCTGAGCCGCCGGGAGCCCCGACGCGCCAGAGGGGGCGGCGAACCGCCCCCTCGTGGTCGTCAGGCTCGGAGGCCCGCTGGGCTCAACCCGTGAAGGTGGGGTTGGCGGGAGCCGGCACGGCCGGCCCGCCGGGTGCCGGGACGGCGACGGCCAGCACGGTGACCGAGCCCTCGCCGACGCCCCAGCCGGGCACGGAGTAGGCGACGGCGCCGGGCGCCGCATCCACCGTGGTGGTGGTGGTGCCGGGGGCGATGGTGGCGGTCTGGGCCACGCCGTCGATCACCAGCTCCACGAAGATCGGCTGGGTGGACGGCGAATCGGAGGTGAGCACGATCTGCCCGGTGCCGCCGGTGGCCGTCACCGCCGGCTGCGACACTCCGAGATCGAGCACGACAGCCCACTCGGCCTCGTCCTCGGCCGCGGCGGCCGTGATCTCTCCGCCCTCGCCCTCGCCCTCGAGGTCGGCGTCGGGGAACCAGTCCCATGCGTAGAAGAGGACCGCGCCGTCGCCGTAGGGCATCGAGACGAGCCCGACGACGTCGACCAGTGCGGCGGCCATGATCTCGCCCTCCGGGGCTTCGTCGTCGAAGCTCGCGACGTAGGCGGCGGTGGAGCCGGCGGGCAGCGAGGCGGGCAGCAGACCGGTCGAGTCGTTCACGTAGCGCAGGGAGGCGGGTCCGTCGGCGAACTCGCTGTTGGCGGCGGCGGCGGTCAACAGGCAGCTCCTGGTGTCGTCCGGGCCGCCGCCGTACTCGCCGCAGGCGGGGCCGTCGTAGGGTGCGAGACCGAAGCCGAACAGCGCGTTCATGTCGGCGGTGGGGTCGGACGAGCCGAAGAAGAGGATGCGTCCGCCGTTGTCGACGAAGCCGGTGATCAGCGCCGTGGCCTCGTCGCTGAGGGCGGCCGCCAGCTCGCCGGGAGCCGGACCCTCGAGCTCGGGGATGGCCAGCACGTCGGCATCGGCCAGGCCCGTGGCGAAGGCCTCGGCCGTGATGTCGGGTATCTCGACCACGGTGTGGCCAGTGGCGGCCAGGTCAGCGATCAGCTCCGCCGTCTCCTCCCCGTTGTCGCCGTAGTCCTCGTCGACGAGCACGGCGACGGTGGAGGTGGCCTCGGGGCCGGCCTCGACCGGTGAGGCGATGAAGGGCACGGCCAGCAGGCCGAGGGCTGCAGCGGCGGCCAGGGTGCGTCGAAGCATGAGGTTCTCCGGGATCGGGTACTCGGGGCAGCGACCGATCCGGATCCGCCCGGTACGTCGCCGGGGAAGAACCTAGTCGGTGGCGGCGGCGCGCTCTTCGATCGCCTGCTGGAGGGTGTTCCAGCTGAGCGTGGCGCACTTGATGCGCACGGGGAACTTCACCACGCCGCGCAGCGCCTCGAGGTCGCCCAGCTTCACCTCGGGATCGATCTCGGCCGGCTCCGCCGCGTCGTCGCCGTCGAGCGACTGCTCGTGGATCGACATCATCCCCTTGAAGGCCCGGGTGATCTCCTGCACCTCGGCGAGGGTCTTGCCCTTCACGGCGGCCGACATCATCGAGGCCGACGACTGGCTGATCGAACAGCCCTGGCCGCCGATGCGGATGTCGCTCACGGTGTCGTCGGCGAGGTCGACGTAGACGACGATCTCGTCGCCGCACAGCGGGTTGAAGCCCTCCACCCGGGTGGCCGGCGGCGAGGGCAGCTCGCCCCGGTTCCGCGGCGAGCGGTAGTGGTCGAGGATGATCTCTCGGTACAGGTCTTCGAGGCCGGGCATGCGGGGCGCGATCCTAACGGTGCGGGGGGATCAGGGAGCGAAGAAGTCGGCGGCGGCGCCGATGGCGTCGGCCAGGGCGTCGACGTCGGCCTCGTCGTTGTAGACGTAGAGCGAGGCGCGGGCGGTGGCGTTGGCGCCCAGCACCCGCATCAGCGGCTTGGCGCAGTGGTGGCCGGCTCGCACGCACACGCCGTGCTCGTCGAACACCTGGGTGAGGTCGTGGGGGTGGAGGTCGGCGTAGGAGAACGACAGCACCCCGCCCCGCTCGGCCGGCTCGGACGGGCCGTGGATGGTGAGGTCGGGCCCGAACCGCTCGGTGAGCGACCGCAGGGCGTAGGAGGTCAGCGCCACCTCGTGCTCCCGCACGGCGTCCATGCCGAGGCCGCTGAGGTAGTCGACGGCGGCGCCCAGGCCCACGGCCTCTGCGATGGGCGGGGTGCCGGCCTCGAACTTCCAGGGGAGCTCGTTGACCGTGAAGCCCTCCTTGGTGACGTTGAGGATCATCTCACCGCCGGTGAGGAAGGGCGGGGTGGCCTCGAGGATCTCGGCGGTGCCCCACAGCACGCCGATGCCGGTCGGGCCGCACATCTTGTGGCCGGTGAAGGCGGCGAAGTCGGCGCCCCAGGCGGCGACGTCGGTGGCCACGTGGGGTACGTACTGCGAGGCGTCGACCACGGCGATGGCGCCGGCGTCGTGAGCCGCGGCGACGAGGCGCTCCACCGGCAGCAGGGTGCCCAGCACGTTGGACATGGCGGCGAAGCTGACCACCTTGGCGCCATCGACGAGGCGGTCGAGATCGGTGAGGTCGAGGTGGCCGTCGGGCGTGACCGGGATCCAGCGCAGCTCGATGCCCAGCTCGTCGTGGAGCTGGTGCCACGGCACGATGTTGGCGTGGTGCTCGAGCTCGGTGAGCACCACGGCGTCGCCCTCTCGGAGGTGGGCCCGGCCCCAGGCCTTGGCCACCAGGTTGAGGGCCTCGGTGGCGTTCTTGGTGAAGACCACCTCTCGGGTGGCGGCGCCGATGAACCGCGCCACCTTCGCCCGGGCGCCCTCGAGCGCCGCGGTGGCCTCCTCGGCGATGAGGTAGGTGCCGCGGTGCACGTTGGCGTTGGACTGCTCGTAGTAGGTCCGCATGGCGTCGAGCACCGCGTGGGGCTTCTGCGACGTGTTGGCGGAGTCGAGGTAGACGAGGCGGCCGCCGTGCACGACCCGCTCCAGGATCGGGAAGTCCTTCTTGATGGCCGAGACGTCGAGGAGATCGCTCATCAGCTCGGGCCCAGCTCTCGGGTGCTGGAGCGCTCTGCCCTCGCCGCCGTCGTCGCTTCGCTCCGACGGAGAGCCTGCGCTTCCAGCGATTCGCTGGCGCTCATCGCCATGCCTCGTAGCCTTCGCGCTCGAGCCGCTCGCCCAGCTCGGGGCCCCCGCTGTCGACGATCTTGCCGTCGAGGAGGATGTGGATCACGTCGGGCACCAGGTGGTCGAGCAGCCGCTGGTAGTGCGTGATGGCCACCACGCCGAGCTCGGGCCGATCGCGCCGCACCTCCTGCACGCCTTGGGCCACCACCTTGAGGGCGTCGATGTCGAGGCCGGAGTCGGTCTCGTCGAGCACGGCCAGCTCCGGTTCGAGGATGGCCATCTGCAGGATCTCGTTGCGCTTCTTCTCGCCGCCCGAGAAGCCCTCGTTGAGGAACCGGTCGGCGAACGACGGGTCCATGTCGAGGCGCTCCATCCACTCCATGATCGACAGGCGCAGCTCGAGCACCGACAGGTCGATGCCCTTGCGGGCGGAGAGGGCCTGGCGCAGGAAGTTGATCACCGACACGCCCTGCACCTGCTGCGGGTACTGGAAGGCCAGGAAGAGGCCCGCCTTGCCCCGCACCTCGGTGTCCCAGTCGGTGATGTCGTCGCCCTTGAAGCGGATCCGCCCGCCGGTGACCTCGTACTCGGGGGAGGCCAGCAGCGTGGACGCCAGCGTGGACTTGCCGGAGCCGTTGGGGCCCATGAGGGCGTGCACCTCGCCGGGCTGCACCACCAGGTCCACCCCGTTGAGGATGTCGGCCGCGCCCTCGACGCCGGCCGGCCGGGCTCGCAGACCCTCGATCTCGAAGAGGGGGGCTACGGCGCCGGGGGGCTCCACGTCGGGGGACATGGCCTCCAGTGTATTAGCACTATGGCGATAGTGGAAAAGTGCCTCAGGCTGCGGGAGTGGACTCGTCCGCGGGAGCGGTGCTCTCCCGGACGCCATCCTTGAACTCCTTCTGGGCCTTGCCCAGGGAGCGAGCCAGCTCGGGCACCTTCTTGCTGCCGAACATCAGCAGCACGACGGCCAGGACGATGAGCATTTCGGGTCCACCAAGGTTCATGCCCCTTCTACGGACCCCTCCCCGGATGCGGATGGCGCGCTGTCGCGGAGGTCCTCCTTCCAGGAGCGGAACCGCTGGTGCTCGGTGCCGGAGGGCCCCGTGCCGTGGCCGGTGCCGTCGGGGAGGAGCGTGAAGGCCCAGGCGTCGTGGAGGTCGTCGACTCGGGCCGCCCAGTAGCGGGCGTCGGCCTTGGTGGCCGGCCCGGCCCGCCAGAGGAGCCAGGGGCCGATCCGGCGCTTGTACGAGGCCACCGGCCGGCCGGGGAGGTCGTCGCCGAGGTGCAGGAGGGCGTCGGGCGCCTCCACCCAGGCGGTGGCCGGGATGGCGCGGTCGCGCAGCGGTGTGGCGGGGAGGTCGGCCGTGTGGACCGGCGTGTCGTCGTCGGGGCGCTGGTGGTAGGGGAGCGCGTCGGCCACCGTCACCAGCCCCGGTCGATCCACTCCTGCAGGTGGGGTCGCTCGTTGCCGATCGTGGTGCGGTCGCCGTGGCCCGGCAGCACGATGGTGTCGGCCGGCAGGGTGAACAGCTTGCGGTCGACCGATTCGATGATGGTGGGGAAGTCGCCCCCCTCGAAGCTGGTGTTGCCCGGGCCGCCGGGGAAGAGCGTGTCGCCACTGAAGAGGATCGGGTGGCCCTCGAGCAGGAAGCACATCGAGCCCGGGGTGTGGCCGGGCGTGTGGATGGTCTTGAGCCGCAGCCGGCCCACCTCCACCACGGCATCGTCGTCGATCACCTCGTCGTAGCCCGGCAGCATGGCGGCGTCCTGGGCGGTGACGCCCACGGAGTAGCCGGCGTCGCGCAGCTGTGGCACGGCCTGGATGTGGTCCCAGTGGCCGTGGGTCTCCAGCACCCGGCGCACGCCCAGGCGCTGGCACAGCTCGAGCAGCCGCTCGTGCTCGTTGGCGGCGTCGAGCAGCACGGCGTCGCCGGTCTCGGTGCAGCGCAGCACCAGGACGTTGTTGTCGACGGGACCCACCACCACCTGGTGGATCTCCACCCCCGTGTCGTCCCAGATCAGCGTGTCAGCGTCAGCAGCCATGCCCTCGAGCGTACGCCCGACCCCCACCCGTTGTTCCGGTGGCAGAAGACGACGAAGACCGCATGCGGGCTCAGGGGTCGATGGGGCTGAGGACCTCGAAGCCGAGGGCGGCGGCCGCCGCGATCTGCTGCCGCTCGAGGGTGAGGTAGCGCACCGGTGGGGGCAGGCGGTCGGCGGCGGCGAGGTGGAGGGCGTCGACGATGCGCACGCCGTAGGTGGCACCGATCTCCACGGCCCGGGCCATGCCGCGGTCGTCGAGGGGGACGACCCAGAAGGCCTCCCACTCGTCGCGCAGGGCGCTCCAGAGGGTGCGCTGCTGGCGGGAGGTCACCGACGCCCGGTGCAGCGCCACCTGCGCCTCGGCTCGGGCAAGGGCCGACGCGCACCAGGCGTCGTCGCCCGCCATCGTCTCGAGCACCATCGGCCGGTGCCGGTCGTGCAGGTACCGCCGCACCAGCGCGGACGTGTCCACGTACAGCGTCACCGAACGGCCCCCGACCCCCGCAGCCCGTGTTCGATCCCAGCGCTCTTCGCCGGAATCCAACGCAACCTCGCCGAGGTCACGGCCAGGACCGCAGCCTGTGTGTTCGTCCGACGAGAGCCGTGGGAATCCAACACAGGCTGCACGGGGGTAGGACCGATCATGTGCCGCGGACCTCGTCGATCACCCGATCGAGGCGGACGTCGACCGCGGCGTCGAGGGCGTCGGGCGGCTCGGGGCGGTCGGGGC
>JBPPMN010000161.1:0-2539 GCA_051306055.1 Acidimicrobiales bacterium
CCGGGTGGTGGTGGGCGCCACGGTGGTCGTGGTGGCCTCGGTGGTGGTCGACGCCTCGGCGGTCGTCGTGGTGCTCACGGTCGTGGTGGTGGTCGACTCCGTGGTGCTGGTGGCCGGCGCCTCCGCAGCCACGCTCTGGTCGTCGCTGCGCAGGACCAGCACCGCGAGGCCCAACCCCACGACGATCGCCACCAGCGCGCCCAGCAGCCAGGGCCGGGGGTCGGCGCGGATGCGATCGATCACATCACCCAGTGTCGCAGCCGGCGACGGTCAGAGGAACCGCGCTCCCTCTGCTCCCTCCAGGATCACCGCCGACGGGGTCGAGCCTAGGAGGTCGCGCACCAGCACGGCACCGACCGGTCGGGCGTCGTCGTCGGCCCACCACACGATGGCGGAACCGCCATCAGACGCCAGATCGACGTGCACCCGGCCCCGCACTCGCGGGGGCAGCGTCACCTCCGCGTCGACGGTCCCGTCGAGTCGGGCCACCACCAGCACCGGATCGACCGTGCCGCCCGTCTCGGGCACGAAGGTCGAGCGAACCGACGCGATCCGAGCGCCGACAGCGTCGAGTCCCGCGATCCAGTCCGGCATCGTGAGCGTCGACCCCTCGTCGCCCAGAACCCGGACGCTGCACTGGAGGTGGCACGTGCTGACGAGCAGGTCGCCTCTGCTCAGGGCCACGGCATCGAGGCCGGACTCCCGCCCACCAGTCTGACCGAGCGCGCGCTCGGCTGCGCTCGCCAGCTCGATGGCGAAGAGGTGCTCCTCCGGCGCCTCTCCGGAGCCCTCGTCGTCGACCCCGCCGGTTCGGCGGGTGAACAAGGCAGTGGGCTGACCGTCGAGATCGACCACGTTGCGGAGGAGCAACCCCTCCCCCGGAGCAACCAGCAGCTGCGCCTCTCCGGAGCGAACCCGCCGGATCGGCCCGTCCTCGCCGAGGTCCTGCGCCACGATCGCTCCCGTGCCGTCGGCGTGGGCGACCGTCACCGGGCGCACCCACCGATCCACGACGTCACCGCCGACGACCTCGCGCACACCCGACTCTCCGAAGAGCAGGAGGTCGATCCCCGCCAGCTCGACGGCGACCGTCGGCCACGGCTCGTAGTGGGCCGGCGGCGACGCTTGCAGCCAGCCGTAGAACGCCTCGACGTCGCCCTCGATCGAGTACAGGGTGCGCTCAACCGTCGGGAACTGGAGGGCGGTCCGGTCCAGCTGCCGAACGAGCACGTTCGCTCCGCAGGTGGTCGACGCTCCCCCGACCAGGGCTCGGAAGTCGCTGAAGTCGATGAACGCCGTGCCGTCCTCGATGGCGACCGAGCGGAGCGCACCGGCCGTCTCCTCAGAGAACCAGCTCGACAGCCCTGCTTCTCGCTCGGCGGCGGTGGGCCCGGCCAGCAGGGCCCGCAGCGCCGCCTCCAGCACGGCAGGGCCCTCGACGATCCGCTCGACCGGCTCGGTGTCGGCGCACATGGGCCCGCCGCCGTCGGGCGAGAAGTGCACCTCCACCACCACGTCCTCCATCGTCCCGTCCGCCGTCGGATCCGACGGCTGGGTCGGCTCGGTGGCCACCGGTCCGGGGTCGGTCTCCACCGAGCTCCCGTCGTCGTCGATGGCGGTGACGGCGAGGACCGAGGCGGCCAGCAGGACCACCGCCGCCACAGCTGCCGCTACCCGGCGCCGGCGTTGGGCTCGAGCGGCTTGGTGCTGCGCGGCCGCCAGAACCGCGCCGGCACCGCGGCCGGGGTCGTTGGGGTGGAGGGCGTCGAAGGTGTCGAGCGGGTCGATGCGGTCGTTCACTCGGGGTCCTCCTCGAGGAGGGTGCGAAGGCGGCGGCGGGCCCGGGAAGCCCTAGCGCGCGCCCCGTCGGGGGAGCAGCCGAGCGCAGAAGCCACATCGGCGAAGGGCAGGCGTTCGACATCGGCGAGCCAAAGGACCGCCCGATCGGCCGCCGGGAGCTGGTCCAGCACGGCGACGTCTGAGGGGTAGCTCGCCTCGGCTGCGTGGGCGCGGCCAGCGCGGCGGCTCAGCGCCCTCCGCAGGCGACCGAGACGGCGCCGCTCGTTGGCCGCGCCGTTGATGATCGACCGGCGCAGGTAGGCCGCTGGGTGGTCGAGGTCGCGCAGGGCCCCTCGTCGCAGGGCTCGCGCGGTGGCGTCCTGGACCAGGTCGTCGGGGTCGCACTCCGGCGGACAGACGGCGACGGCCAGGCGTCGCAGCGCTGGGTAGAGCTGCTCGAAGAGCTCGGCGTCGTCCAGCGGTGCGGCGGTCGTCGTGGTGTCTCGCTCCGCCTCCTCCACGTGGACCTCTCCTTCGACCATCCCTCCTATGACACCGCACCACCCCGGTCTGTGACAGGAGGATGTGATCTACCTTGGCCGGGTGGGGGAGATCGAGCGGGAATGGGTGGCGCTGACCTCGGCGACCAGCGCTGTGGCGGGCCATGGGCCGCACCCGTGCCAGGGGCTGTACCACCGGCCGGTCGGCGAGCGGCCCCGGGTGGCCTGCATCGCCACCCACTACAACGTCGACTTCTCAG
>JBPPMN010000246.1:0-27271 GCA_051306055.1 Acidimicrobiales bacterium
GCCTTCTCGACCTGCGGCACCCACACGGCTCCCTCGAGTCCGGCGTTGTCGGCGATCAGCCGTGCCGGCGCGGGGAGGGAGTCCCACACGATGCGTGCGCCGGTCGCCTCGTCACCGCGGAGCGACTCGACGACCTTCATCACGGCGCCACGTGCCCGCAGGAGTGCGGTGCCGCCACCGGTGACGACGCCCTCCTCGATCGCCGCACGAGTAGCCGACACGGCGTCCTCGATGCGGTGCTTCTTCTCCTTGAGCTCCACCTCGGTGGCGGCGCCGACCTTGACCACGGCCACGCCACCGGCCAGCTTCGCGAGGCGCTCCTGGAGCTTCTCGCGATCCCAGTCCGAGTCGGTGTTCTCGATCTCGGCCTTGATCTGGTTGATCCTGCCCTTGACGTCCTCGGACTCTCCGCCACCGTCGACGATGGTCGTGTTGTCCTTGGTGACGATGATCCGCTTGGCCGAGCCGAGGAGGTCCAGCGTGACGTTCTCGAGCTTCAGGCCGACCTCGTCGGTGATGACCTGACCGCCCGTGAGGGTGGCCATGTCCTGCAGCATCGCCTTGCGACGATCGCCGAAGCCCGGGGCCTTGATGGCCACGGAGTTGAAGGTGCCGCGGATCTTGTTGACCACGAGGGGGGCCAGGGCTTCGCCCTCGACGTCCTCGGCCACGATCACGAGGGCCTTGCCGGACTGCATGACCTTCTCGAGCACCGGGAGCAGGTCCTGGACCGAGGAGATCTTGCCGTTGACGAACAGGATGTACGGATCCTCGAGGATCGCTTCCTGCCGCTCGGCGTCGGTGACGAAGTACGGGCTGAGGTAGCCCTTGTCGAACTGCATGCCCTCGGTGAACTCGAGCTCCATGCCGAAGGTGTTCGACTCCTCGATGGTGACCACGCCGTCCTTGCCCACCTTGTCGATGGCGTCGGCGAGCACCTCGCCGATGGACGGGTCGGCGGCCGAGATCGAGGCGACCTGGGCGATCTCCGACTTGTCGTCGATCTCCTTGGCCTGGCCCTTGATGGCCTCGACGGCCGACTCCACGGCCTTCTCGATGCCGCGCTTCAGCCCAAGGGGGCTGGCGCCGGCGGCCACGTTGCGGAGGCCCTCGCGCACCAGCGCCTGAGCCAGCACGGTGGCGGTGGTGGTGCCATCACCAGCGATGTCGTTGGTCTTGGTGGCCACCTCCTTCACGAGCTGGGCACCCATGTTCTCGAACGGGTCGTCGAGCTCCACCTCACGGGCGATGGACACGCCGTCGTTGGTGATGGTGGGAGCGCCGAACTTCTTCTCGAGCACCACGTTGCGGCCCTTGGGACCGATGGTGACCTTCACGGCGTCGGCGAGCTTGTTCACGCCCGCCTCGAGGGCGCGACGCGCCTCCTCGTCGAACTTCAGGATCTTGGCCATCAGCGCCTACTTGACGATCGCGAGGACGTCGCGGCCGTTGAGGATGAGGAGGTCCTGACCACCGTCGGTGATCTCGGTGCCGCCGTACTTGCTGTAGACGACGGTGTCGCCCACCTTGACGTCGAGCGGGATGATCTCGCCGGTCTGCTCGGAGCGCCGGCCGGGGCCGACGGCGAGGACCTCGCCCTGCTGGGGCTTCTCCTTGGCGGTGTCGGGGATGACCAGACCGCTGACGGTGGTCTCCTCGGCTTCGCCCGGCTTGACGATGATCCGGTCTTCGAGGGGCTGCATTGACATGTCTTGGCGCCTCCATGACGCTTGCGATGCGGTTAGCACTCTGGTCGTGCGAGTGCCAACCCTACGCCGCTTCGATCAGCACTCGCAACAGGAGAGTGCCAGCGTCGCCAGGACGCGCCGCAGGCCCGTGGTCAGCGGGTGGGGAGGCCGAGGTTGGGGAGGGCGCCCGTGTCGAGGGGCGACGGGCCGTCGCTCTGCCAGCGGTACCAGGCGGCGCTGGCCACCATGGCGGCGTTGTCGGTGCACATCTCGCGGCTGGGGAGGAAGCCGCGGATGCCGTCGGCCACGCACGCGTCGAGGAGCTGCTCCCGCAGCCGCGAGTTGGCCGCCACCCCTCCGCCGAGGCACAGCCCCTTGGCTCCGACCTCTCGAGCGGCGGCTCGGGCCTTCGTGATCAGCACGTCGACCACGGCCTCCTGGAACGACGCCGCCACGTCTTCGGTGGCCGCGTCGGGGTGCTTGCGCACGTGGTTCACCACCGCCGTCTTGAGGCCGCTGAAGGAGAAGTCGTAGGTACCATCGCCGGCCATGGGACGCGGGAAGCGGATGGCCTCGGGATCGCCGGTGATGGCCAGTCGGTCGATGGCTGGCCCTCCCGGGTACCCGAGACCGAGGTAGCGGGCCACCTTGTCGAAGGCCTCGCCGGCGGCGTCGTCGATGGTGGAGCCCAGCACCTGGTAGCGCCCGTGGCCCTCCATGAGGACGATCATCGTGTGGCCACCCGAGACGAGCAGCACCACCAGCGGGAGCTCGAGGTCGGGCTCCTCGAGCAGAGCGGCGTAGAGGTGTGCCTCGAGGTGGTTGACGGCGATGAACGGCACGTCCCAGGCCAGGGCCAGGGCCTTGGCCGCCGACACGCCAACCAGCAGCGCCCCCACCAGCCCCGGGCCGTAGGTGGCAGCCACGGCGTCGACGTCGCAGCCCACCCCGTCGACCGGCCGGTCGGACAGGCCGGCCTCCACGAACGCCTGGGCCACCACGGGCACGATGAGGTCGACGTGGGCGCGGCTGGCGATCTCGGGCACCACCCCGCCGTAGCGGGCATGGAGGTCGACCTGGCTGCTCACCACCGACGACAGCACCGACGTGCCGGCCTCCACGATGGCGGCGGCGGTCTCGTCGCAGGACGTCTCGATGCCGAGCACCCGACCCCGGCCGGAGGCGGTGTCGAGCGGGGTCACGGGTCGAGCTCCTCGTGGACGGTGGCGCCGGGGAGGGCGTCGGCCAGCGCAGCGAGGCGCTGGGCATGGGCTTCGGAGTCGACGTCGTTGGCCCACATCACGATGGCATCTTCCTTCGTCTCGACGTAGTAGCCCTTCCGGATCCCGGCCGGCGCGAACCCGAAGGCCCGGTAGAGCTCCTGGGCGGCGGCGTTGCTGGCGCGGACCTCGAGGGTGAGGTTCTTGGCCCCGCGGGCCACGGCCGCCTCCGAGAGCGTGAGCAGCAGCCGGGTGCCGATCTTGTGGCGGTGCCACGCCGGATCGACGGCCAGCGTGGTGATGTGGCCGTCGTCGGTCACCAGCATCACGCCGCCGTAGCCGACCACCGTCGACCCGACGCGGGCCACCACGTACACGCGGCTCCCCCGGTAGCCCAGCTCGCTCATGAACAGCCCCATCGACCAGGGGCGGGGGTAGACCTGCCGCTCGATCCGCTGCACGCCGCGCAGGTGCTTGCGCCGCATGGGGCCGACGGTGACCTCCAGCTCGGCGGGGTCGGGGATGCGCAGGGCCATCACGAGGGCGCCGAGTCGCGCGTCTGCCAGTTGATCTCGGCGTCGGGCAGGCGGAGGTAGAGCGGCGTGAGCTCCACCGGGCTCACGAACTCCTCCCGCAGCGCTCGGGCGTGGGCCAGCTGCACGAGCGAGCTGGCTTGCGGGAAGGCCTCGCCGTGGTCGGCCAGCTCGACGCGCCGGATGCCCTCGAACAGCGAGCGGTAGCGCAGGGCGCCGTCGCCGGCCAGCAGCACCTCCGCGCCGAGGGCGTCGAGGTCGGAGGCCAGGTCGGCGGGGGTGGCCACCTCGGGGGCCGACACGCGCTGCACGCCGCCGGGTGACTGCCGGTAGCTGGCGTGGAAGAGCTCGCCTCGGCCGGCGTCGAGGGCGCAGACGATGCGGCGGTGCGAGTGGCGCAGCGGGAAGGCGAGCAGGTCGAGGCTGGCCACCCCCACCATCGGGAGGCGGCGGGCGTGGGCCAGGGCCTTGCCGGCGGCCACCCCCACCCGAAGGCCGGTGAACATCCCCGGTCCGAGGTCGACGGCGACGGCGCCGATGTCGCCCAGCTCCACCCGCGTCTGCCGGCACAGGAACTCGATGGCGGGCGTGAGGGTCTCCGCGTGGCGTCGCCCGCGCGACGAGTGCACCGCCCCGAGCACGCCCTCGTGGCCGCCGATCGCACAGCCCACCTGCGCCGTGGAGGTGGTGATCCCGAGGATCAGCATCAGATCGTCGCCGTCCAGGGTGCCAGCACGCCGGCGAGGGCGTCGGCCCGAGGGGCCCAGGCCGGTCCGACGCAGCGCAGGTCGATCTGGCGGTCGTCGTCGCCCTCGCCGAAGGTGAGGCGCACCTCGAGGAAGTCGTGGGGCAGCACGGGGAGGATGGCCTCTCCCCACTCGATCAGCACCACACCGCCCTCGTCGAGCATCTCGGGCAGGCCGAGGTCGAGCGCCTCGCTGAGCTGCTCCAGCCGGTACACGTCGAGGTGGTGGATCGGCAGCCGACCCTCGTAGACGTGCACGAGGGTGAACGTGGGGCTGGTGATGCGCTCCTCCACGCCGAGGCCGCGACCGAACCCCTGCACGAAGGCGGTCTTGCCCGCGCCGAGGTCGCCGGCCAGCAGCACGACGTCGCTCGGCCGGGCCAGGCCGGCGAGGGCCTCGGCCAAGGCGCGGGTCTCGTCGACGGAGCGGGTGGTGGCGGCCACGGGCACGAGGGAAGCCTAGGGGGCCGCGTGCCGGCGCTCGACCCGGGCACCGAGGGCGCACACGATCTCGTAGGCGATGGTCCCGAGCTGCGCCGCCCACTCCTCCGGGGTGATGCGCTCTCCCCCCTGCTCGCCGAGCAGCACCGCCTCGTCACCCGCCTGCACGGGGCTGTCGGGCCCCACGTCCACCATCACCTGGTCCATGGTCACCACCCCCACCATCGGGCAGCGCCGTCCACCGATCAGCACCTCTTGACCAGCCAAGCCGAGGCGTCGCGCGACCCCGTCGGCGTACCCGATCGGCAGCGTGGCCACCCGGGTGGCCCGAGCGGCGTGGTGGTGATGGCCGTAGGAGATCCCGTCGCCGGCGGCGACGTCCTTCACGAACGACACCTCCGTGGCCAGCCGCAGCGCCGGCTCCAGCGACACCAGGCCGTCGAGCGCGGGGGCAGGCGAGATCCCGTAGACGCTGATCCCGCAGCGGACGAGGTCGTAGCGGCTGCTGGGGTGGGCGATGGTGGCGGCGGAGTTCGCAGCATGGCGCAGCGGCACGTCGATGCCGGCCTGCTCCAGCTCGGCCAGCACAGCGTCGAAGCGGGCCAGCTGCTGCACGGTGACGGGGTTGGTCGGCTCGTCGGCCACCGCGCAGTGCGTCCACACGCCGCCCAGCTCGAGGCCCGGGCCGTCGACGATGCGCTGGGCCAGGGCGACCGCGTCGGCGGGCGTCGCCCCCACGCGCCGCATCCCGGTGTCGACCTTCAGGTGCACCGGCCAGCCGTCCGCTCCCCGCGCCAGCACCCGGTCGGCCAGCTGCTCGATGCGGGCCTCGGAGTACACGGTGAGGACCACGCCCGCGTCGAGCGCCTCCTCGACCTCCGCCGACCGGGGCTCGGAGAGCAGGAGCACCGGCGCGGTGATCCCGCTGGCCCGTAGCTCGCTGGCCTCCGGCACCTGGGCCACGGCCAGCCAGGTGGCCCCGGCGGCGAGGGCCGCCTGCGCCACCGGCACCGCCCCGTGCCCGTAGCCGTCGGCCTTCACCACCACGCAGAGCTCAGCCGTCCCAGCCAGCCGACGCAGCATGGCCACGTTGGCGTCCACCGCGGCGAGCGAGATGTCCGCCCACGCCCGTGCCATCAGCTCCGCACCTCGTCCCACACCGCGGGCAGTGCGTCGATCAGGTCGCTGGCCACCAAGCCCTCTTCAGGGCCCTGGGCGCCGGCTCGACCGTGGAGCCAGGCACCGGCGGCGGCGGCCCGCAACGGGTCGACCCCGCGGGCGAGGAGCGCGGCGATGATGCCGCTGAGGACGTCGCCCGTGCCGGCGGTGGCCAGCCGGGCATCGCCGCTCAGCACCACCAGCGCGCTGCCCTCGGGGTCGGCGACCACGGTGGTCGGCCCCTTCAGCAGCACCACCGCCCCGAGGTCGGCGGCCAGGGCGCGGACAGCCGTCAGGCGATCGGACGGCGGGGCGTGGCCGGCGAGGCGCTCGAACTCCCCATCGTGCGGGGTGACCACGAGCGGACCGGACCGGCCCGCGATGACCTGCGCAGCGTCAGCCCCGAGCGCGGTGAGCCCGTCACCGTCCACCACCACCGGCACCGTCGTGGCGCCGAGGAGCGCCCGCACCTCCCGGGTGGTGTCGTCGGAGCGGCCGAGGCCCGGGCCGAGCACGAGGGCCCCGAAGCGGCCGATGTGCTCGGCGGCCACCGTGCTCCAACCGGTGGACGGCAGCTCCAGTCCCACGGCCTCGAGCGGTCGGCCGGCATCGTCGGCCACCCCGGGGCTGCCGACGCGCACCATCCCCGCTCCGGCCCGCTGCGCCGCCGAGGCGGCCAGCCTCGCGGCCCCGGTCATCCCCGGCGAGCCGGCCACCACCAGCACGGCCGCCTTCCACTTGTGGGCGTCATCGCTGCGCTCGGGCACCCACGCCTCGACATCGACGCCCTCGACAACGCCACAGGTGGCGGCCGACACGTCGAGGTCGATGTCAGCCAGCACCACCGCACCGGCCAGGCGTCGACCGGCCCCGAGGAGCAGACCGGGCTTGACGGCGGCGAACGTCACGGTGACGTCGGCCTCCAGCACCCGTCCGACGGCCTCCCCGGTGAGGCCGTCGACACCGCTGGGGATGTCGACCGCCAGCACGGCTTGGCCCTCGACCACGAGGGGAGCGTCGTAGTCGCCGCGGAAGCCGGTGCCGTACGCAGCATCGATCACCAGGTCGACCGCCCGAAGGCGCTCCGGCTCCTTGAGGGCATCGACCACCCCCACACGCACACCACGACGGCGCAGGCTCGCCGCCGCCGCTCGCCCGTCGGCGCCGTTGTTGCCCTTGCCGGCCAGCACGGTCACCCGCCGCCCGTAGGACCCGCCCAGCAGCTCGAGGGCCACCCGGGCCACCGCGGCGCCGGCCCGCTCGATCAGCACCTCCACCGGCTCCGGGGCGGCAGCGTCGACGGCAGCCATCTCCGCAGGCGTCAAGACAGGGAGCACGCCCCGCAGGCTACGACCCCCACCACCTCCACCGTCTCCCCTGCGCAGCCTGTGTTCGATCTCCACGATTGCCGCAGGCTTCCAACACAGGCTCACCGAGGCTGCGGTCGCTACCGCAGCCTGTGTTCGTTCCCGACGACTCCCGCAGGAATCCAACACAACCTGTGGGGGGTGCGGGTCACTCGGCGATGGCGATGGCTTCGGCGAGCCGGTGGGTGTGGGTCATGGTGAGGTGCCAGGTGGTGATGCCGCGAGCGTCGGCCAGGGCCTGGGCGCCACCGTGGAGGCGGACCGACGGCGCGCCGCTGCGGGCCTTGGCCACCTCGATCTCCCGCCACTTGCAGGCGCCGACCCCCACCCCCATGGCCTTCATCACGGCTTCCTTGGCCGCGAACCTGGCGGCGTAGCGCTCGGTGGGGTCCTTCCGGCGGTCGCAGTAGGCCTGCTCGGCGTCGGTGAAGACGCGGGCGCGGAGGGTGGGTGTGCGAGCCAAGGCGGTGCGCATGCGGTCGACCTCGCAGAGATCGACGCCGATGCCGATCATCAGCCGTGGCGCCAGCGGTCGGCCAGCTCCCGGATGGGCTCCACCAGGAGGTCGCCGGCGGGCACCTCGGCCAAGAGGTCGTCGCGGAAGGTGGGCTCGGTCTCCAGGACCGCGTCGCGCAGGGCGGCCCATCGGTTCCGGTAGCCCTGCAGGGCGCCGCGGGCGGTGGCCACCGTGAGCCGGTCCTCGAAGCGCACGTGCAGGAGGGTGAGCCCGATCGAGCGGTCGTCCTTGGTCTCGGGCACGATCACGATCGTGCGGCCGTCCTGTCGCCCACGGGTGACGAACACCTGCCGCTCGACGGCCACGGTGTGCTTGGTGCCTCGCAGGGTGCCGGAGCGCTCGGACCGAGAGGGGATGTCGAGGGCGATGCCGCCTCGGTCGACCACGGCCACCGGCACCTCGCCTTCGGTCGGGTCGCCGTCGATCTCGTAGCGGATCCAGCCGGTGACCTCGGCCACGACGGGGTCGATGTCGGCCAGGGTGCGAAGGGTCTTGTAGCTGAGCCGGTCGCGAGCGGCACCCGCAGCCAGCACGGCCTGCACGAGAGCCGGCTGCAGCAGGGTCTCGTCGGACCGGGAGATCCCGACGGTGACGGTCTTGGCCTGGTGCTTGATGGCGTCGATGGGTCGGGTGAGCTCCTCGATGCCCTGGGTGAGGGAGGCCGTGAGGTCTTCCACCACCACGGCGGGCGTGCCGATGCGGCCCAGCTCCGCCTGGTAGGCGTCGAGCGGTGCGATCCCGAGGGCGTAGCGGAACGACGACGCGAGGCGCACGGCGGTGCTGGCCTCGAGGTTGCCGTCGTAGGCGGCGCTGCGGAGGCCGTCGAAGAAGCGGGCGGACGCCGTGGACAGGGCGGGCTGGAGCGAGCGCAGCAGCTGGTCGCCGTCGGTGATGGCCTGCTCGCCCACCGAGTCTTCGATGGCGGCCCGTGCCTCACGGAGCGGACGGGCCTGGGCGTCGATGGCCAACGCCGCCTCGTAGCCGAAGAGGTGGCCGGCCACGGCGGTGAGCACGAAGGCCAGCTCAGGGTGGGTGACGGGCACCGTGATCACGTGGAGGGCGGCGGCGAACCGGGCCTGGCCGTCGGTGGCGACCACGATCGGCGACGCCTTGTGGGCCCGGTAGATGGCCACCTCCTTGGCCACGTCGTCGGCGGTGGAGCCCTCGAGGCCGGCCGCGCACACGAGGATGAGCGGCTCGCATGAGAGGTCGATGTGCTTCTTGTCCTCGGTGGCATCGCAGGCGATGGAGCGGTAGCAGAGCTCGCTGAGCTTGATGCGCAGCTCCTCGGCGGCGATGCGGTTGGTGCCGTTGCCCACCATGGCCCAGTAGCGCTTGGAGGGCGCCAGCTGTTGGGCCGCCAGCGCGATGTCGGCGCGCCGACCGATGGTGGTCTCCATGGCGACGGGGAGGTCGCGCAGCGCGGCCAGCAGCGCAGGGTCGACCGAACCCCCGACCTCCTCGGCGATCGACCAGGCCAGCAGGAAGCCGGCCGCGATCTGGGCGTAGAAGGCCTTGGTGGAGGCGACGCTCATCTCCACATCGCGCCCGTCGGAGGTGTAGAGCACGCCCTCGGCGCGATCGGTGAGGTCGGAGCCCCGCCGGTTCACGATGGCCAGCACGTGGGCGCCCCGGTCGCGCACGAGGTCGACGGTGCGGTTCGTGTCGGTGGTGGTGCCCGACTGGCTGATGGCGATGATGAGCGTGTCGGACATGTCGCGCCGCAACCCGAAGCCGGAGAGCTCGGTGGCGGGCAGCGCCTCCACCCGAAGGCGACCGTCGGGGATGGTCGCGAGGAGCGCGGCGGCCAGGCTCTGGCCCGCCACGTGGGCGGTGCCCTGACCGATCACCTGCACCCGGTCGATGGTGCCGTCGGCCAGGCCGGCCCGCACCGCGGCAGGCACGATGTCGTCGCCCAGGTGCACGCGCAGCTCGCCGTCGCGCTCCAGCAGCTTGCCTCGGAGTGTCTTGCGGAAGCTGTTGGGAGCCTCGCTGATCTCCTTCAGCAGGAAGTGCGGGAAGGACCCACGATCGATGTCGCGGGTGGTCACCTGTGCCTGCTGCACCTCGTCGACGCCGACGGGCAGCTCCGTGCCGTCGTAGGCCTGGCGCACGATGCCGTCGAGGCGGCCCGCCCGGCTGCCGTCGAGGACGACGATCTGGCCGCGGCTGGCGTTGGGGTTGTCGGGGTTGGCCGGGGTGTCGCCGTCCATGCGCACGTAGCGGCTCGTGAGCTCGACCACGCCGTAGGGCTCGGAGGCCACGACGTAGCAGCCGTCGGCCAGGCCGATGTAGAGGCCCTGGCCGCTCCCCCGCAGCGCCAGCAGGAGGTGGTCGGGATGGGAGGCGGCGCTGGCGCCGATGGCCACGGAGCCCTCGAATCCGGCCACCGTGTCGCGGAAGGCGTCGACCAGGGAGGCGCCCTCGCCGAGCCGGTGCGAGACGAGGGTGGGGATGACCTTCGCGTCGGTGGTGATCTCGGCGGCCACCCGCAGGCCGTCGGCCGCCTTGAGGTCGGCGAAGTTGTCGACGTCGCCGTTGAGGGCGGCGGTGACGTAGGGCCCCTCGATGCCGTCGACCTCCCGGCTGTCGACCGGGTGGGCGTTGGGTTGCGAGATGATGCCGATGCTGGCCCACCGGGTGTGGCCGAGCACCAGCGCCGAAGCCCGGTCGCCGGCCAGGGCGAGGGCGAGGAGGTCGTCGGCCATGATCTCCGCTCGCATGGCCGCCGTGTTGTCGCCCAGCTCACCGATCTCGGCGGCCGCCTTGTAGACGAAGCTCAGGCACCCGTCGGCCGTTCGCACGGCGCGGGAGCGGAACAGGTGGTCGTCGGCGCGCTCGGTGATCAGGGCGGCGATCGATGGATCGCTCGGGTCGAGGTCGTGATCGCGCACCAGCACCGTGAGGCCGGCGGAGTCGCGCCCCCGCACCTCGAGCCGATCGAGGGCTGACAGCGCCTGCTGGATCGACGTGCCGATCTCGATGGCCGACCACGACGGCGACGGACCCACCAGCTCGCGCACCCTGCTGGCGGTGGGCACGCGATCTCGCGCCACGGCCCACAGCGCGTCCTTCAGCCGCAGGACGCTGGCGTTGGCCTCCTCCAGCGAGTGGCCCACCACCGAAGCATCTGCGTCGAGCTCGGTCTCGAGGCTCCGCACCCACCCCCCCACCGAAGCCGAGCCTGCCTCCAGGCGGGTGACGAGGTCGCGATCGCGCACGAGGAGGGCGACGCCGTCGGGAGCTCGCAGCAGGGCGTCGAGCTCCTCGAGCAGCTCCGCCGCCGCCGACGCCGCCTCGACCGAGTCAGGCCCGGTGAGGGCGCGCTGCACCGCATCGAAGCGTTCGAGGATCTCGGACGAGGGGAGCGCCACCCGGGCGCCGGGGCCGCGGAGGAGGGCGATGATTCCGCACACAGGGCGAGACCTTCCGGTTTCGGGGACCCGAACAGCGTATCGGTGGCGTCAGCCGCCGCCGAGCGCCGCGACGCGGTCGGCGAGGCGCTGTGCAGCGGCCTCCGCCTCCTCGAGGCTGGGGGCCTCCACCATCACCCGCACCAGCGGCTCGGTGCCGCTGCCCCGGAGGAGCACCCTGCCCCGATCGCCGAGGGCGGCCTCCTCCCGGGCGAGGTCGGCGGCCAGCGGACCGCTGAGGTCGAGGCCCTTGGCCGCCACCCGCACGTTGCGCAGCACCTGGGGTAGGCGAATCATGGCGGCGTCGGCCAGGTCGGCCAGGGGTCGCTGCGCGCGGACCATCACGTCGAGGAGCTGCACCGCGGTGAGCAGGCCGTCGCCGGTGGTGGCCTGGTCGGCAAAGATCACGTGCCCGCTCTGCTCCCCGCCGAGGGTGAGGTCGCTGTCAGCCAGTGCCTCGAGCACGTGGCGGTCGCCCACCGGCACCTCGAGCACCTCGATCCCGTGCTCGGCCATCCCGATGCGGAAGCCCAGGTTGGTCATCACCGTGACCACCACCGCTCCCCCGGCCAGCGCGCCCCGCCCGTGCCGGTCGATCGCCGCGATGGCGATGATCTGGTCGCCGTCGATGAGGCGACCTGCTGCGTCGACGGCCAGCACCCGGTCGGCGTCGCCGTCGAAGGCCAACCCCACCTGGGCCCCACGCTCGACCACGGCGGCCTGGAGGTCGTCCGGGTGGGTGGAACCGCAGCCGGCGTTGATGTTGGTGCCGTCGGGCTCGTCGTGGAGCACGTCGACCCTCGCGCCCAGGGCTCGCAGCACGCCCGGGGCCGACATCGATGCGGCGCCGTTGGCGCAGTCGATCACCGCGTGCAGGCCCTCGAGCCGGCGCCCCTCGATCGAGGCCGCCACCGCGTCGCTCCAACGGCTGACGGCCGACCGGGCGTCGACGATGCTGCCGACGGCGTCGCCGGTGCGCTCCCCGCCGGCCGCCTCGTGGCGGAGCAGCGCGTGCAGCTCGCCCTCGAGGGCCCGCTCCTGCTCGTCGGACAGCTTGCGGCCCCCTGCGGTGAACAGCTTCACGCCGTTGTCGGGGAACGGGTTGTGCGACGCCGAGATCACCGCGCCGGCCACACCATCGGCCGCGGCCAGGAAGGCCACCGCCGGCGTGGGCGCCACGCCCAGGACGCTCACCTGGGCACCTTCTGCGGCCAGCCCGGCCACGAGTGCCGCCTCGAGCAGCGGCCCCGACAGGCGGGTGTCGCGCCCCACGACGAACTGCCACCCGCCGAGCACCCGGGCGGCGGCCCGGCCCAGCGCCAGCACCACCTCCGGCGTGAGATCGAGGTTGGCCACGCCGCGCACCCCGTCGGTCCCGAACTTCAGCATCCCGCCACCATGCCAGAGCGCCCGAGACGGGGCGAGGTCCGCTCGGCGCGCGGCCGAGCCGGACTGGGTCGCCAATAGGCTCGGCTCCTCATGTCCGACTCTCGCTCCACCTCGGTCGCGGCGCCGGCGGCCTGGCACCACCGGCCCGGCCTCGACGGTCTGCGAGGCCTCGCGGTGGCCGCCGTGGTGGTCTTCCACCTCGACGAGCGCTGGCTCCCGGGCGGTTTCCTCGGGGTCGACGCCTTCTTCACGCTGTCGGGCTTCCTCATCACCAGCCTGCTGCTGGTGGAGGTCGAGGGTCACGGGCGGGTCAGGCTGGGTGCGTTCTGGGCCCGCCGTGCCCGGCGGCTGCTGCCCGCCGCTCTCCTGCTCATCGTCGCCATGGCCGCCCTGCTGCCGTGGCTGGATCCCGTCGAGCGGGGACGGCGCGTGCCGGAGCTGCTGGCATCGCTCGGCTACGTGGCCAACTGGCACTTCATCCGAGCCGACCTGCCCTACTTCGACACCTTCGTGGATGCGTCGCCGGTGCGGCACCTGTGGTCGCTGGCCATCGAGGAGCAGTTCTACCTGGCCTGGCCGCTGGTGGTGGCCGCCCTGGCCCGGTCACGGGGGGCGCTGGTGGCGGCCACGACGGTCGGGGCGGCGATGTCCGTGGCGGCCATGGCGATCCTCCACGACCCCGCCTCCCCCACCCGCGCCTACTTCGGCACCGACGCCCGGGTGCACCAGATCCTGTTGGGGGCCCTGGCGGCTCTGGCGCTGGCCCGGTGGCCCGTACGACCCGGGCGGTTGCCGTCAGCGGTCGGGGCGGCCAGCGTGCTGGGGCTGGCGTGGATGGCCTGGACGGTCGACGGCGCCACCGACTGGTACTACCGGGGTGGCTCGGCGCTGGCTGCCGCCTTCACCATCGGCGCCATCGTGGGTGCCGAGCACGTCGACGGCCGCTTCTCACGGGCCTTGGCGGTCGGTCCGCTGCGGGGCCTCGGGCTGGTGTCGTATGGCCTGTACCTCTGGCACTGGCCGGTGATCGTGCTGCTCGGACCTGACGAGCTCGGGCTGCAGGGCGTCCCGCTGGCCACCGCGCAGGTGGCGGTGGCCATGGCTATCACCCTGGCCTCGTACCACCTGCTCGAGGTGCCGATCCGCCGAGGCACGCTCGGCTCCTGGACGCTGACCCCGCGCCGGCTGGCCCGCCTGGTCCCGTTCAGCCTGGCCACGGTGGCGCTGCTGGTGCTGGCGGCGGGGGTCGGTCGCACCGGTGACCCCCTCAGCGGCCAGGCGGGCGAGGTGCTGGTGGTGGGCGATCGGGCCCCGATGCCACCCGCGTCCCTCCCGACCGACGGCGGCGTGGAGAGCGGAGCCCCGGACGCCGACGGCGCCGACGCCGCGACAGCCGACGTCCGTTCGGTGGCGCTCGTCGGCGACAGCGTCGCCTACCTGTGGAACGGCTCGCTGTCCAACGAGGCCGGGCGGCGCGGCCTCCAGTACATCGGTGCTGCCGTGGTGTCGTGCTTCGTGGGCTACGAGCCGCTCTACAAGCCCAATGGGGAGCGCCAGGACGGCTACGAGGCGGCCTGTGCCGACGTGGTCCCCGCCGCCCACGACACGGTGCGCGAGCTGGAGCCCGACATCGTCCTGTGGCACGACGTCAACGCCAGCTACGCCCGCCGCTCCCCCTCGGGCGAGCTGCTCATCGACGGCGCGGCATGGGAGGAGGAGGCGCTCCGGGCCTGGGAGCCGGCCCTCGAGCGCCTGAGCGGTCCCTCGACCACCGTGGTGCTGGTGCTGCCGCCGTGGCGGTCGGTCGATCCGCCGGGCTGCGACGGGGCCGCGCGGGTCGACCGCTGCATCCAGGTGCAGGAGCAGGACGAGCGGATCCGGGCCGCCACGCGGGCCTTCGTCGAACGGCACCGGGCATCGAGGCGGGTGGCCCTCATCGACATCGACGACCTCGTGTGCCCAGCCATGCCGTGCCCCGGGGTGGTGGACGGCGTCCGCCTGCGAAGCCCCGATCCCGACCTCACCCACTTCACCGGCGACGGGGCGCGCTACCTGGCCCCGCACCTGTTCGACCGGGCCTTCGCCGCGGCCGAGCAGCTCCGCTGACGCCAGCGAGCCAGGGTAGTGAGGACCGCCGAGCTAGCGCTTGGAGTACTGCGGAGCCTTGCGGGCCTTCTTGAGGCCGTACTTCTTCGACTCCTTCTCACGGGCGTCGCGGGTGAGGAAGCCGAGCTTCTTCAGCGTGTCGCGACGCTCGGGATCGAGGTCGATGAGGGCCCGGGCGATGCCGAGCCGCAGGGCGCCGGCCTGGCCGGTGGGGCCACCGCCGTCGATGGTGGCGTCGATGTCGTAGAACTCGGCGGTCTCGGTGGCCCGGAGGGGCTCCGTGAGGATCATCTGGTGCGTCTTCGACGGGAAGTAGTCGGCCAGGGGACGCTGGTTGACGGTGATGGTGCCGTCGCCCTCGCCCTCGCTGGGGCGCACCCGGACACGGGCGATGGCCTGCTTGCGGCGGCCGGTGGTCTGCACGAGGGGCTGGGACACGCTGGGTTCTCCTACGCGGTGCGCCGGGCGGCGGGGATGTCGAGGGCCTCGGGCGACTGCGCCGAGTGGGGGTGGTGGGGGCCGGCGTACACCTTCAGCTTCGTGAGCATCTGGCGGCCGAGGCGGTTCTTCGGGATCATCCCGCGGATGGCCCGACGGACCGCCTCCTCGGGCTTGCGGGCGTGCGACTCGGCGAAGGTGCTGGTCTTGAGCCCGCCGGGGAAGCCGGAGTGGCGGTAGACGAGCTTCTTGTCGGCCTTGTCGGAGGTGAGCACCACCTTGTCGGCGTTGATCACGATCACGTGGTCGCCCATGTCCATGTGCGGGGCGTACGTGGGCTTGTGCTTGCCACGGAGGATGCGGGCGGCCTCGGTGGAGAGGCGGCCGAGCACGAGGTCTTCGGCATCGATCACGTACCACTTGCGGGTGATCTCACTGGCCTTGGGGCTGTAGGTGCGCACGCGTAGCGTCCTTGCGGAGTTCGAGGATCCTGTCGGGCGCGCTGGCGCCCGAGGCGAAGAGCAACGTTACGGCCGGGCCGGCCCATCCCGCAACTCCGGTGGCCAGCCACCGGGGCGGGTCAGAGGCTCAGGTTGGGCCCGTCGTCGGCGTCGCCGTCGGGGTTGGCGGCCGCGGCCTCCGCCAGGCTCGTGAGGATGGCGGCCGCGTCGTCGACGATGGTGTGCTTGGCCTGGCGCAGGATCAGCGATCCCACCACCACCGGAGGGGTCACGATGTAGAAGGCCGCCACCAGCGAGCCCGTGACGTCGGAGATGCCCCCCACCACGATCGGAGCCAGAGCGATGCCGAAGAGGGTGGAGGTGAGGGCGAAGGCCGAGGTGCTCACCCCGCGCGCCTGCACGGGCGTGACGTCCATCATGGAGGCACGGAGGCCGGGGAAGGCGCTCGAGATCGACATCACGCCGACGAACTGCAGCAGCAGCCGCAGGGGCACGATCGGCACGGCGAACGAGATGGCGAACAGCGCCGCGCACACCAGGATGGCGTCGGAGACCTGGGTGATGCGGCCGGCCGGGCTGACGCCGAACACCCGGTCGCTCACCCTCCCGCCCCACATCGTCCCGATGATGCCGGCCACCGCCAGCACCCCGGCGGCGGTGCCGGCGGCCTCCACCTCGGTCATCCCGGAGTAGCGCTCGTGGTACACGGCCAGCCAGTAGCCGACGCCGTTGACCGTGAAGAGCAGCGTCGACACGCCGATGAGCACGTAGCGCATCGTGCGGATGCCGAAGATCATCTTCACGTCGGCCTTGAGGCTGCTGTACGCGGTGCGGGAGAGCTCGCGCAACGGCACCGACGGGGCCTCGGGCACCACGACGCCGTCGGCCTCACCTCTGCCCGGCTCCCGCATCCGGAACACGATGAAGGCCAGCAGCGATCCGGGCATGCCTACGAGGGCGAAGGCCCACGGCCAGCCGTAGGCACCGCCCACCAGGCCCCCGAGGCCGATGCCCAGCCCGAGGCCGACGAAGCTCATCACCTGCTGCACCGAGAAGACGCGACCCCGCACCTGAGGCGGGTAGGTGTCGGCCAGCATCGAGGTGGAGGCGGGATCGTCGATGGCCTGCCCGAAGCCGAGGAGGGCACGGGCGCCGAAGAGCTGCACATAGCTGCGGGCCAGCGCGGAGAGCAGCGACAGCGCGCTCCACGACAGCAGGGTGAACCCGATGAGCCGGGTTCGGCGGACGCGATCGGCCAGCCAGCCGGCGGGGACCGAGGCCAGGGCGTTGACGAACACGAAGGCGAAGCCCAACGAGCCCAGCTGGGTGTCGGAGAGGCCGAAGTCTTCCTCGATGAGGGTGAGGACCCCGCGCAGGATGCTGGTGTCGACGGCGTCGACGAGCGTCACCGAGGCGAGGATGGCCAGGGGGGCGGCCGAGCGCCCGGCCAGGCCCCAGCGGTCGCGCGGGGCGGCGCTCGCATCGGTGGAGGGCGCTCCTGCTCCCGCTGCCTCACCCTCGTCCAGCGACATCTCGGCTCCCCCGGATCCTGACCGACGGGTCAATGTACGCGAACCGGGCTTACTCCGGGTAATCCACCCGCCAGAGGCACAAGCCCTCCGGCGGGGCGATGGGCGGCGCCTGGGCCCGGTCGCCCTGGTGGAGGATCGTGCGGATGTCGCCGGCCCGGATGCGACCCCGTCCCGCGGCGACGATCGTCCCGACCAGGCTGCGCACCATCTGGTGGCAGAACGCCGTCGCTCGGACCTCGAAGCGCAGCACGCCCTCGCCCAGGTCCGTCCAGCCGGCGTGCTGCACCCGCCGTACCAGCGAGGCGGGCGCCTCCCCTGCAGGCACCTTGGGTCGCCGGCAGAAGGCGCTGAAGTCGTGCTCGCCGAGGAACGGGTCGCAGGCCAGGGCCAGCAGCTCGATCTCGAGGGGCTGCGGCACGTGCCAGGCGAGGCGGGCCAGGAACGGGTCGGGCAGCGGGCGGTTCACCACCGTGTAGCGGTAGGTGCGGGCCAGGGCCGAGAACCGAGCATCGAAGTCGGGAGCGGCGAGGGCGAGCTCCCGCACCACGATCTCGGGCCCGCAGAGCTTCAGCAGCGACCGGTGGAGGGCGTCGAGGTCGACCTCCGGCGACAGGTCGAAGCTGACGACCTGCCCCCAAGCGTGCACCCCCCGATCGGTCCGTCCGGCGCACGTGATCTCGACGGGGTGCCGCACCACCTTCTCGATGGCGGCCCGCAGCACGCCAGCAACGGTCCGATGCCCAGGCTGCTCAGCAAACCCATGAAACGAAGACCCGTCATACGCCACCAACGCCCGAACCCGCACGGTCGGCCCCGCGACGGCAGGAGATGCCGGATCCGGCGCATCGAAGAGGGTCACGAGAGAGGACGCTACCGAGGAGCGAGCAGAGGACGCGCAGGCCCGAAGGGCAAAGGGCGCGGCGACGCAACCACCCAGGAACGGGCCACTCGGGATCGCCGGCGGGGGGCGTGGGGGGCAGAGGCTCCGCCGGAGCCCCCCACCCGCGGGCGGTGCAGCTTGCTGTGCCGCCTGCACGAGCCCTCAGCGCGGCCGAAGGCCGCCCAGAACAAGCTCGTCCGAGGCGCTTGCGCCGAGGGCGAAACCCCTACACCAGCTCGATGCGGGCCATCGGGGCATTGTCGCCCTGACGGTTGCCCAGCTTCAGGATGCGCGTGTAGCCGCCGTTGCGGTCGGCGTAGCGGGGCCCGATCTCCGTGAAGAGCTTGTGGGCCATCTCCTTGTCGCCCAGGTACGAGACGACCTGGCGGTGGTTGTGGAGACCGCCCTTCTTGGCCTTGGTGATGACCTTCTCGGCCACGGGGCGCAGCGCCTTGGCCTTGGCCTCGGTGGTGACGATGCCTTCGGCCGCCACGAGGGAGGCCACCAGGTTGGCCATCATGAGGCGCTGGTGCTGCGAGGACCCGCCGAAGCGGCGGCCCTTCTTGGGGGTTGCGGGCATAGCGGTCCTCTAGTCCTTCGTGCGCAGCTGCAGGCCACGCTCATCGAGCTTCTGGATGACCTCGTCGAGCGACTTCTGACCGAAGTTGGTGATGGCCAGGAGGTCGTCGTCGGTCTTGAGCAGCAGCTCACCGATCGAGTTGACCTGCGCCCGCTTCAGGCAGTTGCGGGGGCGCTCGGACAGGTCGAGGTCTTCGATGGGGAGGTCGAGGTCGGGCGAGCCGGCGGCCGCGGTGGCCACCTCGCCGAGCTCGAGGCCCTGCGGGTCGTCGCTCATCTCGGCCACCAGGCCCACGAGGGAGCGGAGGGTGTCGCCGGCGGAGGCCAGCGCCTCGCGCGGGGTGATGGAGCCATCGGTCTCGATGTCGAGCACGAGGCGGTCGTACTCGGTGGACTGCTCCACCCGGGTGGGCTCGATCTGGAAGGCCACGCGGCGCACCGGCGAGAAGATGGAGTCGACCGGGATGACGCCGATGGTGGCGCTGCCCTTGTTGCGATCGGCGGAGACGTAGCCCCGGCCCTTCTCGACGGTGATGTCGATGGCCAGGCGGGCCGACTTGTTGAGCGTGGCGATGAGGAGGTCGCTGCTGAGGATCTCGACATCGGCGTTGGGCGAGATGTCGGCTGCGGTGACCTCGGCCGGACCCTTCACGTCGAGCCGCAGCGTGACGGCTTCCTCGCTGTGGCACACGAGGACGAGGTCCTTGAGGTTGAGGATGATGTCAGTGACGTCCTCGGTGACCCCGGCGATGGTGTCGAACTCGTGGAGGGCGTCGTCGAAGCGGAGCTGGGTGATGGCGGCGCCCGGGATGGACGACAGCAGGGTGCGACGCAGGGAGTTGCCCAGCGTGTGGCCGAAGCCGGGCTCCAGCGGGCTGACGGCGAAGCGCTGGCGGTTGCCTTCGGCCTCGCCGATCGCCTCGACGGTGGGGCGCTGGATGACGAGCATGATCTACCTCGTGAGCTGGGGGGCGGCGGGGACGGAGACGGGGACTACTTGGAGTACAGCTCGACGATGAGCTGCTCGCGCACGGGCACATCGATCTGCTCGCGGAGCGGGAGCTCTCGCACGGTGACGGACTTGCCGCCCTCGCCGGTCTCGAGCCAGGCCGGAGGCCGCGCGTCGAGCGTGTCGAGGTTGTGCTGGATGACGATCATCGCCTGGCTCTTGGCCCGGAGGGTGACGACGTCGCCCTTCTTGACGCGGTAGCTGGGGATGTCGACCCGGCGACCGTTGACGTCGACCAGCCCGTGGTTGACGAACTGGCGGGCCTGGGGCCGGGTGCGAGCCCAGCCCGCCCGGAAGACGATGTTGTCGAGGCGCTGCTCGAGGAAGCGGAGCAGGTTCTCGCCGGTGACGCCCTTGGCTCGGTTGGCCTCCTTGTAGAGGTTCTCGAACTGGCGCTCCAGCAGGCCGTAGATGTGCTTGGCCTTCTGCTTCTCCTGCAGCTGCATCGAGTACTCGGACGGCTGGCGCCGGCGGGAGCGACCGTGCTCACCCGGCGGGTACGGCCGCTTCTCGAGGGCCTTGCGGCCCTTCTCGTTCTCGAAGATGTTGACGCCGAGACGGCGCGAGATCTTGACCTTGGGGCCGGTGTAGCGAGCCATGGTTCCTTACCGCTTCAGACCCGGCGCCGCTTGGGGGGGCGGCAGCCGTTGTGGGGGATGGGGGTGACGTCCTTGATGCCGGTGACCTCGATGCCGGTGTTCTGCAGGGACCGGATGGCGGTCTCGCGCCCGGAGCCGGGGCCCTTCACCTGCACGTCGACCTTGCGCACACCGTGCTCCATGGCGCCGCGGGCAGCCTTCTCGGCGGCCATCTGGGCCGCGAACGGCGTGCTCTTGCGGCTGCCCTTGAAGCCGACGTTGCCGGCCGAGGCCCAGGAGAGGACGTTGCCCTCCTGGTCGGTGATCGTGATGATCGTGTTGTTGAACGAGCTCTTGATGTGGGCAACGCCGTGGGAGACGTTGCGACGCTCGCGCTTGCGGGGCCGGCGACCGCCGGGCTTGGGCTTGGCCATTACTTGCGGACCTTCTTCTTGCCGGCGACGGTCTTCTTGGGGCCCTTGCGGGTGCGGGCGTTGGTCTGGGTGCGCTGGCCGCGGACCGGGAGGCCCTTGCGGTGGCGGAGGCCCTGCCAGCAGCCGATCTCCATCTTGCGACGGATGTCCTGCTGCACCTCGCGGCGCAGGTCGCCCTCGACCTCGAGGTTCTGGTCGACGAAGCCGCGGATGCGGTTGACCTCCTCGTCGGTGAGGTCACGGACGCGGGTGGAGCGGTCGAGGCCCAGCTCGTCGCAGATCTTCTGCGACGTGGTGCGGCCAATGCCGAAGATGTAGGTGAGCGAGATCTCCAACCGCTTCTCGCGGGGGATGTCGACGCCGGCGATTCGTGCCATGGGTGCGGTGCTGTCTCCTCTTAGCCCTGGCGCTGCTTGTGCCGGGGGTTGGTGCAGATGACCTGGACGCGCCCGTGGCGGCGGATCACCTTGCACTTCTCACAGATCTTCTTGACGCTGGGGCGGACCTTCATCGCGCGCTCTCGTTCACTTGTAGCGGTAGGTGATCCGACCCCGGGTGAGGTCGTAGGGGGTGAGCTCCACCTGGACGCGGTCGCCCGGGAGGATCCGGATGTAGTGCATCCGCATCTTTCCGGAGATGTGGGCCAACACCTTGTGGCCGTTCTCGAGCTCCACCCGGAACATCGCGTTCGGGAGGGGCTCGGTCACCGTGCCTTCCAGCACGATCGCGTCTTCCTTGGGCTTCGCCAGAGTGGTGCTCCTGATTGCATGAAAACGACGGGCCGATGTCGTGCTGCACGGGGCGCGTGCAGTACGCAGTACCGGACCCAGGGCCGAAGGGTGATGCTAGCGCGGGCACGCCGGAGGTCCAACTCGACGGCGTGAGCGTCGGCCGCAGCCCGCTGCAGCGCCCTCACCCTAGCGAGCCGCCGCTCGCCGTGGGGCGATCCCACAGCTAGAGGAGGGTGAGCACCTCTGGGCCGTCGTCGGTGATGGCGATGGTGTGCTCGGCGTGGGCGGCCCAACGGCCGTCTCGGGTGACGACGGTCCAGTCGTCGTCGAGGACCATCGTGTCGGCCCGGCCCATGCACACCATGGGCTCCACGGCGTAGACCTGGCCCGGCCCGAGCTTGCGCCCCTTGCCCGGCACACCCCAGTTGGGGACATCGGGCGGCTCGTGCATGGCGGTGCCGATGCCGTGGCCCGTGTACTCCTTCACCACGGAGAACCCGGCTCCCTCGGCCACCGACTGCACCGCGGCGCCGATGTCGGAGAGACGTCCACCCGGCACCATCACCTCGATGGCGGCGTCGAGCGAGGCGTGGGTGACCTCGATGAGCCGGGCAGCCTCCGGGTCGATCTCGCCGACCCCGGCGGTGAAGGCGGCGTCGCCGTGCCAGCCGTCGACGATGGCGCCGCAGTCGATGGAGATGATGTCGCCCTCATCGAGGCGGCGGGTCCCGGGGACGCCGTGCACGATCACCTCGTTGGGCGAGGCGCAGATCACCCCCGAGAACGGAGGTTGGCCGTAGCCGAGGAAGTTCGAGCGGGCACCGCGCCGCTCCAGCACCTCGCGCCCGATGCGGTCGAGCTCTCCGGTGGTGACACCGGGTCGTAGGGCCTTGCGGATGCACGAGTGCATCTCGGCCACCACCCGCCCCGCCTTGCGCATCTTCGCCACATCATCTGCCGACTTGTTCACGACAAGGAGGCTAGAGGCGAGACGCTCCGCTCCGACGGCGGTCGATGGCTTGGATGAGGCGGCCCGTGACCTCGTCGGCCGGGCCGAGGCCGTCCACCTCCACGAGGAGGTCGCGCTGGCGGTACCACTCGATCAGCGGGGAGGTCTCGCGCTCGTAGAGGTCGAGGCGCTTCTGGATGGCCTCCGGGGTGTCGTCGGCCCGCTGGACGACCTCGCCGCCGCAGTTGTCGCAGGTCCACCCGTACTTCGGCGGGACGTCGACGGAGTAGTTGGCGCCGCAGTCGGTGCAGACCCGCCGGGCGGCCAAGCGCTCCAGCACGACCTCGGTGGGGACCACCAGGTCGATGACGAGGTCGAGGGGCTCGGCCTTCGTGATCTCGGCCAGCATCTCGGCCTGGCCGACGGTGCGGGGGAAGCCGTCGAGGATGTACCCCCGGTTGCGGGTGTCGTCGGCGTTGAGCCGCTCGTCGACGACGCCGCCCATGATCTCGTCGGAGACGAGCTCGCCGCGGTCCATGATCTCCTTGGCCTTGCGACCGAACTCCGTCCCCTCCTTCACCGCTGAGCGGAGCATGTCGCCGGTGGAGATGTGGGGCACGACGTAGTGGCGCGACAGCCGGACGCACTGGGTGCCCTTGCCAGCGCCCTGTCGACCCAGCAGCACCAGGCGGGCACCGGGGATCATCGAACGACCCCGGCGCCGGTCACTTCAGGAAGCCCTCGTAGTTGCGCATCATGAGCTGGCTGTCGACCTGCTTCATCGTCTCGAGGGCCACGCCCACCGCGATGAGGATCGAGGTGCCGGCGAAGGGGAAGTTCTGCACGTCGGCGAAGGCCAGCAGGATCGACGGCAGCAGCGCGATGAAGGCGATGAACAGGGCGCCGGGCAGCGTGATCCGGGCCAGGATCCTGGCCAGGTAGCGCTCGGTCTGGGGCCCGGGCCGGATGCCGGGGATGAAGCCGCCCTGCTTGCGGATGTTCTCCGCCTGCTGGGCCGGGTCGAAGGCGATGGCCGTGTAGAAGTACGCGAAGCCGATGATCAGCAGGCCGTAGGTGATCACGTACACGATGGAGTCGGGCTGCACGAGGTTGCCGTCGACCCAGCGCTGCACGGAGGCACCCCACCCGGTGGGCGGCAGCACCTGGGTGACCAGCAGGGGCAGGTAGAGCACCGAGCTGGCGAAGATGATCGGGATGATGCCCGACTGGTTGACCTTGAGCGGGATGTAGGTGCTCTGGCCCCCGTACATGCGCCGACCCACGACCCGCTTGGCGAACTGCACGGGGATCCGGCGCTGGCCCTGCTCGATGAAGACGATGGCCACCAGCAGCACCACGGCCAGGGCGAGGAGGGCGGCCAGGAGCACGCCGCCCTTCTCAGCGTTGAGCTGGGTGCCGGCGGCCGGGAAGCTGCTGACCACCGAAGCGAAGATGAGCAGCGACATGCCGTTGCCGATGCCGCGCTGGCTGATGAGCTCGCCCATCCACATCAGCAGCGAGGTGCCGGCGGTGAGCGTGAGCACCACGATGATCACGCGGAACGGCGTGAAGTTGGGGAGGACGTCGAGCCCGGTGGAGTTGCCGCCGCCGCCGAGCAGGCCGCCGCCGCCGTTGTGGAAGAGGAAGGCCAGGCCGGTGGACTGCAGGGCGGCGATGGCGATGGCGAGGTAGCGCGTCCACTGCGTGATCTTGCGCTGGCCCACCGCCCCCATCTTCTGCCACTCCTCGAGCTTCGGGATCACCACGGTGAGGATCTGCATGATGATCGACGAGGTGATGTACGGCATGATGCCGAGGGCGAAGATCGCGAACTGGGTGAGGGCGCCGCCGGAGAACAGCTGGAGGAACCCGATCACGCCCGCGCCCTCCTCGGCCTGACGCCGCAGCTCGGCGACGGCGTCGAGGTCGATGCCCGGCGCGGGGATGAACGCCCCGAACCGGTACAGGGCGATGATCCCGAGGGTGAAGAAGATCTTCCCCCGCAGGTCGGGGATTCTGAACGTGTTCCGGACGCTGGACAGCAAAGGGGGCCGTGCTCCTGGTCAGCGGCGCTGCCAGAGGCAGCAGCCGATCGCGATCAGCGGTTGGCGAACTGGTTGCCCTGCACAGGGGGACGTCGGTCGCCCCAGGGCTTGGGCACGATCTCCACCGTACCGCCGGCGGCGGTGATGGCTGCTTCGGCCGACTTCGAGAAGGCGTGGGCCTTCACGGTGACGGCTCGGGTGAGCTCGCCTCGGCCGAGGACCTTCACGAGGGCACCCTTGTGGGCGATGCCCTTGCCGTGGAGCGTGGCCGGGGTGACCTCGTCGAGGCCGCTGGCCTCGATCACGTCGAGGTTGATGCCCTGGTACTCCACGCGGAAGGGGTTGTTGAAGCCCTTGAGCTTCGGGAGCCTCATGTGCAGCGGCATCTGGCCACCCTCGAAGGCGGCGGGCACGCTGCCGCGCGCCTTCTGGCCCTTGGTGCCGCGGCCGGCGGTCTTGCCGCCCTTGCCGGCGATGCCCCGACCGACGCGCTTCTTGCGTCGGTTGGACCCGTCGACGGGCTTGAGGTCGTGGATCTTGATGGTCACTGGTTCTCCTCCACCGAGATGAGGTGCGGCACGCGGGCCAGCATCCCTCGGATCTCGGGGCGATCGGGAAGGGTGTTCGACTGGCCGATGCGGCCCAGCCCGAGAGCGCGCAGGGTGCCGCGCTGCTTCGGCTTGGTGCCGATGGCGGACCGCACCTGGCGGACGACGATGGTGCCCTCAGCCATCAGGCCACCTCGGTGGGGGTGTGGTCCTGCGGGCCGCGCTCGGACTCGCGGTAGGCGGCCAGCATGCCCTTGGGCACGAAGTCCTCGGGATCGAGGCCACGCAGGCGGGCCACCTCGTCGGGGCGCTTGAGCGACTGCAGACCCGAGATGGTGGCGCGGGCCACGTTGATGTGGTTGGCCGAGCCGAGCGACTTGCACAGCACGTCGTGCACGCCGGCCTCCTCGAGGATGGCCCGGGCGGCGCCACCCGCGATCACGCCGGTACCGGGGGCGGCGGGCTTGAGCAGCACGCGGCCCGCACCGGTCTCGCCGATGATGGTGTGGGTGATGGTGGAGCCGGCCAGCGGCACGTTGAAGAGGTTCTTGCGGGCCTCCTCGGTGCCCTTCTGGATGGCGAGGGGCACCTCCTTGGCCTTGCCGTAGCCGAGGCCGACGCGGCCGTTGCCGTCGCCGATCACCACGAGGGCGGTGAAGCTGAAGCGCCGGCCGCCCTTCACGACCTTGGCGACGCGGTTGATGTTGATCACGCGCGACTCCCGCAGCGAGGCATCGCTCGAGGCTCGCGGGTTCTCGCGGGGCTCACGTTCGCGGCGGGGGCCGCCGTGTCCGGGTCCGTTGGCCATGGTTCTAGAGCTCCAGTCCGGCGTTGCGGGCCGCGTCGGCGAGGGCCGCCACGCGCCCGTGGTAGAGGTTGCCGCCCCGGTCGAAGACGACCTTGGTGACACCAGCGGCCTTGGCCCGCTCGGCGACGAGCTGGCCGACCTTGGCGGCGGCATCCTTGTTGCTGGTGGCACCGCTGCGGAGATCGGGCTCCGTGGTGGACGCCGCGGCGAGCGTGCGCCCGCTGCGGTCGTCGATCACCTGGGCGGCGATGTGCTTGTTCGAGCGGAAGACGGCGAGGCGGGGTCGCTCGGCTGAGCCCTCCACCTTCTTGCGCACCCGGCGATGACGCCGGATGCGGGCTTCCCGCTTGTGCTGCGCGCTGACGGTCATCGGTTCCTCACTTGCCCGTCTTCCCGGCCTTCTTGGCGACGAACTCGCCGAGGTACCGGACGCCCTTGCCCTTGTAGGGCTCAGGCTTGCGGATCTTGCGGATGTTGGCGGCCACCTGGCCGACAGCTTCCTTGTCGATGCCCTTCACGATGATGCGGTTCGGGGCGGGGGTCTCGAAGCTGATGCCGTCGGGGGCATCGACCGAGACCGGATGGCTGAACCCGAGGGCGAGGTCGAGCTTGTTGGTGCCCTGGGCGGCGGCGCGGTAGCCGACGCCGATGATCTCGAGCTCCTTGACGAACTCCTCGTGCACGCCGAGCACCATGTTGTTCACCAGGGAGCGCACCAGGCCGTGCAGGGCACGGCTCTCGCGCTGGTCGTCGGGCCGCTCCACGAGCAGCTCGTCGCCCTCCTGGCGCACGGTGATGCCGCCGGGGACGTCGCGCTCGAGGGTGCCCTTCGGGCCCTTCACGGTGATGTGCGAGCCCGCGATGGTGACGTCGACGCCACTCGGGACGGGGATGGGGGCCTTGCCGATGCGAGACATTCAGATCACCACACGAAGCAGAGGATCTCGCCGCCGACGTTGCGCTTGCGCGCCTCGCGGTCGGTCATGAGCCCCTGGCTGGTTGAGAGGACGGCCACGCCGAGCCCGCCGAGCACGCGCGGGACCCTGGTGGACTGGCTGTAGACCCGGAGGCCCGGCTTCGACACCCGGCGCAGGCCGGAGATCACACGGGCCCGCTCGGGCGAGTACTTCATCTTGATGGACAGCACGCGGCCGGGCCGCTCCGTGTTGTCGGCGACGTCGTAGCCCTCGATGTAGCCCTCGCGGTGGAGGATCTCAGCGAGCGCCTCCTTCACCTTGGAGCTGGGCATGCGCACGTCGTCGTGCATGGCGATGTTGGCGTTCCGGATGCGGGTGAGCATGTCGGAGATGGGGTCGGTCATGGTCATTGGTCGCCTCCCCTCACCAGCTGGCCTTGGTGACGCCGGGGATCTCCCCGGCATGGACCATCTCGCGCAGGCAGATCCGGCAGAGACCGAACTTGCGGTACACGGAGTGGGGACGCCCGCAGCGCTTGCAGCGGGTGTAGCCGCGCACCTTGAACTTCGGGGTCTTGTTCGCCTTGTTGATGAGTGCCTTCTTGGCCATCAGTCCTGCCCCTCACGCTTGAACGGGAACCCGAAGGCGTCGAGGAGGGCCTTGCCTTCGGCGTTGGTGTTGGCGGTCGTCACGATGGTGATGTCCATGCCTCGGATGGTGTCGATCGAGTCGTAGTCGACCTCTGGGAAGATGAGCTGCTCGGTCACGCCGAACGTGTAGTTGCC
>JBPPMN010000223.1:0-5727 GCA_051306055.1 Acidimicrobiales bacterium
GTTGAGGAGGGCGGCCAGCGCTGGACGCTGCGGATCGACGGCCAGCCAGGTGCCGCCGGCCGTGTGGTCGCGCCCGCCGACCAACGCCGACCGGGGCCCGTCCCAGTGGCGATCAGGTGGATCCCACGGCCGCTCGGTGAACTCGTCGCGCACGGCGCCGGCCACGACCGGCCAGGGCGACCCCGGGGAGAACCGGAGCAGGACGGTGCACATGGCCGCCGCTCAGAAGGGGTCGTCGCCCAACCACGCCGGGGCGCGGTCGAGGAGGTGGTGGCTGACGTCGGCGCAGCGGTCGAGGATGTCGCACAGCTGCTCCTGGCCGCTGAACACGCGGGCCAGGGAGACCTCCACCCGGGCCACGATGGTGAGGCTGCGCTCCGACGGATCGGTGGCCGAGGGGTAGGAGTCGATGGCCGACACCTCGAGCGGCAGCTCCGCCCCGCCCACACCGGCCAGCTCGGTGGCCAGCAGCAGCAGGTCGGGCCCTTCCGGCAGCGGGGGCAGCGACCACGTGAACACGAGCGGGAAGTAGAAGCTGTCAGGCGGATCGTCGTCTTCCGGCAGCCCGACCACCAGGTCCTCGAACGACAGCAGCGTGCGGGGATCGACCTCCAGCGAGAGGTGGAGGTCGAGGGGGCCGCCGCAGGCCTCTTCGGGGTGGAGGTCGACCTCCCAGGCCTGGCGCAGCGAGTACGTCTCCACGAAGTGGCGCTCGTCGTGCACGTGGAACCCGTGGTCGACGGCGTGGTCCTTGAGGTCGGCGACGAACCCGGCGATGTCGATGACGGCCACGGCCCCAGCCTGCCACGGCTGTCGCACCGTCCCCACCCGAGCGCACCGTACGCTGGCCCGATGCTGTTGTGGTCGGTCCACCCCTGCTCCTGATGATCCACGATGCCAGCCTCCTGCAGACCCTGCACGACGCCGCCACGGCTGTGCGCCAGGCGCTCGACGCCGTCGACGACTGGACGGGGCTCGGCCGGCGCGACGGCCAGTACGCCATCGACCTCACTGCCGACACGGTGGCGCTGGAGGTCCTGGAGCGAGCGGGGCTGGGCGCGATGAGCGAGGAG
The DNA here is from genome assembly GCA_051306055.1 of Acidimicrobiales bacterium. Lineage (GTDB taxonomy): Bacteria > Actinomycetota > Acidimicrobiia > Acidimicrobiales > VFJN01 > VFJN01. The sequence goes on from JBPPMN010000223.1 coordinate 1,074, forward strand.
ACCGGGCTGCACGACGGCGATCGCGACCTGGTGGTGGTGATCGACCCGGTCGATGGCAGCACCAACGCCAGCCGGGGGCTGCCCTGGTACGCCACCAGCCTGTGCGCGGTCGACGCCGACGGGCCGAGAGCGGCGCTGGTGGTCGACCAGGCCAGCGGACGCCGCTTCGAGGCCGTCCGTGGCGAGGGAGCGACCGTCGACGGCGCCCCGCTGTCTCCCACCGCCTGCGCCACGCTCGGCGACGCCGTCGTGGGCCTGTCGGGCTACCCACCGCGCTGGTTCGGCTGGAAGCAGTTCCGAGCCCTCGGTGCGGTGGCGCTCGACCTCTGTGCGGTGGCCTCGGGCGCCCTCGACGCCTACGTCGACTGCAGCCCCAACGCCCACGGATCGTGGGACTACCTCGGCGGGCTGCTGATCTGCCAGGAGGCCGGGGCCGCGGTGGTCGACGCCTGGGACCGGCCGCTGGTGACCCTCGACCACGCTGCCCGCCGCACCCCGGTGGCCGGGGCCACCGCGGCGCTGCTGGCCGAGGCGGTGGCCGCTCGCCGTACCTTCGTGGACCATCCGCCGTGGGCCGACGAGGCCGATCCGAGCGGCCGGTAGGCTGCGTCGGTGATCGGCCGCCTCCACAGCCTCGCCCTGGCGGTCTTCCGGCGGCTCCCGGTGCAGCTCCGCCGCCAGGTGGTGCGCACCATCGCCCCCGCCTACACCGTGGGCGCGATGGCGCTGATCGAGCGCAACGACGGAGCGCTCCTGCTGGTGCGGCTGTCCTACCGCAACAGCTGGGGGGTCCCCGGGGGCCTGCTCAAGCGCGGTGAGGCGCCCGCTGACGCGGTGCGCCGCGAGGTGCTGGAGGAGGTGGGCCTCGAGGTGGTCACGGTGGGCGACCCAGCGCTGGTGGTCGACGAGGTGGCGCAACGGGTCGACGTGGTGTTCTCGGCCCGCCCGGCCCCGGGGGCCGACCCGGCCCGGGTGCAGCCCAGCTCCCGAGAGATCGTCGAAGCGCGGTGGTTCCCCCGCGACGAGCTCCCCGACCTGCAGTTCGAGACCAGTGGCGCCCTGGTGGCCTGGGCCCGCCGGTCGCTCAGCCCCGACGCCAGCTGACAGGCGATCCTCAGCCCCCGAGCGACGACACGAGCCGGCGGTGCCGAGCGGAGCATGGGTGGCGGAGCTTGGTGAGGGCCTTGGCCTCGATCTGTCGAATCCGCTCCCGGGTGACGTTGAAGCGGCGGCCCACCTCGTCGAGGGTGAGGGGCTGCTCGCCGGCCAGCCCGAAGCGAAGCGACAGGATCTCCCGCTCACGGGGGTTGAGGTAGTCGAGGAGGTCTTGGAGGTCGTCGCGGGCCAGGGCCCGGGCGGCCGCCTCGAAGGGCACCTCGGCGGTGTCGTCGGCCACGAGGTCGCCGAGCTCGGCGTCGTCGTCGCCGATCGACACGGACAGCGACACGAGGTCGGGGGCCGCGTGGAGCGCCACCTCCACCCGCTCGATGGGCATGCCCGTCTCCTCGGCCAGCTCCGCCGGCGTGGGCTCCCGACCGAGGGTCTTCAGCATGGACGAGGACGCCTTCGACAGCACGGCCATGGTGTCGACCAGGTGCGACGGGAGCCGGATGGTGCGGCCCTTGTCGGCGATGCCCCGGCCGATCGACTGGCGGATCCACCACGTGGCATAGGTGGAGAACTTGAACCCCTTCCGGTGGTCGAACTTCTCGACCGCCCGCATCAGTCCGAGGTTGCCCTCCTGGATGAGGTCGAGCAGGGTCATCCCGGTGCCCTGGTAGCGCTTGGCGATCGACACCACCAGCCGGAGGTTGCTCTGGATGAACGTGCGGCGAGCGCTCTCGGCGGCGGCGAGGTCGGCCTCGAGGACCTGCCGGCGCGCCCGGGTGGGCTCGGTGGAGGTGCGCTCGATCTCGGCCAGCCGGCCGGCCTCGATGGCCTGGGCCAGCTCCACCTCCTGCTCCGCCGTGAGCAGCGGGTAGGAGCCCAGCTCGCTGAGATAGCGGCGGGTCAAGTCGACCGTGCTCTCGCTCTGCTGGGAACGGTTGCGCCCGGGCACCGGATCCTCCGTGCTGGCACCTCTACCTGAGGCCCCGATCGTTGATCGACGGTAGCGGCCGGCTTCTGGAGTGCCGGGGATGGTCACCCGGCTGCAGCCCTGTCCACACGGGGGCTCAAGGGGGAGGCCCCGGCGGTCGATATGACCCCGAAGGCCCGCCAGCCACGACGCGAGGGATGTCGTGGGGCTCGATGCGGCGGGACCACCCCACATGAACGATCAGCCTGCACCCGACGCCCGACCGAACACCTTGCACCGGCGCCTCACCGTTGCTCTGGCCGCCGCGCCCGAGCGCCAGGACCTGATGCGGGCGCTGCTGGGCGAGCCGGACGAGACCGCCCCGTCGCCCCTCCTGGCCGCCGCCGACCTGTGGGCGGCCGCCGAGCGCCTGGCCGAGGCTCGGGCCGACGACCGCCGGGACCTGCTCCAGCGCCTCGAGTCGGCTGCCTCCCGCACCATGCACGATCGCGACACCGCCGCCAGCAAGCTGGAGAGCCTCGTCACCTGGCAGCGCACCCTGCGGGAAGGGCACCAGTGGGCCGACGGCCTCGTCAGCGACCTCGATGGCCCGCTGGCCGCGGTCGATCAGGCCCGAGCTGTCCTCGACGCCAGCAGCAACGACCACAAGGAAGCCCGCCACCGCCTCGAGCGGGTGCTGGAGCAGCGGGCCGCCGCCGCCCAGGCCATCGAGGATGCCAGCCGCGAGCTGGGCGACATGGCTCCCGCGGGGATGGACGAGAGCGGCCTGCGTCGCGAGCTCGAATCGGCCGGACGCGCCGTGCAGGACGCCCGTGAGGCCCACCGGGCCGCCGAGGAGCACCTGGCCACCCTCGAAGCCGAAGCGGCCGAGCTGGCCGAGCGTCGAGCCGCGCTCACCGGCGTCGTCGATCCGGCCCAGGCAGGACCGTCGCTCGCCGCCCTCACCGAGGTGCGCGAGGCCCTCGATGCGCTGCAGAGCGCGTCGATGCTGGCGGGTGTGGATCGCCAGGCCGACGCCCTGGCCGACGCCTGGACCGATCTCTCGGCTGATCTGGCCGAGCACGCGGGGACGCAGCCCCAGCAGGTCACCGAGGCCGACCTGGCCGCCGCCCGCCAGCGGGTGGACGAGGCGGCCGCCGCCCTCGCCGAGGTGGCGGCCAACCAGCAGACCCGCCTGAGCCCCGGTGCCCGAGCCGCCATCGAAGACGCGCACGCCGCGGTGCTCGAGGCTGAGGAGCGCACCGGCCGCCGAGTCGGTGCGGGCGCCGCCCGACAGCGCCTGGCCGAGGCGCAGGCCGCCGAGCAGGCCCTGCTCGACCAGCACGGCTTCGCCACCTACCTCGATGTCGTCCTGTCGGGTGGCCGGGCCGGTACCGACAACCCCGGCCGGCTGGCTGCGGAGCGCTCCCACCTCGGGGCCGTGAAGGCCCTGCAGGCCCTCGAGCCGGCCAGCCAGGCCACGCCGGAGCGGGCCTACCTCGAGTCGGAGCGCGACCGCCTGGCCGCCGCCATCGTCGAGCTGCTCGGTGTCGACCCGGGCGATCGCACCGTGGAGATGCTCAGGGCCCACCGCACGGTGCCGCAGTCGGTCCTGCTCGAGCTGGTGTCGGCGCTGGCCGCCGCCGGTGTGGTGCCCATCGGCAAGTCGGCCGAGGACGCCGCCGTCGAGCTCCTCGAGCGGCACGCCACCTCGTTCGCGGCCGGCGAGCAGAGCCAGCGCGACGCCGGAAACCGCCAGGTCGAGCTCTCGGCCATCGACGCCCGCCAGGCCGCCCTCGAGCAGGACGTGCCGGCGGCCCGATCCGAGGTCGACCGCACCGCCGAGGCGCTGCACATGGCAGAGCGCTCGGTCGCCGCCTTCGAGAGCGAGCTCACGGTGCGCGCCGGCGAGGACATGGCCCGCATGCAGCGCTTCGCCGCCGCCGAGCAGCTCCGAGCCCAGGTGGAGGCGGTCAACGCCAGCCTGGCCAAGGCCGAGGCTGAGGCCAAGACGACGCTGGAAGAGGCGGGCGAGGCCGTGGCCGCCGCCGAGACCTCCTACGACCGTGCCACCGAGGCGCTCGGCGACCTGGCCCGCCGGGCTCGACAGCTGGCCGAGGAGCTCCCGATCGACGACCGCCCCGAGGGGGAGCCGCTGAGCACGCTCGCTGAGCTGGCCGCCGCCCTCGTGCGCCACGCCGAGGTCCTCCAGCCCGAGATCGACGTCGCCGAGGCAGCCTTCACCGAGGCGGCCGCCCAGATGGACGATGCCGAGGCCGCCGTCCGCTTGGCTGCCTCCGGCGCCGAGGGCCCGCAAGCCGACGACCTCGTCGAGGGCCTCACCGGCCTCCTCGACGCCGCTGCCGGCCTCGAGCTCCTCGTGCTCGACGACCCCTTCGAGACGGTCGACGCCGGCGTGCGACCGAGCCTCCTCGACGTCGTCGTCGCCGCCAGCGAGAAGACGCAGGTGGCGCTCCTCACCGAGGACCCCGACGCCCTCGGATGGGCCATCGAGCTCCCCATCGACGTCGCCATGGTCGTGCCGGCCGAAGCGCTGCTGGCCCGCCTGTCCCGAACCGCCCCGACGGAAACGCCCGCCGGCGGAGCCGTCGACCTCAGCCGCCCTGACCCCCACCC
>JBPPMN010000267.1:0-7729 GCA_051306055.1 Acidimicrobiales bacterium
CGGGCCGGCCTCCTCCACGACGTCGGCGCTGGCGGAGGTGCGCTCGACCCGGCCCGGCCCGTTGGCCGGCCGCGCCGCGGTGGCGCTGAGCTCGGCGTGACCGGTGACCTCGACGATGACGTGGTGGTCGAAGACCGGGTCGGCGCAGGTGAGGGTGGTGCCGTCGACTTGCGAGGCGACCCCGAGCGCATCGAGGCGGCGGGCTATGGCCTTGAGGTCGGCCTCGTCGGCACAGCCGAGGTGGAGCTCGGCCAGGTGTCGGTAGGGACCCTCGCGCAGCACGAGCTGGCGTGGGCGTTCGGACGTGCCGAGCACGCCGGCGTCGGTGGCCAGCAGGCCGCGCCGCGCCCAGAAGGCAGCCAGTCCGTCGGGGTCGGGGACGGCGAGGGTGATGTCGAGCAGCCGGTCGATGCTCATCGGTGGAGGATCCGGGTCATGGCCGCGGCGAGGGCGGCGGTCGGATCGTCGGGGAGGTCGTCGCGGCGCCAGGCGACGAAGCGGTCGGGCCGGACCAGCACGCAGCCGCGGTCAGTGACCTCACGGCGGCTGGTCCAGTGGCCGTACACGTCGTTGTCCGGCTGGCCGAGGGCCACCCGGAAGGGTCGGACCTCCACGCCCAGCTGCTCGCTGACCGCGGCGGCGGCCGGCTCCCACGCCTCCCCGCCGGCGCCGGTGATGAGGGTGAAGCGTCCGTAGTCGCAGAGGTCGAGGGTGGACACGTCATGGGTGCCGCGACCGAGCCAGGCGTGCGGGAGGGGGCAGCCGGGGTGGGTCGACGGGTGGTGGTACAGCTCCGGGTCGCGGTCCGGAGCGGGGAACGGTGTCCCGTCGCCCACCACCGCGGACGACTCGTAGCGCTGATCGAGCTCGACGCCGTGGGCGTTGAACTGCGCGTTCATCACCTCGAGGCCCTTCAGCAGCTCCAGGCGCCGCTCCTCGCCGTCGGGTCCGAAGATGGCGTCGAGCTCGGCGTGGGCCTCCTCGACGGTCTGCCCGCCGCGGAGCCCGATCGGCCCGAGCCAGGCGGCCATCTCGCCGACGCTCTGGTTGGCCCGGTCGACGACCTGGCGACCCACCGGCTGGCGCTCGGCGTCGTAGCTGTCGAGGAGCGACTCGCCCGCCCGCCCCTGCACGACCAGGGCCAGCTTCCAGGCCAGGTTGTAGGCATCCTGCACCGAGGTGTTGCTGCCCAGCCCGTTGGCGGGCGGGTGCCGGTGAGCGGCATCGCCGGCGATGAACAGGCGGCCCCGCCGGTAGCCGGAGGCGACCACGTGGTTGAACTCCCACGGGCTGATGTGCTTGATGCGCACCTCGACGCCGTCGTCGCCGATGGCCGCCCGCACCCGCGGCAGGACCGCCTCCTCGGACAGGTCCTGGGCCGTCATCCCGTGGCGCACGAAGATCGTGCTCCACTCGTTCCACGGCTCGATGCAGGTCCAGATGCTGACGACATCGTCGCTGCCCGGGTTGCAGACCACGAACAGAGCGCCCGAGCGGTGCCGGGTGTAGCGCGCCAGGTCGGCCTCGATCCACACGGTGATGGCGTTGCCCAGGCCGGCCGGACCCTCCAGCTCGAACCCGCCGGCCTCGGCGACGATGCTGCGGGCCCCGTCGCAGCCCACGGCGTAGCGGGCCACCACCTCGAGCTCGTCACCGCCCTCACGGGGCCGGACCCGGGCCGTCACGGCGTCGTCGTCCTGGTCGATCGACACCACCTCATGGTGCAGGCGGATGTCCGCGCCCAGCTCGCGGGCCCGGTCGAGCAGGATCGGTTCGAGGATGTGCTGTGGCGCGTTGCACATCTCGGTGGGGCTGGCCGCCCGGTAGTCGCCGATGCGCTCGTCGCCGGCGCCGAAGGTCATCATCCGCGACAGCTCGCGGCCGGCGAAGGCGGTGGCGAACACCTGCTTGCCCATCAGGTGGTGGGGGAGGGCCCGTTCCATCACCCGGTCCTCGATGCCGAGGTCGCGGAAGACCTCGACGCTGCGCTGGTTGGTGATGTGCGCTCGGGGCGAGTTGGCGGTGGCGTACTTCGTGACGGTCAGCGCCGGCACGCCCGCCCGAGCGAGCAGCGCGGACAGGGTGAGCCCTGCCGGCCCGGCGCCGACCACGAGCACGTCGGTGGTGATGGTCTCCATCGGTCCGGCTCCATTCGCTGTTCGCTTGACCAGTGGATCGTGCGGCACAGATGCTCACTTGTCAAGTGAACGATGAAGCCGCCCGCGTTACCCCGGGACGAGGAGCTGCGCCACCAGCTCGGCGTGGCGCTCGATGCGCTCGTCGGTGGCGGGGTCCACCCCGGTGAGGGCCCGGCACTCGGCGGAGAGCGCGAACATCAGCGAGGCGGCACCGGTGAGCCCGTAGTAGAGGTGCGGTGCCAGCGCGGTGCCCTGATCGCCATACAGGCGAGCGGCCAGGCCCGCCACGGCGTCGTAGCGAGCCTGGAGGTGGGTCTCCACCAACCAGCGAAGGCGGTCGTCGTCGCGCCGCGACGTGTCGACGACGAACGCGAACAGCTCGGGGTGGTGCGCGGCGAAGCGCACGAAGGACCGGATGGCCTCCCGGGCCGTGTCGTCGCCGACGGCCGCGTTCGGCGCCGGCCGATCGGGGAGGTCGTCGAAGGCGCCGAAGATCTGGTCGGCCGCCGCTCGCCAGAGCTCGTCCTTGGAGGCGAAGTAGTAGGTGACCAGGCCCTGGGTGACACCGGCCCGACGGGCGATGTCGCGAGTGCTCGAGGCGTCGAAGCCCAGCTCGGCGAAGGACTCGACGGCGGCGGCCACGATGCGGGCCCAGGTCTGCTCGCGCTGCTCGGCTCGGGTCATGCGCACAGCGTAACTGTTCACTTGACAAGCGAACTCGGATGGCAGTTACTTGTCAACTGACCAGTGAAAGTGAGGGAGCCCGATGACCAGGATCCAACCACCGGCCCGCGAGGACCTGCCCGACCACGCCGGGCTGTTCAGCATCTACGAAGAGGTCATGGGCCTGGTGCCCGAGACGCTGCGGTCGATGACGCTGGTGCCCGGGCTGCTCGACGGCTACGTGGGGCTCGCCCACGCCGCGGCCATGAACGGGCTGATCAGCGAGGAGCTGGCCCAGCTGGCCGGTCACATGGCCTCCGCGGGCGCGGGGTGCCGCTACTGCCAGGCTCACACGGCCGCCCACGCCGAACACCTCGGGGTCGACGAGGCCAAGCTCGCGGAGCTGTGGTCGTTCCAGACGAGCGATCGCTTCGACGAGGCCGAACGGGCGGCGCTGCGGCTGGCGTTCCGCTCCGGGCAGCACCCGAATGCGGTGACTGACGACGACGTGGCCGCGTGCCGGGCGCACTTCAGCGACGAGCAGATCACCGCCATCGTCGCCGTGTGCTCGCTGTTCGGGTTCCTCAACCGCTGGAACGACACCATGGCCACCACCCTCGAGGACAGGGCGCGTGACACCGCCGAGCGGGTCCTCGTCAGCCAGGGATGGGAGATCGGCCGCCACGCGGCCCCCTCGGACGTGCCGCGGTGAGCCGGATCGCCCCCATCCCGCGACAGGACCTAGCCGAGTACGAGGAGGGGTTCGCCGCGATCGAAGCCTTCATGGGCTTCGTCCCGTCGTCGCTGTTCGCCATGGCCCGGGTGCCGCGGCTGCTCGAGGGCTTCACCGGCCTCGCCCAGGTGGTCTTCTCCAACGGGCTGCTGCCCGCCGACCTCACCCAGCTGGTCGGGCACCTCACCAGCGCCGCATCGGGCTGCCGCTACTGCCAGGCCCACACCGCCGCCCACGCCGAACACCTCGGGGTCGACGAGGCCAAGCTCGCCGAGCTGTGGTCCTTCGAGACCAGCGACCACTTCGACGAGGCGGAACGGGCCGCGCTGCGCCTCGCCTTCCACGCCGGGCAGCACCCGAATGCGGTGACCGACGACGACCTCGCCGCGTGCCGCGAGCACTTCAGCGACGAGCAGATCACCGCCATCGTCGCCGTCTGCGCACTGTTCGGGTACCTCAACCGGTGGAACGACACCATGGCCACCACCCTCGAGGACGTGCCCCGCAGCACCGCCGAGCGGGTGCTCGCCGGGCAGGGCTGGACGCTCGGCAAGCACCGATGACCGACGCCACCACCACCGTCACCCTTACCGGGACGGGCGTGCCCCTGCCCGCGCCGGGTCGGGCCGGACCCGGCACGCTCGTCCGGCACGCGGACCTCGCCCTCCAGTTCGATGCCGGACGCGGCACCGTCCTTCGCCTGGCTGACGCCGGGCTCGGGCCCCAGGACCTCACGGCGCTGTTCGTCACCCACGTCCACAGCGATCACGTGGTCGACCTTGTCGACGTGGCCCTGACCCGCTGGATCTTCCAGCACCTGCACCCGGTCGACCCGCTCGTCGTCGTGGCGCCGGAAGGGCCGGCGGCTCGCTTCGTCGAGCGGATGCTCGACGGGTTCGATGACGACGTCGCTGCCCGAATGGCCGAGGTGCTCGACCAGCCTCCGGCGGTCGACCTGCGCCCGTTCCCGGTCACCGAGACGCCGACGATCGTGTGGACGTCACCCGATCGTGACGTCACCGTGTCCGCCGTCCGCGTTCGCCACGAGCCGGTGGTCGGTGCCGTCGCCTTCCGAGTCGAAACCCCCGGCGGCTCGGTGGTCATCTCGGGCGACACCCGCGTCTGCGACGAGGTCGAGCACCTGGCCGCCGGCGCCGACGTGCTGGTGCACGAGGCCTGCCGCACCGCGGCGATGCGCGACGTGATCGACGGCACCTCGTTCGAGCACGTGTTCAGCTACCACGCCGACACCCAGGAGCTCGGCGCCATGGCCGAGCGAGCCGGCGTCGGTCACCTGCTCCTCACCCACCTCATCCCGCCCCCAGCCGACGCGCTCGGCGCCACCGCCTTCGCTACCGATGTCCGCACGGGCGGCTACCGCGGCGAGGTGACCGTCGGCGAGGATCTGCTGACGCTCACCGTCGGCGAGCACGCTGCCGAGTACTAGTCCTGGTACTAGAACTCGGCGGAATCGGGCGGAACGGATGGACTCCTGGAGACGAAACGGCAGCTCACAGACTCGGGTGAAACGGCTGGACCGATTCGGGAGACCATGGACATCTTCGAAGGCACGGAGCAGATCCAGCAGCTCGTGATCTCGAGGGCGATCAGCGGCCTCCGAATTGAGTAGCTGTCCTGGGGAAACGCGACTTGCGGCCAGAGCACGACGCGTCTCGGCTGTGTCGTCGCCGAACGGCCATGTACTAGTTCAGTACTAGTTTTCGCTCCGCAAATGGGCCAGGAGGGGTCTGTGCTCGCCCGTCGAGGTCCGTCATTGCTGGCCTCGGCCTGGCGGCGGCAGGCTCCGATGGCGGCCTCAAAGATGCGCAGCATCTTTCCTGCGGGCGGCGCTCCCGGCCGGCGTTTGCTGGTTCGAGAGGCGCGTGGTTCGTGCCCGAGCTCGGTGAGCGCGGTGGTGTCGAGCCGCAGGAGCTTTTCGGGGGTGAGGCGCAGCAGGCGGGCCGCGACCCCGGAGTCGACGACGTGCAGCTTCGGCTTGGCGCCCGTCCGGGCAATGAGGGTCTTGCCCCAGGAGGGCAGACGCTCGATGAGGAACACCCTCTCGAGCAGGCGGGTGTAGTCCTCGGCGGTGGTGTGGTCGAGTCCGACGTCGCGGCCGGCACCGTTCACGTTGAGGACCTGGGCGGTCTGGCCGGCGAGCCGATGCAACAGCTTGGGCAGCAGGTCACCTTGGCGGATCCGACTGATCTCTTGGACGTCCCGCTCGAGAGTGAGGTTCACGTAGTCGTCGAACCACCGGGCTCGGGCGTTGGGGGTGCTGCGGGCGAGGGCCATGGGGAACCCGCCGGCCACCACCCGCTCGACATACTCCTCGCGATGACGAGGACGGGAACGACCGGGACGACCAAGTACTAGTTCTGGTACTAGAACTCGCCGGAATCGGGCGGAACAGATGGACTCCGGGAGACGAGACCTCATCGGCGGGATCAGTGGCCGTGCCTAATGCCGCGATGTCCGAGCGACATTGCCACGAGCTGGGAGAGGCGGCCGGCGACGGCGGGCGGGATGACGGAGTCGCTATCGCGGAGTTCGCCGACGGCCTCGTGGACACCGACGAGTGCTGCGTACAGGGGTGGGCAGGTCGGGCAGGTTTCGAGGTGGGCTTCGACGGTGCGGATCGTGTCGGCGCCGAGAGCACCGTCGAGGTAGTCGGAGATGTGTTGGCGGGCGTCCCAGCAACGCATGGGCACTCCTTTGAGGGCATGGCGCCGTTCGGCGCCGGAGGCGAGTGCGGACACGAGCGCCATACGTCCTCGCCGCAGCCGTTGCTTGGCGGCGGGAAGCCCGATCTGGTCGAGGTCGGCGATCTCCTGCACGGTCCAGCCCTCAACGTCGTGGAGCAGAACAGCACTGCGGTAGATGAACGGCAGGCGGGTGAGGGCGTCCTCGAGCTCGGCCCGGGTGGCGGCCCGGTCGAGAACGCTCGCCGGGTCGACGGTGTATTCGTCGTCGTGCCACTGCGTCTCGACGTCGGCGACGACAATTTCTCGTCCGGACCGGCGGGCGCGGTCCGTGGCGAGGTTGCGCAGGATCCGCTTCAGCCAGGCGCCCAAGGGGGCGTCATTGCGGTACTGGTTGGAGCGTTCGATGGCCCTGACCAGCGTGTCCTGTGTGAGGTCGGCGGCCAGGTGATCGTCGCGGACCAGTGCACGGGCGAATCGGTACAGCGCTGGGATCTCGGCGACGAGATCGTCGGGGGTCATCGTGACCATCTCCACATCGTGACAGCCGCCCAGACAACGAGGGCTGCGCCGATGGCGGCAAGCGGTGGCGTGGCCAGCCACCAGCCGATGCCCATCAGCGCGACGCCCGCGGCGGCTCGGGTGATGCCATCGAGGGGGAACGGTCGATGGCTGCCGGTGCTGGCGAAGAACTGTTCCAGATCGCGTGCCGAGACCCGACCGATCAAGCGGGCCCGCTCGGCGCCGGCCACTCGCATGATCACGGTCGGTGTGGCCTTTACGCTGAGCGTTCCAACTCGATCGGGGTCGAGTGTGGCGTCGATGCGTTCGATCTGCATCGACGTCCCGTAGACCTGTTCGAGCCGGTCGAGCTCCGGTTGCATCGCCCGGCAGTGATGACACCACGGCGTGGTGATCACGAGCACCTCGACTCCAGTGCCGTTCATGGCTGCAAGAGGCGGGTGTTCGGGCGGTGGCTCGGGAGCAACATCACCGCCCTGAGCCCGGAGATCATCGAGCGGTGACCGTGTCCTCGGCGACACGACCGCGGGTGGACAGGTGGGCGACGGCGTAGAGCGGGCACCAGCCGACCAGGCCTGTGAGGAGGGGGACGAACCCGAGGACCTTGAACACGGTGCCGAGGGTGCCGGTGACGACTTCGCCCCATCCCAGTGCGAGCAGCGCGATGCCGGCGACGATCCTGATGACCCGATCTGCGGTTCCTTCGTTCATGACGTTCTCCTTGTTCTCATCGCTGTCGTGAGCGGTGACGACCAGCCATCAACAAGACGAACGAACCGCCGAGAGGGATACATCGTGAGGTGAGACCCGCCGCCGGCGCCCAAGTGGCACAACGCCGGGCGGTACTAGTCCTGGTACGAGAACTCGGCGGAATCGGGTGGAACACACGGACTGGGGCGGACGGAACCGCAGGTCACGGACTCGGGTGAAACGGCTGGACGCTTTCGGGAGACCATGGACATCTTCGAAGG
>JBPPMN010000275.1:0-5053 GCA_051306055.1 Acidimicrobiales bacterium
GCTGCGCCCACCTTCACCGGCTGACCGCCCGCTCGCACGGCCCCGCCGACGGCGGGGCCGTGCCGCGCCCGGGCTCAGGCGCCTTCGCTGAGCCAGAGGTGCACGGCAGCCAGCGCTCGGTGGGGGCGCCAGGCCTCCGCCCGCTCCTCGAGGGTGCGGGTGGGGAGCGGGTCGCCGTGCGGGTTGGTGGCCCGCCGCAGGCCGAGGTCGGCCGCCGGGAAGGCGTCGGCCTCTCCCATGCGCATGGCCAGGTAGCCGGCCGTCCACGGCCCGAGTCCCGGCACGGCGGAGATGGCGGCCAGCAGCTCGTCGAGGCCGAGGCGGCCGTCGAGGGGCAGCTCCCCCTTGTCGACCGCTGCCGCGAAGCTCCGCACCGCAGCGACCCGCGCGCCGGGCATGCCGATGCCGTCGAGGTCGGCCTGGGCCAGGTCCCCAGGGGCGGGAAAGGTGTGGGTGAGGCCGAAGGGCTCGAGGCCCGGCACGGGGGTGCCCGACCTGGCCACGATGCGGGCGGTCACGGTGCTGGCACCGGCCACGCTCACCTGCTGGCCCACGATGGCTCGCACGCCGGTCTCGAACGGATCCCAGGTGCCGGCCACCCGCAGGCCTGATCGGGCCGCCAGCAGCGGGGCGAGCACCGGGTCTCCCACCAGGTGGGCCTCGGCCGAGCGGGGGTCGCGGTCGAGCCCGAAGATGCGGCGGGCCCGCTCCACCACGTGGCGGAGGTCGTGGAGGTGGGGCAGGTGGGCGCGCAGCAGGAGGTGGTCGTCGGCCGGGCGCTCGAGCTCGAGCAGCCCGGGCGACCCGTCGATCAGCACCGTGCGGCAGTAGGTGCCGTCGACCACCGCCTCCACCCCCGCGATGGCGCGACGGTCGAAGTAGGCCAGCAGCTCGTCCCAGGCCAACGGGCCCGCGATGGGCAGGCGCAGCGCCAGGCCGCCGTCGGCGACGAGTCGATCAGCCTTCCGGCGCCGAGCGCGGAGCTCGGTGGGTGGCGCCCGGAAGATCTCCTGGCAGGCCCGGTTGAGCTGGCGGAGGCTGCCGAAGCCTGCGGCCCAGGCGATCTCGATCACGGGCAGGTCCGTGTCGTCGAGCAGCCGGCGGGCGAAGTGGGTGCGGCGACTGCGGGCCAGGGCGTCGGGCGTGGTGCCCACGTGCTGGGCGAACAGCCGCCGAAGGTGGCGGGCCGACACGCCGAGACGGGCGGCCAGGTCCCCCTCGGTGCCGTGGTCGAGGGCGCCGTCGCTGACCAGGCGCACGGCCCGGCACACCAGCTCCGGGCCGGTCACCTCTCCGTGAGCGTCGGGGTGGCGGTAGGGGCGGCAGCGCAGGCAGGCGCGAAAGCCGGCCGCCTCCGCGGCGGCCGGGGACGGGTAGGGCACCACGTTGGATGGGTTCGGCCGGGCCGAGCAGGACGGCACGCAGTAGATCCCGGTGGTGGTGACGCCCTGGACGGCCATGCCCCCATCGTGGCGCTCCTCAGCCCGGCCTGCCGGTCAGATCCGGACACGCCGTGATGTGGGGCGCGACTGCGCACACCCCTTCGTAGGCTCGAGTCGTGCCTGCCATCCGTGCCCGCCGGGAGCCACCGCCGTTCCGATCCGTCACCGTCGACGCGGTGCAGCGGCGCAGCCCCCACCTCGTGCGCCTCACCCTGGCCGGACCCGACCTCGAGGGGCTCGACCCCGGGCTGCCGGCGGCCAGCGTGCGGCTCCTCGTGCCGACCGCCGAGCACCCGGAGGCGGTGCCCGTCTGGAACGGCAACGAGTTCCGGCACGCCGACGGCACCCGCCCGGCCATCCGCACCCTCACGCCGGTGCGCTTCGACGCCGACGCACTCGAGCTCGACGTGGAGGTGGTGCTCCACGGCGCCGGGCCGCTGTCGTCGTGGGCCGCCGACGTCGAGCCGGGGGCCCGGGCGGCGGTGTCGGGCACGGGTCGGGGCTACGAGATCGACCCGGCCGACCGCTCCTTCCTGCTGGCCGGCGACGAGTCAGCGATCCCGGCCATCAGCGTGCTGCTCGAGGCCGTCCCCGACGCGGCGACGGTGACGGTGCTGGTGGAGGCCCGAGCCGACGCCCGGGTGGAGCTCCCGGCCCACCCAGGCACCTCGGTCGCCTGGATCGCCCCGGCGGCGACCGAGCCGTCAGGCAGCGCGCTCGGCGCGGCGGTGGCGGCGTCCGAGCTGGCCGGGCACACGCGGGTCTGGGTGGCCGGGGAGGCGGCCGCCGTCCAGCGCATCCGCAAGCACCTCTTCGACGAGCGCGGCCACCCTCGCTCCCAGTGCACCGTCCGCGGCTACTGGAAGCACGGCCGCGGGCAAGACGACTCCCCCGACGACTGACCCGCAAGGAGACCCGATGTCGACCTGCACCCACCTCGAGCTCATCACCACCCCCACCGCCAACACGGACGGCTGCGAGGACTGCCTGGCGATCGGTGGACGCTGGGTGCACCTCCGACGGTGCGCGGTGTGCGGCCACGTCGGCTGCTGCGACAGCTCACCGAACCAGCACGCCACCGCTCACGCGGGTTCGGCTGAGCACCCGCTGGTCCAGTCGTTCGAGCCCGGCGAGGACTGGTACTGGTGCTACGTCGACGAGGTGGCCTTCGAGCTCCCCGGCGACGGGCCGAGCCCCTCGCACCCGTGATCGGTCAGGCCAGGCGGGTGCGGTACTCGTCGCGGAGGCGACGCTTGTAGATCTTGCCGTTGTCGTCGCGTGGGAGCTGGTCGACGAAGTCGACGGCGCGGGGGCACTTGTAGTGGGCCAGGTGCTCCCGGCAGAAGGCCAGCAGGTGCCCCGGGTCTACCTCGACGCCCGGCTTGCGCTCCACCACGGCGAGGACCGACTCACCCCACTCGTCGTCGGGCACGCCGATCACGGCCACGTCGGCCACCGCCGGGTGCTCGAGCAGCACGGCATCGACCTCGGCGGGGTAGATGTTCACGCCGCCCGAGATGATCAGGTTGGTGCTGCGGTCGGTGAGGAAGAGGTAGCCGTCGTCGTCGATGCGGCCCACGTCGCCCAGCGTGAAGTGGTCGCCCCGGTAGGCGCCGGCCGTCTTGTCGTCGTCGCCGAAGTACTCGAAGCGGTCCTTGCCCTGCCCCTTGATCCACACGAGGCCCTCCTCGCCGGCGGGCAGCGGGTGGGCCTCGTGGTCGCCCACGTGGAGGTGGTCGGGATCGACCTTGCCGACGGTGCCGGGCTTCGTGAGCCAGGTGTGCGGGTCGACCACGGTGCCGGCCCCCTCGGTGGCGCCGTAGTACTCCCAGATCACCGGGCCCCACCAGTCGAGCATCCCCTGCTTCACCGGCACCGGGCACGGCGCCGCGCCGTGCAGCACGACCTTGAGCGACGAGAGGTCGTAGCGCTGCTTCACGTCGTCGGGGAGGCCGAGGAGCCGGTGGAACATGGTGGGCACGAGGTGGCTGTGGGTCACCCGATGCCGATCGATGAGGGCCAGCGCCCCCTCGGCGTCCCAGTCGCGCATGAGCACGGTGGTGACACCGCAGGTGAGCGGGGCCTGCAGCGCGAAGAGGTACGGGGCCGTGTGGTAGAGCGGCCCGGTGCCGAGGTGCACGTCGCCGGGCCCGTAGAGCTGGGCCAGCACGCCGGCCACCAGGCCGTCGGGGTCGGGCGCCTTGTTGACGCCCTTCGGGTAGCCGGTGGTGCCCGACGTGTAGAGCATGGCCGTGCCGAGGGTGGGGTCGTCGATGTCGGTGCCGTCGTGGGCCGCCAGCGCATCGGCGTAGGGCTGAAAGCCGGGCAGGGCGCCCCCCACCGCCAACCGCAACGGCACCTGCTCCGCCGACGGGACCGCCCCGGCGTGGGAGGCATCGGCCACGAAGGCCTTCGCCCCGCAGTCGCCCACGATGTAGGCCGCCTCGTCGGGCGTCAGGTGCCAGTTCACGGTGGTGAGGCGGAAGCCGGCCCGGGTGCAGGCCGCCCACACCTCGGCGAACTCGGCTCGGTTGCCGCACAGCACGGCCACGCTGTCGCCGGCGTCGAGGCCCTCGGCCCGCAGCGCCCGCACCAGCCGGTTGGCGTTGGCGTTGAGCTCGGCGAAGCTGCGGTCGCCGTCGGCCGCGATCACCGCAGGCAGGTCGGGGGTGCGGGCCGCAGCATGGGCCACCGCCATCCCCTGGCGCACCGCCGCTGCCCACACCTCGCGCTCGTCGTCCATCGCTCCCCCTCGGTCCGTGGGCCGGGACCGTAGCCACCTCCGACGTTGTTGGTGGAGCGTTCACCTTCTCGTCGCCGGGGCCTGGGGCCGTCGCCACCTCCGTGGTCCACGATGCAGCCCGTGCCCACCGTCGCTGGCCCAACCTCCTCCCCCAGGGCCAGCGACGGTCGGCGCTGGTCTCCGGCCCATGTGGGCCACGGCGTGGCCGTGTTCGACCTCGACCGCACGCTCATCGCCGGCTCCAGCCTCTCGCTCTACGGCCGCGAGCTGGTGCGGCGCGGCATCGTCCCCCGTACAGCGGTGGCCCGTCACGCCCTCACCGAGCTGGCCTTCCGGCGTCGGGGCATCGGCGCCGCCCGCATCGACCGTCTCGTCGCCACCCTCCTCGAAGCCGCCGACGGCGAGCGCGCCGAGCCGCTGCTGCAGGCGGCGAGAGACCTGGGCCCGTCGCTGGCCGCCGCCGTGCACCCCACCGCCCGGTGGCTGCTGCGCCACCACGTCGATGCGGGCGACTTCTGCGTGGTCCTCTCGGCCAGCCCACAGGAGCTGGTGGAGGCGGTGACCGTGGAGCTCGGCGCGCACCGCGCCGTGGGCACCCGGGTGGAGGTGGCCGGCGGCCTGCTCACCGGTCGGCTCGATGGCCCGTTCTGCTACGGCGCCGGCAAGCTGGAGTGCCTCGAGCGCGAGGTGGGCCGGATCGACCTGGCCACCGCCACCGCCTACGCCGACTCGGGCAGCGACCTGCCACTGCTCGAGCGCTGCGGCACCGCGGTGGCCGTCAACCCCGACCCCGAGCTGCGCCGCTGGGCCCAGCGGGCGGGCTGGCCCGTCGTCCGCTTCCGCTGAGCCCCCGAGGTCCTGGCCGCCA
>JBPPMN010000337.1:0-5638 GCA_051306055.1 Acidimicrobiales bacterium
GGCTTCCTGCGCGCCGCGGTCGACGACTTCGGCCAGACGGTGGTGATGGTCACCCACGACCCCACCGCCGCCGCCTACAGCGACCGCGTGCTCTTCCTCGCCGACGGGCGGGTGGCCGACGAGATGCGCCAACCGACGGTCGAGCGGGTGCTCGACCGCATGAAGAAGCTCGGAGCCTGACGTGCTCCGCCTCAGCCTCCGCAACGCCCTCGCCCACAAGCTGCGCTTCCTCATGACCACCTTCGCGGTGGTCATGGGGGTGGGCTTCGTCGTCGGGTCCTTCGTGGTCAGCGACACGCTCCGGCGATCGGTCGACCAGCTCTTCACCGACATCACCGCCGGCACCGACGTGTCGGTGCGGGCCGAGTCGTCGCTGGGCAGCGCCGGCAGCGCCACCATCGAGCGCGGGCGGGTCCCCAGTGAGCTGCTCGAGGTGGTCCGCTCGGTGGACGGCGTCGCCGCCGCCGAGGTCACCGTGGGCGGCTACGCCCAGCTCGTCGACCTCGACGGCGAGCCGCTCACCAGCACGGGAGCCCCGTTCCTGGGCGTCTCCTGGGGCCACGAGGACCGCCTGCGCCCGGCCACCCTCGAGTCCGGGCGGGCCCCGGTGGGGGCCGCCGAGGTCGTCATCGATCGCGGCACCGCCGCTGACTTCGGGTTCGCGGTGGGCGACAGCACCACCGTGCTGCTGGCCGACGGCAGCCAGCCGAGCGTGGAGATCGTGGGCATCTTCACCTTCGGCGAGGCCAACAACCTGCTCGGCGCCCGGGTGACGGCCTTCGACGTCGACGCCGCTCCTGAGGTGTTCGGCACCGACGGCATGGTCGACTCGATCGACGTGGCCGCCGCCGACGGCGTCGACCCCGGCGAGCTGGCCGCGGCCATCGCCGCCGTCGTGCCCGACGGTGTCGAGGCGGCGACCGGCGCGGAGGTGGTCGAGGAGGAGAGCGGCGGGGTGTCGGGCTTCCTCGACGCCTTCCAGAACGGCCTGCTCGGCTTTGCCGCCATCGCCCTCTTCGTGGCCGCCTTCTTCATCAACAACACGTTCTCGATCGTGGTGGGGCAGCGCACCCGACAGCTGGCCCTGCTGCGGGCTCTCGGAGCCAGCGGGCGCCAGATCACCACCTCGGTGCTCGCCGAGGCGCTCCTGGTCGGCGTGCTGGCCTCCGGCCTCGGTGTCGGGTTCGGGCTCCTCATCGCCATCGTGCTCCAGGCCATCCTGGGCGCGGCCGGGTTCGACCTCCCGACGGAGGGCCTGGTGCTCCTCGGCCGCACCTTCGTGGCCGCCGCGGTGGTGGGCATCGGCGTCACGCTGGTGGCGGCGCTGGCCCCGGCCCGCCGGGCGTCCGGCGTGCCGCCGGTGGAGGGGATGCGCGAGGGCTTCGTCCCCCACAGCGCCTCGTCGCTGCGGCGAGCCGTGGGCGGCGGCGTCCTCACCGGGGTGGGCGTCGCCCTGGTGCTGGGCGGCGTGTTCGTGGCCGACGCGACCATGAGCGTCGTGGCTGCTCTGGCCCTCGGCGCGCTGGCCGTGTTCATCGGCGTGGCCCAGCTGAGCCCGGTGGTGGCCGTGCCCATCGCCGGTGCCCTCGGCCGGCCGGTCGTCCCGCTGTTCCGCCTGGTGGGCCGCCTCGCCCACGCCAACGCAGTGCGCAACCCCGATCGCACCGCCAAGACCGCCTCGGCCCTCATGATCGGCCTGGCGCTGGTCACGACGGTGTTCATCGTGGGCGAGTCGATGAAGCGCACCTTCGCGGTGGCCATCGAGGGATCGGTCTCCGCTGACTACGTGCTCTCGACCGAGGGCTTCACCGGCTTCAGCCCCGCCGTCACCGCCGAGCTGGCCGAGCTGCCCGAGGTGGGATCGGTGACCGGCGTGCGCTTCGGTCGCTTCCTGATCGACGGCAACGAGCGCGATGTGGTGGCCGCCGACGCCAGCACCGCCGCCTCCGTGGTCGACGTCGACCTGATCGACGGCAGCTTCGAGGCCCTCGGCGCCGGCGGCATCTTCGTGCACCGGGACCCCGCGGGCGACCTCGGCCTCCAGGTGGGCGACCAGGTGACGGTGCAGTTCCCCTCCGGAGATCCACAGGAGCTCACGGTCGCCGGGATCCACGGCGATGCTGCCCTGGCCGGCAACTACCTGATCGACATCGCCCTCTTCGAGCAGGAGTTCCCCTCCAGCGACCTCGACCTGATGGCCTTCGCCACCCTGGCCGACGGCGTCGCGGCCGCCGAGGCCCTCCCGGCCATCGAAGCGGTGCTGGCCCGGCACCCCCAGGTGAAGCTGGAGGACCGGGCCACCTACCAGGCCAGCCAGGAGGCCGACTTCAACAGCGTGCTCATCGCCATCAACGGCCTCCTCGGGCTGGCGCTGTTCATCGCCCTCCTCGGCATCGCCAACACCCTGGCCCTCTCGGTGCTGGAGCGCACCCGCGAGATCGGTCTCCTGCGGGCGGTCGGGATGCGCGGGCGGCAGGTGCGCCAGATGGTGCTCCTCGAGTCCGCCATGGTCGCCGTCTTCGGCGCCGTCCTGGGCATCGGGGTCGGGGCGGCCTTCGGCGTGGTGCTGGCCGCCGCCATGCCGCCCTCGGTCGTGTCCACCATCGGCATCCCGGTGGGAACGCTCGGGATCGTGGTGGTGGCCGCCGCCGTGTGCGGCGTGCTCGCCGGGCTGCTGCCCGCCCGCCGCGCCGCCCGTCTCGACGTGCTGCGGGCGGTAGCCAGCGAGTGACCTCGCCGGGCGATGGATCGCCCGGCGGCGCAGCGGGCAGGCACCGAAGGTGCCTCCCGCCGAGCAGACCACCGACCGGCTCCTGCGCCGCTTCGACCCGGTCGAGCGCTACGGGTTGCGGCTGACGCTCTTCGCGGTGGCGCTGCTGCTGGTGGCGGTGCCGTTCGGCCTGCTGCTCGCGCAGGTGGTGACCGACGGGCCGGCCACCCGGTGGGACACCAGCATCGCCGAGAGCCTCCATCGCTGGGTGGCCGGGCGCGAGGGCATCGTGACGCTGATGCAGGCGGTCAGCTTCCTGGGCAAGCCGATCTGGCTGGCCGTGGTCATCGGCCTGCCTGCGCTGTGGCTGGCCTCGCAGCGGCGGTGGCACCTGGCCTGGTTCCTCGTGATCACGGCCATCGGCGGGGGCATCGTCGACACGGTGGCCAAGGTGGCCATCGGTCGACCCCGGCCCGAGCTCGAGGCCCCGGTGGCGTCAGCCTTCGGGAACAGCTTCCCATCGGGCCATGCCATGTCCTCGACCGTCTGCTACGGCGCCCTCCTCCTCGCCTTCGCCTCGCTCCTCAGACCGGCGGCGCGCCGGTGGGCGACGGCCGCCGTGGTCGTGCTCGTGCTGGCCATCGGCGTCACCCGGCTCGCGCTCGGGGTCCACTACGTCACCGACGTGCTGGGTGGGTTCGTGCTCGGGCTGGCCTGGCTGGCCGGCTCCGTCGCCGTCTGGGAGATCTGGCGCGAGGACCGAGGTCTTCGCCGCACCGATCCGCTCGAGGAGGGCGTCGAGCCGGAGGACCTCGTCGAGGCTGGCCGCCACCCCGCGCCGTGACCGACCGGCCCTGAGCGCTCGGCCTCAGGGCGCGGCCTCGCCGCCGATCCCTGCCTCCCCCTGCACCGCCCGGATGTGTCCGATCACCGCGTCGACCTCGGCGGCATCCAGCCCGGGGATGGGGGGCATGGCGGCGAAGTCCCAGTGGTGGGGCTCCACGCCGTTGGCGATGGCGGCCCGGATGGCGTCGTCGTCGTGGTGGTCGGGCGCGTAGATCTCGTCGACCAGCGGCGGGCCCACGAAGGTGCCGAGCAGCTCGGGACCGTGGCAGGTGGCGCAGCTGGCCGAGAACACCTGGGCGCCGAGGGCCTGATCGTCGACACCGTCCTCCAGCGGCTTCGAGGGGCCGGAGGCCACCGCCACGACGGCCACGATCGCCCCGAAGCCGAGCACCACTGCGGCCACGCCGGCCAGTAGGCGCCAGCGCCGGGCGGTCGCCCGACGCCTGGCTTCGGCTTCGCGCCGGTTCTTCGGTCGTTCGCTCATCTCGGTCGGCGGAGCGTCACTCGTCGTCGGCGGGAGCGCCGGCGCACAGGGCGGCCAGCAGGTCGCGCCCTGACACCATTCCGACCAGGCGGCCACCGTCCTCCACCAGCACGTGGCGGATGTAGCGCTCCATCATCTCGGCCGCCACCTCGTCGATGGTGGAGTCGACATCGCACCAGACGAGCTCGGTGGTGGCCACCTCGATGGCCGGCGTGATCGCAGGGTCGAGGCCGGCCGCCATGGCAGCCACGAGGTCGCGCTCCGACACGATGGCCTCGGGCCGGTCGCCGTCGCCCAGCACCACGGCTCCCATGGCCCCACCGACGAGCACCTTGGCGATGTCGGCGAGCGGGGTCTTGGCATCGGCGCGGACGACCTCGTCGCCGATCAGGAGGGAGACGCTGCTGGAACCGGAGATCGAGATCGCTGTCATGGCCTCAGCCTGCCCCGAACCACCCAGAGCGGACTAGGGCCTGAAGTCCACATCTGAGCCCGCCCGTCCCTCTCGCGGGCCGCCGACGCTCAGTAGCCGGGAGCCGGCTGCCAGAGCTGGAACGGCACGCCCTGGTCGTCGAGGCAGCTGGCGTTGCCGCCCGACGGGTAGGTGGCCTCCTGGAGGACCGTGCCGCCGAGCTCCCGCACCCGGGCGGCCGCCGCCCCGACGTCGTCGACCCGGAAGTACACGGTGACCCCCGGCTCGGTCTTGCTGCCGTCGATCCCGCCAGGAGGTTCGATGTTCTCCACGTGGAAGCCACCGGGCTGGCTGCCCGGGCGGGCGTCCCAGCCCAGCAGGGCGCCGTAGAAGGCAGCGGCCCGGGCGCCGTCGGGCGCGTCGACCGTGAAGTAGCCGATGCTGGGCGCACGGGTGGCGGGCTCGTCGCCGGCGTCGCTGGGCCGGTCGGCCGCCGCTCGCTGGCCGAGGTCGACG
Source organism: Acidimicrobiales bacterium (assembly GCA_051306055.1). Taxonomy (GTDB): domain Bacteria; phylum Actinomycetota; class Acidimicrobiia; order Acidimicrobiales; family VFJN01; genus VFJN01. The sequence continues at coordinate 4,969 of JBPPMN010000337.1, forward strand.
GTCTCGTAGGCGAAGCCCGACTCGGCCATGTCGTCCTGCGCGTCGGTGGGCGTCATGCCGCCGGTACCGGGGGCGTCGATCTGCCACTGGTGGCCGAACGGATCGCGCAGGGTGCCGGAGCGGGAGCCGTAGAACTGGTCCGCCACCGGGCGCAGCACCGACGCGCCGGCCGCCTCAGCCCGTGCCACCGTGTCGTCGGCGTCGGCCACCTCGAGGTGGAGGGCCACGCCCACGGCCGGGTCGGGCGCGGGGATGCCGTACTCGGGGTAGGCGTCGGCGAGGTAGAGGCCGTTGCCGTCGATCTCGAGCTCCGCATGGCCCACCCGGCCGTCGTCGCCGCGGATGAGGTCGCCCACCACGCGGGCCCCGAACACCTCGGCGTAGAACGCGATGGCGGCGTCGGCACCGTCCACCACGAGGTAGGGCCGCAGGCGCAGGCCCGTGCCGGCGGCTCGGCTGGTGGGCTCGGTGGTGCTCATGGTGGCTCCTGGTGGGGTGGGGTCGAGGAGATCGGCGAGGCGGCGGCGCAGCGAGGCAGCGAAGGCGGGGCTGGGCGACGTCGGCGCCTCCGGCTGGCGGAGCGACTCGAACGGATCGGTGGCGGCCATCAGCGATCCTCCTCCCGGCGGTCGTGCGGTTCTGGCGTCGGATCCGGGCGCGTCGTGCCCGG
>JBPPMN010000359.1:0-9822 GCA_051306055.1 Acidimicrobiales bacterium
TCGCTGACCCTCCCCGCCGACCGCAACGGGCCGGCGGGCATGGCCAACGGCGGCTGGCTGGTCGGTCGCCTGGCCGAGGCCCTGGCCGTCACCGAGGCGACCGTGACCCTCCGGGCTCCGACCCCGCTCGAGCGCCCGCTCACCGTGCGGCGCGCTGGCGATGGCCTCGAGCTGCGCGATGGCGACACGCTCGTCGCCGAAGCCACCGCCGGCGGCCACCCCCGCGACTGGGTGGCGCCGGTCAGCCTCCCCGAGGCGGCGCTGGCCGAGACCCGCTTCGCAGGCCTCCACGACCACCCGTTCCCGACGTGCTTCGTGTGTGGCACCGAGCGGGCGGTCGGCGATGGTCTGCGCATCTTCGCCGGACCCGTACCGGGGCGCGACGCCACGGTGGCGTCGTGGTGGACCCCGTCAGAGTCGCTGGCCGGCGCCGACGGGCGCATCCCCACCTCCGTGGTGGCGGCTGCCCTCGACTGCCCGACGGGGTGGGCCCACTTCCAGCCCGGCGGGGTGGCGCTCCTCGGACGGATGTCGGTGGCCCATCGCGGCGTCGTGCGAGCCGGGCACGACCACGTGGTGGTGGCCGAGCGCAGCGGCAGCGACGGCCGGAAGCTCCACGCTCGCAGCGCGTTGTTCAGCGGCGGCGGCCGGTGCCTGGCGGTGGCCGAGGCCACTTGGATCAGGGTGGATGTCTGATGCTGAGCCTCTGCTGCACCCGCTGCGGGCGGCGCAGCCACGTCGCGGTGGCCCTGCCGCCGTCGGGCGGTGGGCTCGTGGCCTCACCGCGCTGCTGGTGCGGGGCTCCGGCCTGGCTCGGCGGGGGACGACCTACCAGCCGCGGAAGTCGGGGCTCCGCCGCTCGCCGAAGGCGCTGATGCCCTCGGCCATGTCGGCGGTGGCCGTCACCAGCTCCTGCGCGTAGGCCTCCTCCTCGAAGGCGCTGTGGCGGCTGCTCTCGTGGCTGCGGTTGACCAGCCACTTCGTCATGGCGATGGCCTTGGTGGGCCCGGCCGCCAGCCGTGTGGCCAGCTCGTCGACCGAGGCGGCGAGCTCGGCGGCCGGCACCACCCGGTTGGCGATGCCCCACCGCTCGCAGTCGGCGGCCGACAGGTCGTCGCCCAGGAACATCAGCTCCTTGGCCCGCTGCGGGCCGACGATGCGGGGCAGGAGGTAGGCGCCTCCAGCATCGGGGATGATGCCGCGCTTCACGAACACCTCGATGAGGCGAGCACCCTCCGCCATCACCACGAGGTCGCAGGCCAGCACGAGGTTGGCGCCGCCCCCCGCGGCCGTGCCGTTGACCGCCGCGATCACCGGCTTCTCGCAGTCGAGGATCGAGGTCACCAGCCGCTGCCAGCCGCGGCGGATCAGCCGGGCGACGTCGCCCAGGGCCCGGTCGGGCGCGCCCTCCGGGCGGGGCGGCTCGGGCTTCTGGGCGCCGCCGAGGCCGGCCCCGGTGCAGAAGTGGCGCTCCCCGGCACCCGTGAGCACCACCGCACGCACGCCCAGGTCGGCCGACAGCTCGTCGAAGGTGTCGGCCAGGTGGTCGCGCATCTCCGCCGTGAGCGAGTTGCCGGCCTCGGGCCGGTCGATCGTGACGCGGGCGATGCCGTCGTGGATCTCGCAGCGGATCAGGTCGGTGACGGGGACGTCGTCAGGCATGCCCCGCAACCTACGCGGCGACCTGACGTGCCGTCAGGTGCTCGGGTGCCCGGCGGTCGACATGAGCGCGTGGAGGGCGATGCCGTGGGCGACGGCCACGTTGAGCGAGCTGGCGCTGCCGGCCATCGGGATGGCCAGGGTGACGTCGGCCAGGTCGCGCAGGGCCCGGGCCAGGCCGGTGCGCTCCGTGCCCAGGAGCAGCACCGCCGGCCGGGTGAGCTGCAGTCCCGGGCGCAGCTCGACGCGGCCGTCCTCATCGGTGGCGTAGACCGTGACCTCCGCGGTGGTGCGCCAGGCGGCCAGCCAGTCGACCAGCTGCTGGTTGCTGTCGAGCGGCACCACCGGGAGGGCGAACAGCGAGCCGACGCTGGCCCGGATCGTGCGGGGGTCGTAGAGGTGGGCCCCGTGGCCGGTGGTGAGCACGGCCGTCGCGCCGAGGGCGTCGGCGGTGCGGATGATGGTGCCCAGGTTGCCGGGGCTGGCCGGGCGGTCGACCACCACGATCACGCCGTCGTCGGGGCGGGGGACGGCGGCCAGGTCGGGCGGTGGGATCGTGGCCACCAGCAGCAGCTCCGGCGGCTCCTCCCGATCGGTGAGGCGGGCGAAGAGGTCGGCCCGCACCGGCCGGTGCTCAGCGTGGGGGAGGGCGGTGATCGTCTCTTCGGCCCAGCGGCTCCGATCGGCGTCGAGGACCGACAGGATCGCTCGCACCGGCCATCCCGTGGACACGCAGCGGTTGATGGCTGCCACCCCCTCCACCAGGAACTCGCCTCGTTGCTCGCGCTTGCGACGGTTGTGGCGCAGGGCCTCGAGCAGCTGGAACTCGGCGTTCTCGCTGTGGATGGCCGTCACGGCAGCGGCGGTGGGAACGGCGCTCGACCGTGGCTGGCCCGCTCGGCCGCCTCCCGCAGCCCCTCACGGAACGCCGGGTGGGCGATGGCGGCCAGGGCCAGGCCGCGCTGGTGCACCGTCTTGCCCTGCAGCTCGGCGGCCCCGAACTCGGTGACGATCACGTCGACCTGGTGGCGAGGGGTGGTGATCACCGCGCCGGCGTCGAACCAGGGCACGATGCGCGAGTGGAGCTGGTCGCCCCGCGTGAGGGTGGAGGGCAGGCACAGCAGCGAGCGGTCCTCGAGCGACAGGGCGGGACCGGCCACGAAGTCCTCGTGGCCGCCGATGCCGGAGTACTGCACGGCGGAGATGGTGTCGGCCACCACCTGGCCCTGGATGTCGACGGCCATGGCCGCGTTGATGGTGACCATGCAGCGGTTGCGGGCGATGGCCTCCGGTGAGTTGACGACGTCGACCGGCAGGAAGGCGACGTCGCGGTTCTCGTGGAGCCAGTCGTAGAGAGCACGGGTGCCGCCGGCGAAGGTGGACACGGAGACACCGTCGAAGGTGCCCTTGCGAGCGTTGGTGACCTTGCCCGCCTGGTGCAGGCGCATCAGCCCGGTGGTGAACATCTCCGAGTGCACGCCGTAGTCGCCGCCGCCGCCCTCGGCCAGCAGGCCGGCCACCGCGGAGGGCACCGCACCGATGCCCGTCTGGAGGGTGGCGCCGTCGGGCACGTAGGCGCGCACGTGCTCGGCGATGGCCCGGTCGACGTCGTTGGCCGGCGGGTCGTCGATGGCCACCGGCTCCCGGTCGCTCTCGACGAGGATGTCGACGGCGTCGAGGTGGAAGGCGTGGCGCTCGTCGCCGAGGCCGTAGGTGCGGGGGAAGTGCGGTGACACCTCCACCACGAGCAGGCGGTCGGGGTCGGCGGCCGCCGCGTGGAGCTCGGCGACGGTGGCCCCGGCGTGGAGCGAGAGGCTGATCCAGCCGTCGGCGTCGGGGGGAGCGGCCGCCGTGGTCATCACCCGAGGGGGATCGGCGGCCAGGATCGGACCGAAGCGACGGAAGTCGGCCGGCGCGAACCCGAGGTTGGCCCCGCTGTCGCGCAGCAGTCGCTCGAGCGGACCGAAGAAGCCGCTGAGGTAGTGCACGTTGGGGTGGCTGAACACGTCGCTCAGCACGGTGAGCAGGGCGCCCCCGATGCGGAGGTGCTCCCAGTCGGTCCTCCGGCCCAGCGCCTCCAGGAACGCCGGGGGCTGCCCGGGACCCAGCGGCATGCCGAGTGAGTCGGTGGGGCGCAGCCGGGCCGCAGCGTCGTCAGCCGACAGGTGCTGGGTCATGGTGCCTCCAGGCGGGGAGCGAGACGGGCGACGAGGTCGGCCACCTCGATGGCGCAGGCGGCGAAGGCATCGGCATCGCCGCCACCGGGGTCGACCACCTCCTCCCAGTCCTCGAGCGACACCTTGGCCAGGCGCAGCTCCGCCACCCGTCCGGGCAGTGGGGTGGTGCCGGGGGCCAGGTCGCGAGCGAGGCGCTTGAGCGTGGCCGTGCGGGCGGCGGCCCGGGGATGGGTGCGGCGCACCCAGTGTACGTGCTCGGGGGCGAGGGCGATCACCAGCACAGCCTGCTCCACATCGGCGGCGGTCGCCTGCCGGCTGCGGTGGCTGGGGACGGTCAATCCAGCGCCCTCGAGGGCGGCCTTGGTGCGCCAGCTCATCGGCTGGCCCTCCACCACCAGCGTGCCCGCGGTGGTGATGCGCCAGTCGGGCAGGTGGGAGGCCAGCGCCGCGCCGCCCATGACGGAGCGGGCGGCGTTGCCGGTGCACAGGAAGACGACGGGGCCGCTCATGGCAGGCGCAGGCGGGCGCGGATCGGGAGGTGGTCGGAGCCGAGGTCGGGCAGCACCTCGGCGCTCAGCACCTCCACCGAGGGGGTCACGAGGAGGTGGTCGATCTGACTGTGCGGGCGATGCGACGGGAACGTCTTGCCCTTGACCGTGCGCCGCCACCGCCGCGGGGTCATGAGGTCGATGCACCAGCCCCACATGTTCATGTCGCCCACCAGCACGGCAGGCTGGTCGGTGGCGGGCAGGAGGCGGCGCAGCGGGCGCGTGTGGAAGGCCACCCCTGTCTCGAGGTGGGCCATGTGGGTGCCCAGCACGGTGAGGACCGATCCGCCCACCTCGACGTCGGCCACCAGCACCGCACGATCCACAGGGTCGAGCCGGAGGTGGGGCAGGGGCTCGACGCGTGCCGCCCGCACCGGCAGGCGCGACAGCACGGCCACGCTCCACGACCCCGAGCCCTTGCCGGCACCCCGCTCGGCCCGGGCCCGCACCCTCGGGTACGGCTCGATGTCGGTGCGGGCCAGCGACACCTCGGCCACCACGTCCATCCCGAGGCCGGCGGCCACACGGTCGTGGTCGCTCGTCGCTCCGTCGGGCCCCCAGCTCTCCTGCAGCACGAGCACGTCGGAGTCGAGGGCGCGGCAGGCGTCGACCAGGTCGAAGGGGGGGAAGCCGCGCAGTCGGGGACCTCGGCCCCAGTGGATGTTGAACGACGCAAGGGTGAGCTCGGGCATGGAGCGTCAGGCGTCCCAGCCGGCGATGAGGGCGGGCAGATCGGCGATGGTGGTCAGCACCGGGAAGTCGGGGCGCTCGGCGTCGGGGTCGGGCTGCTCGAGCTCCCAGGTGACGGCGTAGGGGATGTGCACGGCGCGACCGCCCAGCTCGAGGATGGGGAGCACGTCGGACCGCACGGAGTTGCCGACCATCACGAAGGTGGCGGGATCGATCTCGTGGCGCTCGAGCACCCGGCGGTAGGTGTCGACGTCCTTCTCGCTCACGATCTCCACCCGCCAGAAGAGCTCGTCGAGCCCGGAGCGCACCACCTTGCTCTCCTGGTGGAGCAGGTCGCCCTTGGTGATCACCATCACCCGGTAGCGGTCGGTGAGGGCGTCGACGGCGTCGGCCACCCCGTCGAGCAGGTCGACCGGGTGGTCGAGCAGCACCTTGCCCAGATCGAGGATGGCCTGCACGTCGGCACCGGGGATCCGTCCGTCGGTCACCTCGATGGCCGTCTCCACCAGGGAGAGGGTGAAGGCCTTCACGCCGTATCCGAACACCGGCAGGTTGCGGCGCTCGGTCTCCAGCAGTCGGGCGTCGAGGGCATCCTCGTCGAGGTCGACGTGGGGTGCCACCAGGGCCCGGAAGCCGGCCTGGGTGTCGACGAAGAGCTGCTCGCTGTGCCAGAGGGTGTCGTCGCCGTCGAGGGCGATCACCTCGATCGGATCGCTCACCCGTGGCCCTTGGCGGCGGCCCACTCGGCGTGCCGGCGACCGAGGTCGGTGGACGGCGGTCCGTCGACGAAGGGCCAGATCTCCTCGGAGATGCGGCGCCAGTTGGCGGTGGCGTGCAGCTGGCCGAAGATGGCGTAGAGCCCGAGGTTGATGCGCTGGATGATCACGAAGGTGGGCGGCACGTTGGCCGACTTGAGGATGGGGCCGAACTCGCTGCCGGCGTCGAAGAAGCGGCGCACCGTCTCCGAGGCGTACTCGGAGGTGATGGTGCGCACCTCGTCGCGCCGCACGAAGTCGTAGAAGTGGCCGAAGTAGTCCTCCACCTCGTCGTCGCTGAACGCGTCGCCGCCCTTGAGCATCCCGATGCCCTCGATGAGGCGCCGGTACGCGCCGATGTCGTGGTCGACCACCATCGCCTTGAGCATGTCGGCGATGAGGTCGACCTCGTCGGGCTGGAAGCGCTTGACCAGACCGAAGTCGAGGAAGGTGACCTGGCCGCCCGGGCGGAACAGGTAGTTGCCCGGGTGCGGGTCGCCGTTGAAGGCATGGAGCCGGTAGAGGCTGCCGAACACGAACCGGAAGATGGCCTCGGCGGCGAGGTCGCGCTCCTCCTGGCTCCAGGTCTCCACCTCCTCGAAGCGCACGCCCTCGGCCAGCTCGGTGGTGAGCACCCGCTCCGACGACAGCTCACCCAGCACGGCCGGCACGTGGATGAACGGGTGGTCCTCGTACCAGGCCGCGAACAGGCGCTGGTTGTCGGCCTCCAGGCGGTAGTCGAGCTCCTCCACCAGCCGCTCCCGCAGCTCCTCCACCAGCGGGCCCGGCTCCAGGCCGGGGAACAGCATGCCCATGGCGCCGAACAGCAGGCCCGCGTTGTCGAGGTCGCTCCTGATGGCGTCGCCCACGCCGGGGTACTGCACCTTTACGGCCACGGCCCGACCGTCGTGGGTCATGGCCCGGTGCACCTGGCCGATCGACGCCGCCGCGATCGGCTTCGGGTCCCAGGTCGCGAACACGCTCTCCGGAGCGTCGCCCAGCTCCTCGCGCACCACCTGCGCGGCCAGATCCGCGCTCATCGGCGGGGCGTTCGACTGCAGCTCCGACAGCGCCGCCCGCACGTGCTCGGGCATCCCCTGGTCGAGGTAGCTGGCCATCTGGCCCAGCTTCATCATGGCGCCCTTCATGTTGCCGAGGGCCTCCGTGATCGACTCCGCCGTCTGCAGCTCGAAGCGCTGGTCGAGCTCCGCCTGGCGCTCCACGCCGGCGAAGGCCCGCTTGGCCCGGTGCAGGGCGTACTGGCCGCCCGCCCTCGCTCCCACCCCGGCCATCGCTGCCGTGCGGGCGTTGCGGTTCGACGTGCTGATCGGCCCGGCCTCGGCCTTGGCCGCCTCGCTGCGCCGACGGGCCTCCTGCACGGCCAGCGCGCCACCGGCCGCCGCCGTGAGGACCCCCAGGACCTTGGCGATGGTGCGGGCCTTCGGCATGGCCGAGCAGGCTACCGATGGCCCTGACGGTCGGTCAGATCCCCTACGGTCGAGCCCCATGAGCGATGCCGACCTCGACGCCATCAACCTGGCCCTGCTGGTCCTCCGGTGCGGGGTGGGGGCGGTGATGCTGGCCCACGGCCTCAACCACATCTTCGGCGGCGGCAAGATCGCCGGCACCGGCCGGTGGTTCGAGAGCCTCGGGATGAAGCCCGGCCCGCTCCACGCCTGGCTGGCCAGCATCACCGAGGTGGTGGGCGGGGCGCTGCTCATCCTCGGCCTGCTGATGCCGCTCGCCGGCGCGTCGGTGGTGGGCGTGATGCTGGTGGCCTGGATCACCAACCACCGCGGCAACGGGTTCTTCATCTTCCGGCCGGGCGAGGGCTGGGAGTACGTGATGACCCTCACCCTGGCCGGCTTCGCCCTGGCCATCCTCGGGGCAGGGGAGTGGTCGCTCGACCACGTGCTCGAGCTCGACGAGGACCTCGAGGGGGCCACCGGGCTGGTGGCCGCGCTGGTCGCCGGCGTCGGGGGCGCCGCCGCGCTGCTGGCCGTGTTCTGGCGCCCGCCAGCGAAGCCCGAGGCCTGACCCACCGCAACCGGCGCCGCATCGGCACCGGACGTAGGTTGGCCGCATGGCGACTGAGCAATCGGGATTCCGCATGGGGCGCCTCGACCACGTGCACATCCGGGTGCCCGACCGGGCCGCAGCTGCCCGCTGGTACCGGGAGCACCTCGGCTTCGAGCCGGTCGAGGCCTACGACTTCTGGGCCACGGGCATCGACGGCGGCCCACTCCAGATCTCGGCCGACGGTGGGCAGACGACCCTCGCCCTGTTCGAGGTGAGCGAGCTCAGCCCGATGGTGCGCCAGGAGACCGGCGTGGCCTTCAGCGTCGACGCCGACGTGTTCATGGTCTTCGCCCGCTCGCTGCCCCGCGGGATCGACCACCCCGACGGTGCGCCCCTCGGCGTCGGCCACCTCGTCGACTTCGACCTCTGCTTCGCCTTCGACCTCGTCGACCCGTGGGGCAACCGCTACGAGCTCAACTGCTACGACCACGCCCGCGTGCAGCACGAGCTGGTGGAGGCCGACGCCATCGAGGTCGTCCGCTACTGGCCCCGCGAGGCCTACGAGGCCCACCACCGCGCCACCCGCTGATCGGCCGTTCGCGGCCACCTGTTGCTGGGCGCGTCCGGACGGTGACCGAGGTCGAGGTCAAGGGCGCGACGACGGCGGGCCGCTCCCGACAGCTCGCCTGCGACTGGGTGGTCGCTCTTGCTGTTGTGGTGCATGTTGCTCCTGTTGATGATGTTGCAGATGCTGCTGAAGTTCTCAATATCTCCTGTTGCAGCACGATGGTGCAGAGGGTACGATCGAACACATGTACCGGGTGGCCGACACCGCCGAGATCATCGAGGCCGCAGAGCGCCTCAGCGGCCTGCTGGCCGGCCTCGATGTGGCCGAGGTGCTTCCCACAGCGGCCAAGGAGCTCGTCGCCCTGGGCGAGAAGGTCGAACGGTGCGGCCACGCGTTGAAGGTCACCGCTGCGGCCCGCGTCGCTGACTCGGGGGCCTGGCAGGAACCTGGTGTCCGCTCCCCTGAAGACTGGTACGCCACGGCCACCGGCACGTCCAAGGGCCGCGCCAAGCGGGCCCTCGACACCGGCCGCAAGCTCGAGCAGCTCCCCGTCACCGCCGAGGCGGTCCGGGCGGGAAGGCTGTCGGCTGAGCAGGCCGAAGCCGTGGCCGGTGCTGCGTCGGCCGCGCCGGGGGCAGAGGCCGACCTGCTCAGCGCCGCTGGAACGGAGAGCCTGGGCGGGTTGAAGCAGCGCTGCGCCAAGGCGAAGTCGCACGCCGACCCTGATCCGGAGGCCACCGCCCGCCGGATCCACCGGGCCCGGTCGTGTCGCACCTACACCGACGCGGAGGGCGTCGGGCACCTCCACCTCTCCGGGCCTGGAGCAGCGATCGCCCGGATGGCCAACGCCATCAACCACCGGGCCGACAAGCTGTTCCGCGGGGCCCGGGCTGAGGGACGCCGGGAGCCGTCGGAGGCCTACGCCTTCGACGCTGCCGAGCAGCTCCTCACCGGCGGCGACGGCGCCGACGTGCCCCGTGGGGCGGACGCCAAGATCATCGTCCGCGTCGACCACGCTGCCCTGGTCCGGGGCCGCGCTGATGATGGCGAGGTCTGCGAGATCGCGGGGGTCGGCCCGATCCCCGTGTCGACGGTGTGGGAGTGGATGGGTGACGCCTTCGTCGCCACCATCCTCACCAAGGGCACCGAGGTCTCGAAGGTCGTGCACCTCGGTCGGCGGTTCACCGCCGAGCAGCGCACCGCCCTGCAGTGGCAAGACCCGGTCTGCGCCCGCCGTGGCTGCAACAACCGCCTCGGACTCGAGTACGACCACTTCGACCCCTGGGCCGAGACCAAGCAGACCTGCACCACCTCCGCCAAGCGGTTCTGCCACGGCTGCCACCACCTCAAGTCCACCGGCTGGCACGTCTCCGCCCCCGGCCCCGACGGCCAATGCGACTTCACAC
>JBPPMN010000060.1:0-2538 GCA_051306055.1 Acidimicrobiales bacterium
TCGACGTCCTTCTGCTTCATGTCGTTGGCCTGCGAGCGGAAGTTGGTGGCCGTCACCGCCACCGGGTAGGTGGCCACCAGCTCGAGACCGGCCTTCTGCATGTCGATCTTGTAGTTCTCGGCCTGGACCACGCCCACCGCGGCGTCCTGGTAGAAGAGCGCGGCCGTCTTCGCCCCTTGGGTCTCCATGAAGTAGGAGAAGATCTTGGCGATGCCGTTGCCCACCCCCGGCGTGGGATCGATGGGGTTGGGGGAGAAGTTGTTGGCCGCCCGCACCCGCACGGGGGTGGTGGCCAGCGACACGTCGGCCACGCCCTTGGCGTCGATCACGGGGGCGCCGCCGTCGTCGACCACGCTGGTGCTGCCCACGAAGGCCAGCACCTGGTCGGCCAGCTTGTCGGTCTCGGACCGGTTGGTGGCGGCCTGGAAGCGGTCGTCGGCGGTGACGAGGGTGATCTGCCGTCCGCACACGCCGCCCTGGTTGTTCACCATGTTGAAGTAGGCCCGGGCGCCGTTGACACCGGTCTGCCCGAACCCGGGGACCAGGCCGCTGATCTGGCTCACGTTGCCCACCTTGATCTCGGTGGGCGTCACGCCGGGACCGGTGGCCGACCCGGGGGCGCAGGCGCCGCCACCACCACCCGTACCGCCGCCGCCACCACCGCCGCCCGCCTCGTCAGGGCTCACGGCGTCCCCAGCACCGCTGCCGCCGCCGGGCGTCGGAGCGGCCGTCTCGCCCCCGCTGTCGGCCTCGATCGGCTCGACCGTCACGTTGGGGTCGTTGCCGCCGGTGAGGGCCAGCTCACCCACCGCCAGGTCCACTGCGGTCGTGGCCAGCTCGCCGGCGAAGGTGACCGTGAAGGGGCCGTCGCCGTCCACCGTGGCGTTGGCCGGGCCGACGGTGCTCACGCCCTCGATGGCGGTCTGGAGGGCGGCGGCGTCGGCGTCATGGGCCACCGGCTCGGTCGCTTCGGCCCCGCCATCGTCGACCGCCACCTCGAGGGTGTAGGTCCCGCCGGTCGGGTCACCGGTGACCGCGACGGTGAAGGAGCTGGCGGTGGCCGTGACCGGGGCGCCGAGGTCGCCGGTGCCGAGGGAGCCGTCGCCGCCGCCCTGGTTGGTGCCTCCGGTGGCCAGGGCCTGTTCGCGCTGCGCTTCGGTGAGTCGGGCCCCGCACGCGGCGGTGGCCATGAGGGCGCCCACCAAGAGGGTGACGACGGCAGTCCTGCGCAGCGGCATGGCGACGGTGCTCCTCCACGGAATCGAGCGTTGGGCCCGACAACCCACTTCTGCGCCCCCGGGGGCGCTTCCTGCCTCGCTGGAAAAGGATCTGACGATGCGTTAGAAACAACTGGAACGTGTTCTACTTCTCGTTCCACTTCGTCCCGGGGGGCTCGGCAGATGTACCTCGCCTACACGGCTGAGCAGGAAGCGCTCCGCCAGGAGCTCCGGGCCTACTTCGCCGACCTCATGACCCCCGAGGTCGAGGCGGAGTGCGCCGACGGCGACACCGGCGGCCCGGCGTGCCTCGAGGCCGTGCGCAAGATGGGCGCCGACGGGTGGCTGGGCATCGGGTGGCCGGTGGAGTACGGCGGGCAGGGCCGCACCGATGTGGAGCAGTTCATCTTCATCAACGAGGCCTGGCGGGCCGGCGCACCCATCCCCTTCCTCACCATCAACACGGTGGGCAAGACGATCATGGAGTTCGGGTCGGAAGCGCAGAAGCGGGAGCTCCTGCCCAAGATCCTCGCCGGAGAGCTGCACTTCTCCATCGGCTACACGGAGCCCAGCGCCGGCACCGACCTCGCCTCCCTCACCACCAAGGCGGTGAAGGACGGCGACGAGTGGGTGATCAACGGCCAGAAGATCTACACGTCGCTGGCCAGCTACGCCGACTACATCTGGCTGGCCGCCCGCACCGATCCCGACGCCCCGAAGCACGCCGGCATCACCATCTTCCTGGTGCCCACCTCCGATCCCGGCTTCTCGATGTCCAAGATCTCCACCATGGTGAACGCCAGCACCTACAACACCTTCTACGACGATGTCCGGGTGGGCGACGACGCCATCGTGGCCGGCGTCAACAAGGGCTGGCACCTCATCACCAACCAGCTCAACTACGAGCGGGTGTCGCTCGGTCCGCCGGGCACCGTGGAGCGGGTGTACGACGAGGTGCGCCACTGGACGCAGGAGACGAAGCTCCCCGACGGGCGCCGCGTGATCGACCAGGAGTGGGTCCAGCTGAACCTGGCTCGGGTGCACGCCAAGCTCGAGTTCGTGAAGCTGATCAACTGGAAGGTGGCGGCGGCCGGCGGCGCCAACCCGGCGGATGCCAGTGCCACGAAGGTCTTCGCGACGGAGTTCTACACCGAGGCCTATCGCCTGCTCATGGAGGTCCTCGGGCCCAACGCCTACCTCAGCCGCACCTCGAGCGCGGCGGTGCTGGCCGGGCGGCTCGAGCGGGCGTTCCAGGGCTGTCTCATCCTCACCTTCGGCGGGGGAGTGAACGAGGTGCAGCGGGACCTGATCGCCCTCTTCG
>JBPPMN010000074.1:0-25999 GCA_051306055.1 Acidimicrobiales bacterium
CCCAGCCCCGGCCCTGCTCGGCCGTCAGCGACGCCGCGCCGTACAGCTCACGCAGCTCCGCCACCCGTCCGGCCAGCACGGGTCCCGATCCTGCCGCGCGAGCGCGCCTACCGGTAATCCGGGTTGACGAAGTCGTTCTCCGGTCCACCTGAGCCGGGGTCGAGGTAGGACGGGCCGGGGCCGGCCTCGCCGATCCAGCCGGCGTCGGCCTGCGGCGGGATGACGTAGCCGAGGTGCTGCAGCGAATAGAGGATGTTCATCGCGCAGTGCTTCACGCCGTCCTCGTTGCCGGTGACCAGGCAGCCGCCGACCCGGCCGTAGTAGGCGTACTGGCCGGCCTCGTTGAGCACGGCCGACGACCCGTAGAGCCGCTCGATCACGCGGGAGCAGACCGACGACTTCTCGCCCAGCCAGATCGGGGTCATCAGCACGAGGATGTCAGCGGCCATGACCTTCTCGTAGAGCTCGGGCCAGCCGTCGCTGGCGGCGCCGTGCTCGGTCATGTCGGGCTGCACGCCGGGTGGGAGGTCGAGGTCGACGGCGCGGACGGTCTCCACCGCCACCCCGTTGGCCTCCATGACCGCGACGGCGATGCGGGCCAGGCCGTCGGTGTGGGACTGCTCGGGTGACGGCTTGAGCGTGCAGTTGACGAACAGCGCCGTGAGATCGGAGAAGTCGAAGGGGTTCTCGTCGCAGAGCTGCTGCTGGCGTTCATCGAGCGTCATCGGGTCTCCTCGGATCGTCCTTCCACCGGCACGGTACGGGCATGAGCGGCGGCGCGGGGCGCGCTCGGATCGAACCCCCGCCCGGGCCGAGCAAGATGGTGGGCGTGCGCTACGAGCTCCGCGACAGGCCGGAGGCCCCCGACCACCGGCTGACGATGCTCGCCCCGACGGCCCGATGAGCACCGGCGGCCGGCTGGCCCGGCGGCTGTCGCTCGGCGACGCCGTGGTCATCGGGCTCGGCGCCATGCTGGGCGCCGGGATCTTCGCCGCGCCCGGTCCGGCGGCCGCGGCGGCCGGGACCTGGCTGCTGGCGGGTCTGGTGCTGGCCGCGGTGGTCGCCTACGCCAACGCCACGTCGTCGGCCCAGCTGGCGGCGATCTACCCCGAGGCCGGAGGCACCTACGTGTACGCCCGTCACCGCCTCGGTGCGCACTGGGGGTTCCTGGCCGGGTGGAGCTTCATCGTGGGCAAGACGGCCAGCCTGTCGGCCATGGCCCTCACCTTCGGGTCCTACGTGGCGGCCGACTGGGCCCGACCGATCGGGATCGGAGCGGTGGTCGCCCTCACGGCGGTGAACTACCTGGGGGTGCAGAAGACGGCGCTGCTCACCCGGGTGATCGTGGCCATCGTGGTGGCCGTGCTGGTGGGCATGGTCGCCAGCTTCACCCTGGGCGGCGCCGCCACCGTCGACAACCTGAGCGCTGACACGCCGAACGGCGTGTGGGGCGTGCTGCGCTCGGGCGGGCTCCTGTTCTTCGCCTTCGCCGGCTACGCCCGCCTGGCCACCCTGGGCGAGGAGGTACGGGACCCGGAGGTGACGATCCCGCGGGCCATCCCACGAGCCCTGGGGATCGTGGTCGTGCTCTACGCGGTGGTCCTCGGCTCGGCCCTGCTGGCCGTCGGTCCCGAGGTGCTGGCCACGTCGTCGGCGCCGCTCGTGGAGGCCGTCGAGGCCGGCGGTTGGGCGGCCACGGGTCCGGCGGTCCGCGTCGGGGCTGCGGTGGCAGCCGCGGGCGTGCTGCTGTCGCTGCTGGCCGGGATCAGCCGCACGGCGCTGTCGATGGCCCGCCGCCGGGAGCTGCCGGCGGTCCTCGACGCCGTCCACCCGCGCTTCCATACCCCGCATCGAGCCGAGGTGGCGGCCGCGCTGGTGGTGTGCGGGATCGTGCTGGTCGCCGACCTCCGCGAGGCCATCGGGTTCAGCTCCTTCGCCGTGCTCACCTACTACGCGCTGGCCAACGCCTCGGCCTGGCGGCTGACGGCGGAGGAGCGGCGGTGGCCCCGCTGGCTGGCCGGGCTCGGGATGGGGCTGTGCGTCCTCCTCGCCCTCACGCTGCCCCCGGCGTCGGTGGTGGGTGGCCTCGCTCTGCTGGCCTCCGGGTCGCTGGCCTGGCTCCTCACCCGCTCGCGCCGCACACTCTGAGCGAGCCGAGCGGTGGCCACGGCCTCGTCGGGTGGTTCACTGACCTCGGCGCAGCCCGACCCCGACCACCCGCAGGAGCCTCGCCCATGACCGATCACGAGCCCGACCTGCTGGTTGTCGGAGGCGGCGCGGGCGGCATCTCGGCCGCCCAGGCCGCTGCTCGTCGGGGCGCCTCGGTGCTGATCGTGCAGGACGGACCGGTCGGCGGCGACTGCACCTTCACGGGCTGCGTGCCGTCGAAGGCGCTGCTGTCGGCGGCGGCCGCCGGCGCTGGGTTCGATGAGGCCATGGCGCAGGTGCGCCGGGCCGTCGCCACCATCGCCGGCAACGAGGACGACGAGGCCATGGCCGCCCAGGGCATCACCGTCCGCCACGGCCGGGCCACCTTCACGGCGCCCGGCGTGATCGAGGTCGACGGCACCACCATCCGGGCCCGCCGCACCGTCATCGCCACCGGCGCCGCGCCAGTGGTGCCGCCGATCGAGGGCCTTGAGACGATCGACCCGCTCACCAACGAGACCCTCTTCGACCTGGCCCGCCAGCCCGCCTCGCTGGTCGTGCTCGGCGGGGGACCGATCGGCGTGGAGATGGCACAGGCCTTCGCCCGCCTCGGCACCCAGGTCACCCTGATCGAGGCGGAGGACCGCGTCCTGCCCCGTGAGGACACCGAGGCGTCGGCGATCATCGCCCGGGCGCTCGCGGCCGACGGGGTCGACCTCCGCCTGGAGACCCGGCTCGAGCGGGTCGAGGCCGACGCCCCCGTCGCCCAGCTGCACCTCTCCGCCGGGGCTCCGGTGGAGGCGGAGCGGGTGCTGGTGGCCGTCGGCCGCCGCCCGGTCAGCCGCGGCTTCGGGCTGGAGGAGATCGGTGTGCGCCTCGACGAGCGGGGCTTCGTGCAGACCGACGACACCCTGCGCACCGACGTGGCGGGGATCTGGGCGGTCGGCGACGTCACCGGCCGGCTGCCGTTCACCCACGCCGCCGCTCGGATGGGCCTCGTCGCCGCCGACAACGCCCTGTCCCGGTTGGCACGGGTGCGCCCGAAGCGGTTCAGCACCGCCGCCATCCCGTGGGTGACCTTCACCGATCCAGAGGTGGGCCACGTCGGGATGACGGAAGCAGAGGCGGCCGAGCACGGCGGCCGGGTGGCCACGGTGCCCTTCGACGCCTTCGATCGGGCCATCGCGTCGGGGCGCACCGACGGCTACGTCACCCTCATCGCCGGTCCCCGCCGCCTCGTGGGCAACGCCGGCGGTGGTCGCGTGCTCGGCGCCACGGTGGTGGGTCCGAGCGCCGGCGAGCTGGTGAACGAGGTGGCGCTGGCCATCCAGACGGGGATGTTCGCCGGCCGGCTCGCCCAGACCGTCCACGCCTACCCCTCGTGGTCGATGGCGCTGCAGGTGGCGGCCGCCCAGCTCTTCTTCGACGTCGGCGGGCGCGGCCACCGCCCGGCGCGCCGCTGACCGCTCGCGCAGGGTTCCAGAAACAGCCCTCCCCGCGTGCTCGTTGCGAGGAATGATGGCGCGATGGACGTGTACGAGATCTGCGTCGACCTGCAGCCCGGGGTGTCCGACCTCGACTTCGCCGCCGCCGTCGACGCCTACCTGGGGTCGCTGCAGGCCGACGGGTTGATCGAGTCGTGGCGGCTGCTGCG
This sequence comes from Acidimicrobiales bacterium, assembly GCA_051306055.1. GTDB lineage: Bacteria > Actinomycetota > Acidimicrobiia > Acidimicrobiales > VFJN01 > VFJN01. The sequence goes on from JBPPMN010000074.1 coordinate 3,803, forward strand.
GCGCAAGCTCGGCCTCGGCGTCGGCACCGAGTTCAAGGTGCTGGTCGAGACGCGCGACCTGGCCCAGCTCGACGCGGCGTTCCGGGGGGTGTCCGCCCGCACCCAGCCCACCGAGGGCCTGCACCACGGGGTGAACTCGCTGGTCACCAGCTTCAGCGCGTCGCTGTTCCGGGACTTCCCCGACCCGCACCGGGTGTCCGGAGAGGAGCAGTTCTAGGCGCGCCTCAGGTGGTGGTTGGCATCAGGCTGTCGCGGTGGGCGAACAGCACCTCGGCCGTCACCGGCCGGGCGAGGTCGGCGAGGTCGGCGGCGAGGTCGACCAGCAGGTCGTCGATGGTGATCATCCCGACGAACTGACCGCCTCGCACCACGGCGAGGCGCCGTACGGCGTTGGACCGGAACACGGCGAACGCGTCGTGCAGGTCAGCGTCGGCCTCGATCGTGAGGACCGGCGACGACATGACACCGTCGACCCGTGCCTCGGAGGCGAGGCCGCGGGCCATGGCGCGGCGGACGAGGTCCCGATCGGTGACGATGCCGACCAGGCTCGTGCCGTCGATCACAGCCAGCGCACCGACGCCGGTCTGCTCCATGATCGACGCCGCCTCGTGCACCGTCTGGTCAGGTGCGATCCCGACCGCCGATCGGCGTACGGCATCCGTTGTCTTCATGGTTGGCTCCCTTCCGGGGCGTGCTCGTAGTGGTGGACGCTGGCGTCCGAGCCGGGGAAGAACAGGGTCTCGTGGCCCGTGTCGCCCCACTGCACCCGGTACGGGGGACCGCCATCCGTGCCGCACACCTCGAGCACGACGCAGTCGCGGTCGGGCTCGCCGACGCGATGGCCCGTGATGAGGATCTTGTCGCCGACGCTGGCGCGCATGGCTCGCTCCTCTCCCTCGTGTGCCCCCATCGTCCTGCCAGGGCCCAGAAGCCGAAAGGGTCCAACGTCCCAACGTGGCGAGGCAGCGGGCCTCCGGAGCTCAGGAAGGCGCTCTTGGCGCGGGGATCGGCACGTGGAGCAGGTCCTCGCCAACCGTGATGCGCCCGCGGTAGCCGCCCTCTCGGAGGTCCTGGGCGAAGGCCTCGTCGTCGCCGGGCGCGTCGGGCGGTGGGATGAGGTGGGTCAGCACCACGTGGGGAACGGCCGCGCGCTCGGCCATGGCGCCGAGGGCGACCGTGTCGGCGTGGTAGTCGAAGATGGTCTCGAAGGTGGTCCCGGCCACCATCGGTGCCAGGGCCGACGACCGGCAGGCCTCGTGCACCAGCACCGTCGCCCCGCGAGCGAGCGCCTCCACCTCGGCGCACACGCGGGTGTCACCGGAGATCACCACGGCGCCGTCGGGCGTGTCGACCCGGTAGGCCACCGCGTCGGGCACCGGCTCGTGGTGCACGGCGACGGCCGAGACCTGCACGGCGCCGTCGTCGCTCTCCCAGACGACCGCGGGCTCGGTGCTCGGGGCGAAGGGGCGCAGGTCGACCTCGACCGGTCCGGCGCCGACGTGGTGCCGGCGCAGCTCGATGTCGTCGTCGTAGGGCTCGAGCATCCGGCGTACGAAGCGCGCCGTGCCGCCCTCGGGGGCGACCACCACGAGCGGTCCCGTGCGGACCAGCTGCTGCTGCACCCAGCGGGTCATGGCCAGGTCGGGCAGCCCCACCACGTGGTCGCTGTGGACATGGCTGAGGAACGTGGCGGTGAGGGCGTGGGGTGGCGTGCCCGCCTCCATCAACCGCACGACGGTGGCCCGGCCGGCGTCGAACTGGAGGGCCACCTCGCCGTGGCGCACCAGCGCTCCCGCGCCGGCCCGCCCGGGGCGGGGGTGGGGGACGCCGGTGCCGGTGAGGATGAGGTCGGTGCTCATCCGCCGGCGGGGGACGCCGGCGCCACCGGCTGGTGGCCCCAGGCGCTGATGCGGTCGTAGCGGCGATCGTCAGACCAGGGCTGCTCGATCCGGCGGGCGCCGTGGCCCACCTCCACCTGGAACCCGGCGGGGCTCTCCACGTAGAAGGAGAACATCCGGTCGTTGTCGTGGCGTCCGAGCCCGTTGGGGATGGGGCGGCCGGAGGCGACGGCCCGGTCGAAGGCCCGCCCCACGTCGTCGCTGTCGCTGGTCTCGAACATGAGGTGGTGCAGTCGCTGCGGCAGCTCGAAGGGGGCACGGGCCAGGGCCAGGCTGTGGTGGCGTGCGTTGCAGTGGAAGAACCGCACCTCGAGCTCGATCCCCGGAGCCAGCTCCGTCTGGATCCAGTCGGACTGGGCCATGCCGAGCCCGTCGGTGACGAAGCGCACCGAGTCGTCGAAGGCGGTGGTGGCGATCACGACGTGGCCGAAGCCCTGGCCCTCGGTCACGAAGCCGCCGGGCACGAGCGGGGTGGGGGCGGGTTCGTCGGTGCGCTCGAGGCCGGTGACGACCTCCAGGGTCGCGCCCCACGGCGCCTCGACGGCGGCCAACCGCTCGACCCGCCGTGCGGCTCGCCGCTCGTCGTCCTCCCGAGGCGCGAGGCCGGCCTCCTGGAGTCGGGCGACGGTGGCGTCGAAGGCGTCGGGGTCGATGGCCTCGATGCCGACCGCCACGAGGTCGTTGGCCTCACCCTCGCCGACGATCACCCGGTGCACGGCGCGGTCGTCGGTGAACGTCGAGGCGCCGTGGGCGGCGGGGCCGCCGGGGGCCAGGCCGATCACCTCGGTGAAGAACCCGTTGAGCGGAGCCGGGTCGGCCACCTCCAGCACGACGTACCCCATCTCGAGCTGGTGGCTCATCGGTCGGCCTCCCCGGTGATCTCGTTGCGGATGGTGCCGATCCCCTCGATCCAGCTCTCCAGCACCTCGCCGGGCTGCAGGAACCGGGCTGGGGTGCGGGTGGCGCCGACGCCGGCCGGGGTCCCCGTGAAGATGAGGTCGCCGGGGAGGAGCGGGACGATGGCCGAGAGGTCGGCGACCAGGCGGGGGACGCTGAACACGAGGTCGCTGGTGCGGTCGCTCTGGACGGTCTCCCCGTCGATCGAGCAGCCGAGGGCGAGGTCGTCGGGGTCGGCGAGCTCGTCGGGGGTGACCAGCCAGGGCCCGGTGGGCCCGTAGGTGGGGAACGACTTGCCGAGGGAGAACTGGCTCCCGGCCTGGAACTGCACGAGGCGGTCGGACACGTCCTGGCCCACGCACAGCCCGGCGACGTGGCCCCAGGCGTCGGCCTCGGCGACGTGTTGGGCGCGGGTGCCGATCACGGCCACCAGCTCGACCTCCCAGTCGACCATCTGCCCGCGGAGCACGATCTGCTCATTGGGACCGCCGAGCGAGGCGGGGAACTTCGTGAAGACGGCCGGGATGCTCGGCAGCTCCATGCCCGACTCCGCGGCGTGGCCCTTGTAGTTGAGGCCCACGGCGAGCACCTGGCGGGGAGCCGGCGACGGCGCGCCGAGGCTGGCGTCGTCGAGCGGCACCACCTCGGCGCCGGTCAGGTCGCTCTCGGCGACCCATGCCCGGAAGGCCGTCCAGTCGTCGAGCACGGCGGCCGGGTCGGGGCCGAAGCGGTCGGAGGAGGCGGTGGCGACGTCGATCACCCCGCCGTTCACCACGAGGGCGGCGCGTCCGCTGACGTTGGCGAGCTTCATGTCGGGTCTCCTGGTTGGATCGGGGCGGTGGGGTGGGTGAGGGCGGTCTGGAGGGCGGCGAGGAGCGGCCCGACGTCCCCGGCGGTGGCGGCCGACCCGAACAGGTGGAAGTCGGGACGCTGCAGCACGGCGGCGCACCCGTGGTCGGCGAACCAGCGGGCGTAGGTTCCGTCGACGTCGACCTCCCTGGACACGACCACGATCGAACCGCCGAGGCCGGAGAACCACGAGGCCAGGTCGGCGGGCAGCGCGTCGTCGAGCGGTTCGGTGGCCACCAGCCGCCAGCCCGCGCCGTGGAGGTCGTCGAGCCGGCGGGGGCCGAGGGTGGGATCCGCCAGCCGCCCCTGCACGAACAGCGAGCCGGCCAGAGGATCGTCGTCTTTGACGATCCCGGCGACGATGCCGGGCAGCGGAGGCAGGGGCTCGGCGGCGCCGGCGCCCTCGGTCATCAGGGTGTCGCGAGCCGCCGCCTCGTCGGGGTCGGTCACGCAGATCACTCGGCCGAGGGCCATGGACAGCTCGATCACGGCCCGCACGTTGGGCTCTCGCTCGTGCTGGTAGGCGTCGAGCAGCGCCGCCGGCGCGGCGCCCTGGAGGACGAGGTCGAGCTTCCAGGCGAGGTTGGCGGCGTCGCGGAGCCCGGAGCACATGCCCTGCCCGGCGAAGGGCGGCATCTGGTGGGCGGCGTCGCCGGCCAGCAGCACGCGGCCCTGCCGCCACTGGTCCACCCACCGGGCATGGAAGCGGTACACGGTGTGGCGCTCGAGCGTGGCGTTGCCGGCATGGACGTCCCACGGCTCGAGCAGCTCCCAGGCCCGCTCCTCCCGGTCGAGCTCCTCCACCGTCTCCCCGGGGAGGCGCATGAACTCCCAGCGGCGCCGGCCGGGCCCGCCCGACACAGCGGTGGTGGGCCGCACCGGGTCGCACACCTGCAGGTTGAGGGGGTCGAAGGTGCGTGGCTCGTGGAGCACCACGTCGACGATCAGCCAGTCGAAGAAGAAGCCGAGGTCGTGCACCGTCGAGCCGATGAGCCCGCGCACCGTGCTGTTGGCGCCATCGCAGCCCACGACGTAGCGGGCCTCCACGGATTCGGTGCCTCCTGTAGCGGGGGACGACACCTCGAGGCGCACCGCGTCGCCGCCGTCGTCGAGACCGACCACCTGGGCGCCGCGTCGGATCTCGACCGTGGGCTGGCGAGTGGCTGCCCGCTCGATCTCCTCCTCGAGGGCGGGCTGCCAGAACATGTTGCCGTCGGGCCAGCCCGACGGTCCCAGCTCCCGGCCGCCGAAGCGCAGGAGCACCTGACCCGACGCGCTGCGCCACTCGTAGTCGGGCGCCGGCTGCGACAGCTCGGGCAGCACGTCGCCGAGGCCGCAGGCCTGCAGGATGCGGGCCGTCTCGTGGTCGAAGTGCACGGCTCGGGGGAGCGGGTACCGGTCGAGGTGGCGCTCCAGCACCACCACGCGGTGCCCCTGCTGCCCGAGCAGTGAGGCCAGCACCCCGCCCACCGGGCCGCAGCCCGCGATCGCCACGTCGAACGTCACCCCGCCATCTGATCGAGTGAACAGAGATCTGTCAAGCATGCTGGTCGGACGACTAGCATCGGTCCATGCCGACGCGAGCCGTTCCTGCCCGCCCCACCCGGCCGTCGGCCGACGCCACCCGGGCCCGGATCCTGGCCGCCGCCCTCGACCTGTTCGCCGACCGCTCCTACGACGGCGCCTCGACGCGCGACATCGCCACCCGTGCCGGGGTGTCGCAGCCGTCGCTCGGCTACCACTTCCACAGCAAGCTCGAGCTCTGGCAGGCATCGGTCGACGACCTGTTCGGCCGCCTCGGCGAGGTCCTGTCCGAGCGACTCCACGGCCTGCGGGGCGTCGACGACCGCACCCGCGCCGAGCTGATGGTGCGGGAGTTCATCGCCTTCTCCGCCGCCCACCCGCAGCTGCACCGCATCATCTCGCAGGAGAGCAAGGCCGACGGAGAGCGCATCGAGTGGCTGGTCGAGCGCCACGTCCGGCCGCTCTACGAGCTCACCACCGGCCTGTTCGAGCGCCTGGTGGAGCAGGGCGCCGTGCCCCCCATCCCGGTGCCGTTCCTCTACTACATCCTCACCGGCGCCGGCCCGACCATCTTCATGCTGGCGCCCGAGTGCCGACGTCTGGCCGGCTTCGATCCGTTCGAGCCCCAGGCCGTCGAGACCCACGCCGACGCGGTGGTGCTGCTCCTGTTCGGACGCGGGCCCGACCCGCAGCCGTGAGATCTGGTATCAGACCAGATCTGGACTGAATCCAGAATCGGGTGTACGGTGCTCGGCGATGACCGAGACCCACGTCGACCACGGCACCCTCCTGCGGGAGCACGGGCTGCAGGTCACGGCCCAGCGCCTCGCCGTCCTCCGGGCGGTAGCGGGCCTCCCCCACAGCACCGCCGACGACATCGACAAGGCGGTGCGGGCCGAGATCGGGTCGATCTCCCGTCAGGCCGTCTACGACGCCTTGGGCATCCTCACCGACAAGGGGGTGCTGCGGCGCTTCCAGCCCGCCGGATCGTCGGCCCGCTACGAGGATCGGGTGGGCGACAACCACCACCATCTGATCTGCCGCACCTGCAGCCGCGTGGTCGACGTCGCCTGCGCGGTCGGCGACACCCCCTGCCTCACCGCCGCCGACGACTCCGACTACGAGATCGACGAGGCCGAGGTCATCTACTGGGGCCGGTGCCCCGAATGCGCCGCCCAGGCCACCCCCGAGCAGTGAACCACCACCACCCAGCGAAGAACCACTAGAGGAGCGACATGTCTGAGACCGGCAGCGAGAGCGAGAACCCAGCGATCGACGCCCCCGAGCCCCAGGGCTCCCGGCCGCGGACCAACCGCGACTGGTGGCCCAACCAGCTCGACCTGAACGTGCTCCACCAGCACTCGCCGAGGGGCAACCCGATGGGTGAGGACTACGACTACGCGAAGGCCTTCGAGGGCCTCGACGTGGAGGCGCTGAAGCAGGACGTCTTCGACGTGATGACCACGTCGCAGGACTGGTGGCCCGCCGACTACGGCCACTACGGCCCCCTGTTCATCCGTCTGAGCTGGCATGCCGCCGGCACCTACCGGATCACCGACGGCCGCGGCGGCGCCGGCGACGGCGGCCAGCGCTTCGCTCCGCTCAACAGCTGGCCCGACAACGCCAACCTCGACAAGGCTCGCCGCCTGCTGTGGCCGGTGAAGCAGAAGTACGGCCAGCAGGTCTCCTGGGCCGACCTGCTCGTGTTCGCCGGCAACTGCGCCATCGAGTCGATGGGCCTCGAGACCTTCGGCTTCGCCTTCGGCCGGCCCGACGTGTGGGAGCCCGAGGAGATCTTCTGGGGTCCCGAGGAGGAGTGGCTGGGCGATGCTCGCTACAGCGGCGAGCGTGAGCTGTCCGGTCCGCTGGGTGCCGTGCAGATGGGCCTCATCTACGTGAACCCGGAGGGCCCCAACGGCTCCCCCGACCCGATCGCCTCCGCCCACGACATCCGCGAGACCTTCGCCCGGATGGCCATGGACGACGAGGAGACCGTGGCGCTCATCGCCGGCGGCCACACCTTCGGCAAGACCCACGGCGCCGGCAACCCCGACCTCGTCGGCCCCGAGCCCGAGGGCTGCCCTGTCCACGGCATGGGCCTCGGCTGGATCAGCGAGCACGGCAGCGGCAAGGGCAAGGACACCATCACCAGCGGCCTCGAGGGCGCCTGGACCCCCACGCCGATCCAGTGGGACAACAGCTACTTCGAGACCCTCTTCGGCTACGAGTGGGAGCTCACCGAGAGCCCGGCCGGCGCCAAGCAGTGGAAGCCGAAGGACGGCGCCGGTGCCGATGCCGTGCCCGACGCCCACGACCCGGCGGTGCGCCACGCGCCGATGATGGCCACCACCGACCTGGCCCTGCGCTTCGACCCCGTCTACGAGCAGATCTCGCGCCGGTTCATGGAGAACCCCGACCAGCTGGCCGAGGCCTTCGCCAAGGCCTGGTACAAGCTGCTCCACCGCGACATGGGCCCCGTCTCGCGCTTCCTGGGCCCCTGGGTGCCGGAGCCGCAGCTGTGGCAGGACCCGGTTCCGGCCGTCGACCACGAGCTGATCGACGACGCCGACATCGCGTCGCTCAAGGAGACCCTCCTCGCCAGCGGCCTGTCCGGGGCCGAGCTGGTGTCGACGGCGTGGTCGGCCGCGGCCAGCTTCCGTGGCACCGACATGCGCGGCGGAGCCAACGGCGCCCGCATCCGCCTGGCCCCGCAGAGGGACTGGGAGGCCAACGAGCCGGCCCAGCTGGCGGCCGTGCTCTCGACGCTCGAGCAGGTCCAGGCCGACTTCAACGGCGCCCAGTCGGGCGGCAAGAAGGTGTCGCTGGCCGACCTGATCGTGCTCGGCGGCTGCGCAGCGGTTGAGCGGGCGGCCGCGGCGGCGGGCCACGACGTCACCGTGCCCTTTGCCCCCGGGCGCACGGACGCCTCGCAGGAGCAGACCGACGCCGACTCGTTCGAGCCCCTCGAGCTGACGGCCGATGGGTTCCGCAACTACCTGCGGGCGGCCGAGAAGCTCCCGCCCGAGAACCTCCTGCTCGACCGAGCGAACCTGCTCAGGCTGAGCGCACCGGAGATGACCGTGCTCGTCGGCGGCCTTCGGGCCCTCAACGTGAACCACGGCGGCACCGCCCACGGTGTGTTCACCGACCGCCCCGACACGCTGACCAACGACTTCTTCAAGCACCTGCTCGACCCCGGCACGGAGTGGACGACCTCCACCTCCGACCACGTCTACGAAGGCCGCGACCGCTCGACCGGCGAGGTCAAGTGGACGGCCACCGCGGCCGACCTGGTGTTCGGTTCGAACTCCCAGCTCCGTGCCATCGCCGAGGTCTACGGCAGCGACGACGGTGCCGAGAGGCTCGTCCACGACTTCGTGGCGGCCTGGGACAAGGTCATGAACCTCGACCGGTTCGACCTCGCCTGACCCGATCGCCGGGGCGTCCCCGGCGGACCCCGTGGTGGGCGCCGCTGATCTTGCCGGACCGAGAAGGCAGGCTCAGCGGCGCCAGACCTCGGCGCCGTCCACCCAGAGGCCGCGGGCCGTCACATCGGCCACCTCGACGCCTGACATCGCAGTGATGTCGTGGTCGAGGAGGGTGAGATCGGCGCGGGATCCGACGGCCAGCGTCCCGCGGTCCTGCTCGTCGAAGGCCTGGTGGGCGCTGCCGGCCGTGTAGGCGTCGATGGCCTGGAGGAGAGGGACCCGCTCCTCGGGGAGCCACCCGTCGACCGGCTCGCCTTGCGGTGTCTGACGGGACACGGCGACGGCGAGACCGGCCAGGGGGTCGGCGCTGCTCACCGGCCAGTCGCTGCCGAAGCTGAGCCGTGTGCCCAGCGCCGCCAGGGTGGCGATGGGGTACTGGAGTGCGCTGCGGGCCGCCCCCAGCCTCGGGATGGTGAGGTCGAGCATCGTGTCGTCGAGCTGCGCCCACAGCGGCTCGAAGTTGGCGATCACCCCCAGCTCGGCGAACCTCGGTCGGTCGAGCGGGTCGACCAGCTGCGTGTGCGCGATGACCGCTCGGCGATCACGTCGGCCCCCGGCCTCGCCCGCCGCCGCGATCGCATCGAGGGCCATCCGGACGCCGCCGTCACCGATGGCGTGGACGTGGATCTGGAACCCCGCGGCATCGGCGGCCGCCACGGCCTCACGGAGCTCCTCTGGCGTCCAGTTGGGCAGCCCACAGGAGTGGGGGGCGTCGTCGTAGGGCTCCAGCACGAAGCCGGTCCCCTGCTCGATCACCCCGTCGGCGAAGAACTTCACCGTGCGGGCCGAGAGCCGATCGGTGCATGCAGGCTCTGCATCGATCTCCTGGCGCAGGGCGGTGAAGGCGCCGAGGCGCTGCCGCCAGCTCGAGGGCTCGGCTCGCCAGGCGATGTTGGCGCGCACGGGCAGCGCTCCGGCTCGGGCGGCGGCCAGGTACACCTCGCCGTCGGCTGCGCTGGCGGCAGCCTCTTGCACCCACCCGATGCCGAGGGCCGAGAGGTGATCGAGGCCGCGGGCCAGCCCCGCCTGCATCTCGTCGGCGGAGGGGTGGGGGAGCAGCCGCTCGACCAGCGACATGGCGCCGCTCTCGATGAGGGTGCCGGACGGGGTGCCGTCGGCCTTGCGGACGATCACGCCGAGCGCCGGTTCGGGCGTGGCGGCGTCGATGCCAGCCAGCTCGAGGGCCCGGGAGTTCACCCACATGGTGTGGTAGTCGTTGGCCGAGAGGGCGACGGGCCGGTCGGGCACCACGGCGTCGAGCCACGCGGCCTCGCCCCGGCCTCCGGGCGGGATGTCGGCGCGGAACGGCCCGCCGATGATCCACGGGAGGTCCGGATGCTCGGCGGCGTAGGCGGCCACCGCCGCCAAGATCGCGTCGACGTCGTCGCAGTGGTCGAGGGGGAGGCGCCCGAGGTCGACGCCGCCCCAGAGCGGGTGCACGTGGCCGTCGCGGAAGGCGGGCAGCAGCAGTCCGCCATCGAGGTCCACCTCGCTCCCGCCGAGGGCCAGCGCATCGTCGTCGAAGGCCACGATGCGACCCCCCTGCACGGCCAGGGCGTGTCCGGTCCGCCCGTCGGCCCGCAGGACCGATCCGTTGCGGAACACCACCGTCGTCGTCATCGATCACCTCTCATCCCAGGACCCGCCAGAGCAGGTCGGCTCGTCGTGCGGGTCGGCCGGTGCGGCCCTCGGCCCGGTCGGCGGAGGCCATCACCTGCAGCGCGGCGTTGATGCCGAGCCATCGCAACGGCTCGGGCTCCCAGGACCGAGACGCGTGCTCGACCCAGGGCAGATCCGTGCGCTCGGTCTCCTGGCCCACGATCAGCTCCGCCAGCGTGCGGCCGGCCAGGTTGGCCGCCGCCACCCCCTCGCCCACGTAGCCCCCGGCGTGGGCCAGGCCGCTCGAGCGGTCGTAGCCCACCGACGGGAACCAGTCGCGCGGGACGCCCAGCACCCCGCCCCAGCGGTGCGTGATGCGAGCGCCGGCCAGGTCGGGCAGGAGCTGCCGCAGGGTGTCTTCGATCAGGCGGTGCCGTCGGGAGCTGCGTTCGATGGCCGGGTCGACACGGGAACCGAACGCGTAGGGCGCCCCCCGGCCGCCGAAGGCGATCCGGTCGTCGGCGGTGCGCTGCCCGTAGATCACGAGGTGGCGGTCGTCGGCGAAGGTCTCGCGCTGACGGAGGCCGATGGCGTCCCAGGTGTGGGCATCGAGCGGCTCGGTGGCCACCATGAGGGAGTAGAGGGGAGCGAGGGTGCGGCGCTCGCCGGCGAGTCCGGCGGTGTAGCCCTCGGTGGCCCGCACCACCGTGGTGGCAGCCAGGCGGCCGTGGTCGGTGTCGACGAACCCCGGCCCCAGCTGGGTGGCCGCTGTGCCTTCTGCGATGGTGACCCCCCTCCGCTCGGCCGCCGCGGCCAGGCCGTGCACGAGCTGCAAGGGGTGCAGAGCGGCCGTGTGGGCGAAGTAGAGGCCTCCCTCGACCTCGCTGGCCGCCAGGCGCTGCTGGGCCTCGCTGCGGTCCAGGAGGCGCAGGTCGGCGTCGGTCAGGCCGGCCTCGTGGTGGTGGGCCACCTCCTCGCGCTGGCGGGCCAGCTGAGCCTGGTTCCGGGCCAACCGCACCGTGCCGCCCTTGGCGTAGCCGCATTTGATGGCCTCGGTGGAGGTGACCCGTCCGACCTCGTCGACCGCGTCGAACATGGCTCGCACCAGACGGAGGGCGCGATCCTGGTCGCTGGCCGCCGCCAGGCGGTCGAGCCCGGCGGCCAGCTCACCGACGCACCACCCGCCGTTGCGGCCGGAGGCGCCGAACCCCACCCGGTCTCGCTCGATCACCACGATGGCGAGGGTCGGGTCGAGCGCAGCGAGGTAGTAGGCCGTCCAGAGGCCGGTGAAGCCGCCGCCCACGATGGCCACGTCGGCTCGCTGGGTGGCCAGCGGTGGTCGAGGCTGGGCGTGGTGGCCGAGCGTGGCCTCCCACAGCGAGACGCCGCTGCCGGTCTCCGCGCTCACGAGTCGAACCCGATCCCGAAGCGATCCAGCAGCGACAGCCACGGTCCACGCCGGCCGTCGCGCCGGTCGGCGCGAGCCAGCGCCCGGCGGGTGAGCTGGATGGCGGGCCACCGCAGCGGCTCTGGGGGGAAGGGGAAGGGCTGCGCCCGCACCATGGCCAGCTCGGTGCGCTCGGTCGGCTGCCCGTCGACCAGATCGAGCGCCACCCGGGCCCCGAACCGGCTGGCCCCCACGCCGAGGCCGGTGTAGCCGGCCGCCCACGCCAGGCGACCGCCGTGGGCCGTGCCCCAGGTGGCGGTGAAGCGCGAGGTGGTGGCGATGGCGCCGCCCCACCGGTGGGTGAATCGGATCCCCTCCAGCTGCGGGAAGGTGGCCAGGAAGTGCTCGGCCAGCAGCAGCTGGGTGGCCTCGCGCTGGTCGAGCGAGGGGTCGACGCGGTTGCCGTAGTGGTAGAGGGCGTCGTAGCCGCCCCACAGGATTCGGTCGTCGCTGGTCAGCCGGTAGTAGTGGAACCGGTTGCCGGCATCCGACACCCCGTCGCGCTGGGCCCATCCCAGCTCCGCTCGCTGCGCGGTGGTGAGCGGCTCGGTGGCCAGCACGTAGTCGTACACCGGGGCCACGTACCGGCGGGGACGGCGCACGGGGCCCGGGTAGGCGTTGGTGGCCATCACCACCCGGTCGGCTCGCACGCTGCCGGAGGCAGTGCTGACGCGGAGGCTCGTACCCTCCGGTTCCACGGTGGCGACGGGGGAGGCCTCGTGCACGATGACGCCCCGGCGCTCGGCCACGTCGGCCAGCCCCCAGGCCAGCCGGGCCGGGTCGACGAGAGCGAGGTCGTTGCGGCGCAAGGCGCCGCCGAGGAAGGTCGGGGAGGTCACCCGTGCCCGCGCTGCGTCGGCGTCGAGGAGCTCCACCACCTCGCCGTGGCGGTGCTGGAGGTCGAGGCCCTCAGCCAGCTCGGCCACCTGCCAGGGCTCCGTGGCCACCGTGAGATCGGGCACCTCCTCGACCCCGGCGTCGATCTGCTCCCGCTCCAGGGTGTCGAGGAGCTCCCGGTGGTTCTGGCGGCCGAGCCGCACCAGGGTCTCGAGCTCGTCGGGCCAGTGGCTGGCTCCGTTGTGCAGTCCGTGGGTGAGCGAGGCGTCGCAGAACCCGCCGTTGCGCGACGAAGCACCGAAGCCCACCCGCTGCGCCTCGACCACCATCACCCGACGGCCCGGCTCCTGCGTGGCGTGGAGTGCCGCCCAGAGGCCGGTGAACCCGCCGCCGATGATCACCAGGTCGGCCTCCGCCCGGTCCTGGATCGGCGGACGCCGTGCTGGGGCGTCGGGCCGGTCCGACCACAGCACGGCGGAGCGGGCGGGCGCCAGGGCCTCGGCGGCCGAGGAGGTGACCGATGCGCTCACCGCTCGGCGACGGGCCCCGACCGGCCCGACCAGCCGTCGCGCGTGTTGGCGACGTCGATCACGGCCGTCCGCAGGTCGGTCATGTCGAGCAGGGTGAAGCGCCCGCCGATGCGGCCCCACCCGCTGCGGGTGCGCGAGGCGCCCCCGAAGGGCGGGTGGGTCTCCCAGTACGACGTGGACTCGTTGACCACCACCGTGCCGGCCCGCAGCTGGTCGATGTACCGGTAGGCCCTCGACAGCGAGCTGGTGAACACGGCTGCCTGCAACCCGAGCGTGGACCGGTTGGCCAGGTCGATGGCTTCGTCGTCGGACTCGAAGGTGGTGATCGGCACGACCGGTCCGAAGCTCTCCTCGGTGAACAGGAGAGCGTCGGGCTCCACACCGTCGACGATGGTCATCTCGTAGAACAGGTCGGTGGGGTGGCCCGGGGCTCGGCGCCCGCCCAGGAGCACCGTGGCCCCCCGCTGACGGGCATCGGCCACGTGCCGGTCCATCTTCTCCGCCACCGTCGAGTTGTTCATCGGACCCAGCGTGGTGGCGGGGTCGAGCGGGTCGCCGAGCACCACGGAGCCGGCGTGGTGCAACAGCCGCTCGACCACCTCGTCGTGCACGTCGCGGTGCACGAGGAGCCGCTCGGTGGCCACGCAGCACTGCCCGCTGGCGTAGTGGGCGCCGAACACCGCGGCGGCGGCCGCTGCGTCGAGGTCGGCGTCGTCGCAGATGATCTGCGGACCGTTGCCGGAGGCCTCGATGAGGGTCCGCTTCAGCCCGGCCGCTCGCACGATCGCCTCGCCGGTGCGGTCGGAGCCCACGAAGCCGATGCCATCGACGCCGTCGTGGGCCACCAGCGCCGCGCCCACGTCGCCCCTGCCGTGCACGACCGACACGGCCCCGGCGGGGAACCCGGCGTCGACGGCGGCCCGGGCCAGGGCGACGGCGGACAGCGGCGTCTCCTCGGAGGGCTTGATGATGGACGGGTTCCCCGCCGCCAGAGCCGCAGCCAGCAGCTCGGCCGGAATGTTGATCGGGAAGTTCCACGGCGTGATGAGCGCGTAGACGCCATTGGGCTTGCGGAAGGTGAACACGCGCTTGGCCGGATCCGCGCTGGGCAGCACGTGGGTCTCGAGGCGCTTCACCTCCTCGGCCGCGAGGCGGAAGATCTCGGCCGACTCGACGAGCTCGTCGATGGCCTCCGCGACCAGCGGCTTGCCCGACTCGCGGCTCAGCTGCTCGGCCAGCGCGTCGCGCCGCTCATCGAGCAGGTCGGCCGTGCCGTGCAGCAGCTCGGCCCGCTCGAAGTAGGTCAGCGCCTCGAGGTGGTCGGCGGCCACCATGGCTCCCTCGACGGCGGCCTCGATGTCGGCGGCGGTGGCCGTCGGCAGCTCGGCCAGCACCGCGCCGGTGGCTGGCTCCGTGACCACCACTGCGTCGTCGCCCCGGCCGTCGCGCCATCGACCGGCGATGAGCGTGGCGTGGGTTCCCTCCATGGCGGCAGTCTTCCCCACAACGGAATCCATCGCCACCACCTCGATGACCGTAGCGTTTCGTCGCGATGGCTCTCCCATGACATGGATTCAGTTGCTAGGTTGCCCCTCCATGGTGATGGTGGTCGACGACTCCGTCTCGGGTGATGGCACCTCCGATGCGGTCCGCCTCTCCGGCGTGACCAAGCGGTTCGACGACGTCGTGGCGGTGGACCACGTCGACCTCGAGATCGCCGACGGCGAGTTCTTCTCCATGCTCGGCCCCTCGGGCTGCGGGAAGACCACCACGTTGCGGATGATCGCCGGGCTGGAGTTCCCCACCGAGGGCTCCCTGCGGATCCACGGCGAGGAGATGGGCCTCCGACCGCCCGACAAGCGTCCGGTCAACACCGTCTTCCAGAGCTATGCCCTCTTCCCGCACATGGACGTGGAGGGCAACATCGCCTTCGGGCTGGAGATGCGCAAGGTCCCCAAGGACGAGCGCCGGCGTCGGGTGGGTGAGGCCATCGACCTGGTGCGTCTCGACGGCCTGGCCAAGCGGAAGCCGGCGCAGCTCTCGGGAGGGCAGCAGCAGCGGGTGGCCCTGGCCCGGGCGCTGGTGAACGAGCCCAAGGTGCTCCTGCTCGACGAGCCGCTCGGCGCCCTCGACCTCAAGCTCCGGCAAGACATGCAGAACGAGCTGAAGTCGCTGCAGCGCGAGGTGGGCATCACCTTCGTGTACGTCACCCACGACCAGGAGGAGGCGCTCACCATGAGCGACCGGATCGCCGTCATGCGCGACGGCCACCTCCTGCAGGTGGCGGCGCCGGAGGAGCTCTACGAGCGGCCGACGACCCGGTTCGTGGCCGACTTCATCGGCCGGTCGAACATCCTGCCCGGCACGGTCGCCTCGGCTGAGGAGGTGGCGCTGGTCAACGGCGATCGGCTCAGCCTGGCCTCCGATCGGCCGGTGGGCACTGCCGTGGGGGTGGCCGTGCGTCCGGAGCGGATCGCCCTCCACCCATCGGGCGGCGCCCCCGATGCCCGTCATCGCCTCGAGGGCAAGGTGACCCGCGCCACCTACGTGGGCAACGCGGTCGTCTACGTGGTGAGCGTCGACTGGATCGAGCTGGAGGTGCGCAGCGTCAACGCCGCTCCCCACGATCGCCATGCGGTGGGAGACCCGGTGGAGGTCAGCTTCGCCTCGGAGCACGCATCGGTGGTCGAGGACGACCGATGACGGCGACCTCCAGCCCGGTCGGCGGTCCGCTCCTCCCCACCGAGCCGCTGGAGGCGTCGCCCGAGCTGGAGGCCAACGCCCGACGGGCCGCGGCCGTTCGAGGGTTCCTGCTGGGGCTGCCCGCCCTGCTGTACCTCAGCGTGTTCTTCCTCGTCCCGCTCGGGATCGTGGTGGCCTACTCCTTCGCCACCCGCAGCCGCACCGGTCGCACCGAGCTGCGCGACTGGAGCTTCGATGCCTACGCCCGCCTCGGCGACGACATCGTCCGCACGATCGCCGTCCGCTCGCTGTGGATGGCGGTGGCGGCCACGCTGCTCTGCCTGCTGCTGGCCTACCCGCTCGCCTACTACATCGCCACCCGCGGGCCGGTGGTGCGCACGTTGCTGCTGGTCGGCGTGATGCTGCCCTTCTGGAGCAACTTCCTCGTGCGCACCTACGCCTGGCGGGTGCTGCTCGACAGCGACGGGCTGGTCTCCCAGTTCACCCAGGCCGTCGGCATCGGCGAGACCCGCATCCTGTTCACCCCCACCGCAGTGCTGCTCGGGCTGGTCTACGGCTACCTCCCCTTCATGGTGCTCCCGCTCTACGCCGCCATCGAGCGCATCGACTGGAGCCTGGTCGAGGCCGCCCGAGACCTGCACGCCTCGGCCTGGACCGCCTTCCGCCGCGTCGTGTGGCCGCTGTCGCTGCCGGGCGTGGTGGCCGGCTCCATCCTGGTGTTCGTGCCCAGCTTCGGGGCCTATGTGACCCCGGCCATCCTCGGCGGCGGCAAGGAGGGCCTGCTGGGCAGCTACATCGTCAGCCAGTTCCTCTCCGCCCGCAACGGCCCGGTGGGGGCCAGCCTCTCGGTGGTCGTCCTCGGGGTCATGCTGTCGGCCACGCTCGTGTACTTCCGCAGCGGAGGGAGGAACCTGTGAAGGGAGTGGCCCGCTCCACCACGGCGCCCACCGGTGCGGCCAAGTGGGGGCTCAGCGCCCACGCCGGGTTCGTGTACCTGTTCTTCTACGCCCCGATCGCCGTTCTCGTCTTCTACTCGTTCAACGACAGCCGGGTCGTGGGCGGCTTCGACGGCTTCACGCTCGGCTGGTACCGAGCCTTCGGTGAGGACCAGCGCGTCATCGACGCGCTGATGGTGTCGTTCAAGGTGGCGCTGCTCTCCACGATCATCTCGGTGGTGCTGGGCACGATGTCGGCCCTGTCCATCGAGCGCTTCCGGTGGCGTGGCCGACGGGCTTTCGACGCCGTGCTCTACCTGCCCATCATCATCCCCGACGTCACGATGGCCGTGATGCTCCTCGTGTTCTTCAGCGAGGCGGCCGACCTCCTCGACCGGCTCCCGTTCCTCGATCTCTCGAGCGGCCTCGACACGCTGGTGCTGTCGCACGTGGCGTTCAACATCTCGTTCGTCTCGGTGGTGGTGCGGGCCCGGCTGGCCAACCTGGACCCATCCATGGAGGAGGCGGCGGCCGACCTCTACGCCACCCGGTGGCAGGCCTTCCGGCGGGTGACGCTGCCCCAGATCATGCCCGGCATCGTGGGCGGCGCCCTGATCGCCATCACGCTCTCGCTCGACGACGTGGTGGTGTCGAGCTTCGTGCACGCCATCGGCTCCACGCCGCTCCCGGTCTACGTGTTTGGGCTGGTGCGCCGTGGCGTCTCCCCGCTGATCAACGCCGTCTCCGTCGTGATGCTGGTGGCGTCGGCCGGCTTCGTCCTGCTGTCGCTGATCGTCCAGCGAGTGACCTCGTCGTCCACCGAAACCAAGGAGCCCATCCCATGATCCGCACCAAGCCCATACTCCTCCTCGCCCTGTTGGCCCTCGTGGCCGCCAGCTGCGGCGATGACGACGGCTCCGACGGGGCCTCCGGCGGGGGCGACGACGTCGCCTGCGAGGCCGGCGAGGTCGACGGCGACCTCTCCCTCTACAACTGGAGCGAGTACATCGACCCGGAGCTGATCTCGGCCTTCGAGGCCGAGCACGACGTGACCGTCACCGAGGACTTCTACCCGTCCAACGAGGAGATGGTGGCGCGCATCCAGCAGGGGAGCGAGTTCGACGTCATCGTGCCGTCTGACTACATGGTGGCGATCATGATCGAGGAGGGCCTGCTGCTGCCGCTGCAGGAAGACGCCCTGCCGAACCTCGGCAACCTGGCCGACCGGTTCGCCAGCGACCTGCCCTACGACCCGGAGGGCGAGTTCTCGGTGGCCTACCAGTGGGGCACGACCGGCCTCGGCGTGGATCTGGCCGTCGTCGGCGAAGACGTCCCCCACACCTGGGGGCTGATCTTCGATCCGGAGCTGAGCTCGCAGTACTCGGGCCAGATCACCATGCTCGACGACCCGCGCGAGACGCTGGGGGCGGCGCTCAAGTACCTCGGCTACTCGCTCAACACCACCGACGCCGACGAGCTGGGGGAGGCGGAGGCGCTCTTGGCCGACGCCATCCCGCGCCTGGCCGCCTTCAGCTCCGATCAGTACACCGACCTGCTGGTGCAGGGGGAGACGGCCATCGGCCACGGGTACAGCGGCAACTTCTTCGCCGCCTTCGAGGAGGGCGACAGCGAGTACGAGTTCTTCGTGCCCGACGAGGGCGGCACGGTGTGGGTCGACAACATGGCCATCCCGACCAGCGCCGCGCACCCCTGCACGGCGCACGCCTTCATCAACTTCCTGCTCGACGCCGAGAACGGTGCCCAGCTGACCAACTGGAACTACTACGCCAGCCCCAACGCCGCCGCCGAGGAGCTCATCGATCCCGAGATCCTCGAGGACCCCGCCATCTACCCCGACGACGACCTCAACGAGCGCCTCGAGTTCATCGAGGACACCGGCGACTTCGAGATCAACTTCACCGACGCCCTGACCAGGGCTCGGGGCTGAGGCCAGAGCTCGCGGGGCCTGGCCGGGCGGCCAGGCCCCGTGCGGGCTTAGTGCAGGCTCAGTGCTTGATCATCACGTGCTTGACCTCGGTGTAGTGCTCCACCGCGTACATCGACATGTCCTTGCCGTAGCCCGACTGCTTGAAGCCGCCGTGGGGCATCTCCGACATGATCGGGATGTGGTCGTTCACCCAGACGGTGCCGAACCGCAGCGCCTTGCTCATCCGCATGGCCCGACCCACGTCGGAGGTCCACACGCTGGCCGCCAGGCCGTAGTCGATGTCGTTGGCCCACCGCAGCGCCGTCTCCTCGTCGGCCGCCGACTGCACCGTGATCACCGGACCGAAGACCTCCCGCTGCACGATCTCGGCGGCCTGGTCGACGCCCACCACCACGGAGGGCTCGTAGAAGAACCCGTCGCCCGATCGCGCCGCGCCGCCCACGGCCACCTCCGCGCCGGCCTCTCGGGCTCGGTCGACGAAGCCCACCACGCGGTCGCGCTGGGCGGCGGAGACCAGAGGCCCCATCGCCGTGGCGGCATCGGTGGGATCGCCCACGGTGATGGAGCCCGCGGCGTCGGCCATGCGGGCCACGAAGTCGTCGTGGACGCGGGACCCGGCGATGATCCGGCACGGGGCCGTGCAGTCCTGGCCCGAGTTGTAGAAGGCGCCCTCGGTGAGGTTGGCCACCACGGCCTCCACATCCGCGTCGTCGAACACGATCACGGGGGCCTTGCCGCCCAGCTCGAGGTGCACCCGCTTGAGCGACTGGCTGGCCGCCGCCGCCACGGCCCGGCCCGCGGTGACGCTGCCGGTGAGCGACACCATGGCCACGTCGGGGTGCTCCACCAGGGCCACCCCCGCCGTGCGACCCTGACCGCACACCACGTTGAGCACGCCGGCGGGCAGGATGTCGGCGGTGATCTCGGCCAGCCGCAGCGCGGTGAGCGGCGTGAGCTCCGACGGCTTCAGCACCACCGTGTTGCCCGCCGCCAGCGCCGGGCCCAGCTTCCAGGTGGCCATGTTGAGCGGGTAGTTCCACGGGGCGATCCCGCCGACGACGCCGAGGGGCTCGCGCCGGACCATCGAGGTGTAGCCCTCCATGTACTCGCCGGCGGCCTTGCCCTCGAGGAACCGGCCGGCGGAGGCGAAGAACCGCCAGTTGTCGAGCGTGAGGTCCATCTCGAACTCCACGATCGACACCGGCTTCCCCACGTTCTCGCACTCGAGGCGCGACAGCTCCGGCATGTCGGCCTCGATGGCGTCGGCCACGGCGTGGAGCACCTCGCTGCGCTCCCGCGGCGTCTTGGCCGACCACGCGTCGAAGGCGCTGGCGGCCGCCTGCACAGCGGCATCGACGTCGGTCGCCTCGCTCGACGGCGCCGCGGTGATCGTCTCGCCGGTGGCCGGGTTCAGCACGTCGTCGGTGCCACCGCCTGCCGCGTCCTGCCAGCGTCCGCCGATGAAGTTATGGTGCGTCATGGTCTCCCCGTTCGTCTTCGACCCCCGGACGCCCCATGTTCACCCCTGGCGGGCGCCGTGATCAAGGGCTGCAGCAACGATTTTCGTCGGTCAAGTGCCGGACCGACCAAGGATTCAGTTGCCAGACGGCCCCGGGTGGGATTGAATCGGTCGCGCACCTTCCATCGGCAGATCGTGGAGCTCGAACCATGACCGAGGACCTGTCGGCGCTGGCGGAGCGCCATCTGTGGGGTCACTTCACCACCATGCAGTCGGGCCTCGATGAGACCCGCGTGATCGAGCGCGGCGACGGCTGCTACGTGTGGGACCACCACGGCAAGAAGTACCTCGACGGCCTGGCCGGGCTGTTCGTGAGCCAGGTGGGCCACGGCCGCACGGAGCTGGTCAAGGCGGCCAGCGAGCAGGCGGCCAAGCTGGCCTACTTCCCGATCTGGACCTACGCCCACCCCACCGCCGCCCTCCTGGCGGCCCGCCTGGCCAGCCTGGCGCCCGGCGACATCAACAGGGTGTTCTTCACCACGGGCGGATCCGAGGCCGTGGAGTCGGCGTGGAAGCTGGCCCGCCAGTACTTCCGGGCCACGGGCGAGCCGGGTCGTCACAAGGTGATCAGCCGCCACCTCTCGTACCACGGCACCTCGATGGGGGCGCTGTCCATCACCGGCGTGGCGGAGATCCGCATGCCCTTCGAGCCGCTCGTGCCGGGCGCCCACAAGGTGGCCAACACCAACCGGTATCGGTGCTCGCTGTGTGCCCACGCCGACGCCTGCACCCTGGGCTGTGCTGATGACATCGAGTCCATGATCATCCGCGAGGGCCCGGAGTCGGTGGCCGCGGTGTTCCTGGAGCCTGTGCAGAACTCCGGCGGCTGCTTCGTCCCACCCGAGGGCTACTTCGCCAGGGTGCGGGAGATCTGCGACCGCTACGGCGTGCTCCTCGTGTCCGACGAGGTGATCTGCGCCTACGGGCGGTTGGGCCACTGGTTCGCGGCGGAGCGCTACGGCTACCAGCCCGACATCATCACCACGGCCAAGGGGCTCACGTCGGGCTACTCGCCCCTCGGGGCCATGCTGGTGAGCGACCGCCTGGCCGAGCCGTTCGTCGGCACGGGAGACTCCTTCCTCCACGGCTTCACCTTCGCCGGCCACCCCGTGAGCTGCGCCGTGGCTCTGGCCAACCTCGATGTGATCGAGGGCGACGGCCTGCTCGAGCACGTGCGCACCAACGAGCCCCTGTTCCGGGCCGCCCTCGACGACCTGGCCGACCTGCCCATCGTGGGGGAGGTGCGCGGCGCCGGGTACTTCTACGGCATCGAGCTCGTGAAGGACCGCGACTCTCGCGAGACCTTCAGCGCCGAGGAGAGCGACCACCTCCTGCGCGACTTCCTGTCGAACCGGCTCCTCGAGCTGGGCCTCATCTGCCGAGCCGACGATCGGGGCGAGCCGGTGGTGCAGCTGTCGCCTCCGCTGATCGCCGGTCCCGAGCAGTTCGAGGAGATCAACGGCATCCTGCGCCAGGTGCTCACCGAAGCGATGGCCGAGATGAAGCTGGCCGGGTGATGGGCGCGATCCGATGGTGATCGACGACGGCCTCGACCACACCGACAAGGCGATCATCCGCGAGCTCCAGGTCGACGGACGGATGGCCCACGCCAAGCTGGCCGGCCGGATCGGGATGTCGGAGGCGGCCACCCGCCAGCGGGTGCGACGCCTCATCGAGCGCGGCGTCATGGAGGTCGTGGCCGTCACCGACCCGACGGCGCTGGGAGCCGGGCTCCAGGCCATGCTGGCCATCACCGTCGACGACGACGCCCGGGTGATCGCCGAGAAGCTCAGCCGGCTGCCCGAGGTCGACTACCTCGTCCTCACCGCGGGGCGAGCCGACATCCTCTGCGAGGTGGTGTGCGCCGACAGCGCCCACCTCCTCGAGCTCGTCAACGGCCAGCTGCGGGGCATCGCCGGCGTCCGCACCATCGAGGTGTCGACCTACCTGCACCTCCTCAAGCAGAGCTACTCCTGGGGCACCGGGTGACCGGGCACCTCATCGCCGGCCAGCGCCGACCCGG
>JBPPMN010000109.1:0-2156 GCA_051306055.1 Acidimicrobiales bacterium
GTGCGAAGCCGTGGTGCCCGAGCTCGAGGAGCAGTACCACGAGCTGTGGGCCACCGTGGGCCTGTCGATCGACTGGGACCACACCTACACCACCATCGGCCCCAAGGCCGTGCGCACGTCCCAGCGCGGCTTCCTGCGCCTCGCCGCCCGCGACCTCGCCTACCGCGCCGAGTCGCCCACCCTGTGGGACGTCGACATGCGCACCTCGGTGGCCCAGGCGGAGCTGGCCGACCGGGAGCTCCCCGGGGCGTACCACAAGCTGGTGTTCACCGGCCCCGACGGCAGCCCGCTGCTCGTCGACACCACCCGCCCCGAGCTGCTGCCGGCCTGCGTGGCCGTGGTGGCCCACCCCGACGACGAGCGATACCAGCCGCTGTTCGGCAAGCAGGCCACCACGCCGCTGTTCGGGGTGTCGGTCCCGATCGTGGCCCACGAGCTGGCCGACCCGGAGAAGGGCACCGGCATCGCCATGATCTGCACCTTCGGCGACACCACCGACGTCACCTGGTGGCGGGAGCTGTCGCTGCCGGTGCGCGCCGTCGTGCAGCGCGACGGCCGCCTGCGACCGGTCACCTGGGGCGACGACGGCTGGTCCACCACCGACCCCACCGGGGCCCAGATCGCCTACGACGAGCTGGCCGGCAAGACCGTGAAGCAGGCCCAGGCCCGCATCGTGGAGCTGCTCACCGACGCCGGGAAGATCGACGGCGAGATCCGCCCCATCACCCACGCGGTGAAGTTCTGGGAGAACGGCAGCCGCCCGCTCGAGATCGTCACCAGCCAGCAGTGGTTCATCCGCTACCCGCCCAAGGACGAGATGCTGGCCCGGGGCAACGAGCTGGCCTGGTGGCCCGACTTCATGCGCGTGCGCTTCGAGAACTGGGTCAACGGCCTCATCGGCGACTGGAACATCACCCGCCAGCGGTTCTTCGGCGTGCCCTTCCCGGTCTGGTACCCGATCGACGACGACGGCGTCACCGACTTCCTGTCGCCGATCCTGGCGGAGGAGGCGTCGCTGCCGGTCGACCCCACCACCGACGTGCCCCCCGGCTTCACCGAGGACCAGCGCAACCAGCCGGGCGGCTTCGCGGCCGACCCCGACGTGATGGACACCTGGGCCACCTCCTCGCTCAGCCCCCAGATCGTGAGCGGCTGGGAGGACGACCCCGACCTCTTCGAGCGCACCTTCCCGATGGACCTCCGCCCCCAGGCGCACGAGATCATCCGCACCTGGCTGTTCTCCTCGGTGGTGCGCAGCCACTACGAGCACGACAGCCTCCCCTGGAAGAACGCCGCCATCTCCGGCTTCATCGTCGACCCCGACCGCAAGAAGCTCTCCAAGTCGGCCGGCAACATGCCCGACGACCCGGTGGCGCTGCTGGAACGCCACGGCGCCGACGCCGTGCGCTACTGGTCGGCCAACGGCCGCCCCGGCATGGACATGGCCTTCGACGAGGGCCAGATGAAGATCGGCCGCCGGCTGGCCATCAAGCTCCTCAACGCCTCGAAGTTCGCCCTCGGCACCGGGGCGGTGGCCGGCGCCGACCCCGCCGCGGTGACCCAGCCCCTCGACCGGGCGATGCTCGGACGCCTGGCCGACCTCGTCGACGACGCCACCGGCGCCTTCGACCGCTTCGACTACGCCCGCGCCCTCGAGCGCACCGAGGCCCACTTCTGGTCGTTCTGCGACGACTACCTCGAGCTGGTGAAGAACCGGGCCTACGGCGACGGTCCGGAGGCCGCGTCGGGCCAGGCGGCGCTGTCGCTGGCCCTCGAGACGCTGCTCAAGCTGTTCGCCCCGTTCCTGCCCTACGTCACCGAAGAGGTGTGGTTGTGGTGGCAGGAGGGCTCCATCCACCGCTCGTCGTGGCCCGAGGCGGGTGCCCTGCGCACCGCGGCTGGCGCCGCCGACCCCCTCGTGCTGGCGGTGGCGGCCGAGGTGCTCACCGAGGTGCGGCGAGCAAAGTCGGAGGCCAAGCGGTCGATGCGCACGGAGGTGCAGCACCTCGCGGTCACCGACACCGCCGTGCGCCTGGCCGCCCTCGACCAGGCGGCCGACGACGTGCGGGCGGCGGGCGTGGTCACCGAGCTCGTCACCCGGGTGAGCGACGACGCCGAGGTGAGCGTCACCCTCGCTCCCCCAGAGGACTGACCGG
>JBPPMN010000130.1:0-4109 GCA_051306055.1 Acidimicrobiales bacterium
GGGCATGATGTGCCTCACCGCTCCCGTTCGTCGCCCACGCCATCGCCCGCCCCCCTCGAGGAGATCTCCTCCGCATGGCCAACGTGTCCATCGACCCGGGTTCCCCGCTCACCGTCGCCGACTTCCGCGGCGATCCGAAGCGGCTGCGCACCGAGCGGATCGTGAAGGGGCTCCTGTTCGGGGCCGCCGCCAGCTCGATCCTGATCAGCGCCCTGATCGTGCTCTCGCTGGTCCGGGAGACGTGGACGTTCGTGACCCAGGTGGAGCTGGCCTCTCTCTGGACCGACGGCTGGTTCCCTCGCCGAGGCCAGTACGACGTGAAGACCATCGTGTCGGGCTCGCTGCTCATCACGTCCATCGCCATGGCGGTGGCTGCCCCCCTCGGCATCGGCGCAGCCATCTACCTCTCGGAGTACGCCCGGCCGGGCGTGCGCAAGGTGCTGAAGCCCGTCCTGGAGATCCTGGCCGGCATCCCGAGCGTGGTACTGGGCTTCTTCGCCCTCACCTTCATCTCGCCCGAGCTGGTGCAGGCGGTCTTCTCCGACGCCACGCAGTTCAACATGATGGCGGCCGGCATCGGCGTGGGAATCCTCACCATCCCGCTGGTGGCCTCGATCGCCGAGGACGCCCTGCGCTCGGTCCCGCACTCCCTGCGGGAGGCCTCCTTCGGGATGGGAGCCAAGAAGATCACCACCGTGCTGCGCGTGGTCGTGCCGGCCGCCGTGTCGGGGCTGGTGGCCGCCTTCATCGTGGCCGTCTCCCGGGCCATCGGCGAGACGATGGTGGTGTTCATCGCCGCCGGCGCTAGCGGCGGCGGGCTGTTCAGCCTCGACCCCCTCGGGCCGGGGCAGACCATGACCGCGGCCATGGCCTCCCAGGCCGCCGGCACCGACCAGGTGGTCGGCGAGGCCCTCACCTTCCAGAGCCTGTTCTTCGTGGGCATGCTGCTGTTCCTCGTCACCATGACCCTCAACATCTCGGCCGACCGCTTCGTGCGCCGGGTCCGGCAGAAGTACTGAGGAGCCCGATGGCCGTCATCACCACCCCCGGCTCGGTCGCCGAGACCGTCAACCGCCAGCTGACCGGCGGCAAGGCCGACGTCACCGGCCGGGCCTTCGACATCCTGCTGAAGCTGGCCCTCGGTACGTCGGTGCTGATCCTGCTGGTGCTCCTCTTCGACGTGTACAACACGGGCTCGCCCGTGCTCACCACGCGCCTCGAGGACTTCCTGGCCGCCCCCCTCGGCTCGCAGGCGGCAGACTCCGGCATCGCCCAGGGCCTTCGAGGCACGTTCTACATCGGTGTCTTCACGGTCTTCATCTCGTTCCCGATGGGGGTGGCGGCGGCCATCTACCTCGAGGAGTACGCCGGAAACGGGCGGCTGTCCCAGTTCATCGACGTGAACATCCGCAACCTGGCCGGTGTGCCCTCGGTGGTCTACGGCATCCTCGGCCTCACCATCTTCGTGAAGGCCCTCGGCGACTTCACCGGTCCCGACGCCAACGGCAACACCGTGATCTCCGCCGGCCTCACCCTGGCCATCCTGGTGCTGCCCATCGTGATCATCACTGCCGCCGAGGCCCTGCGGGCGGTGCCGCAGGGGCTACGGGAGGCGGGCTACGGCGTGGGGGCCACCCGCTGGGAGGTCACCCGTCACCACGTGCTCCCCTATGCCGCTCCCGGCATCCTGACCGGCACCGTGCTGGCCCTGGCCCGGGCCCTCGGCGAGGCGGCGCCGCTCATCCTCGTGGGCGCCACCACCGGGTTCCTCTCCGGCGGCGACAGCTACGGCCTTGGCTCGCTCACCGAGCGCTTCACCGCCATGCCCATCGTCATCACCACCTGGGCCGGCCGGCCCTCAGGGCAGGGCTGGGAGGCGGTGACGGCCGCCGCCATCGTCGTGCTGCTGGTGGTCGTCCTCCTGGCCAACGCCACCGCCATCCTGCTGCGCAACCACTTCGAGAAGACGAGGAAGTAGGCCCCATGGCCCCCGAACGCACCCAGACGGAGCCCACCACCGTGGACCAGAACCTGCACACCGTCCCCGCCGTCAAGGCGGCCCACGACTCCTCCCCGCAGGAGGTGGTCTTCGGCGTGCGCGACCTCGCCGTGTACTACGGCGACTTCCGCGCCGTGCGCGACGTCAACGTCGACATCAACAAGCACCAGATCACCGCCTTCATCGGCCCGTCGGGCTGCGGCAAGACCACCGTGCTGCGCTGCTTCAACCGGATGAACGACCTCATCGACATCGCCCGGGTGGAGGGCTCCCTCACCTATCACGGGGTCGATCTCTACGACCGTGAGGTCAACCCGGTGGAGGTGCGTCGACGCATCGGCATGGTGTTCCAGAAGCCCAACCCCTTCCCCAAGTCGATCTACGACAACGTGGCCTACGGCCCCAAGGTGGCCGGGGTGAAGGGCAACATGGACGACATCGTGGAGAACGCCCTCAAGGGCGCCGGCCTCTGGGACGAGGTGAAGAGCCGGCTGAAGGCCTCCGGCCTCGGGCTGTCGGGCGGCCAGCAGCAGCGCCTCTGCATCGCCCGGGCCATCGCCACCGATCCCGAGGTGCTACTGATGGACGAGCCCTGCTCGGCCCTCGACCCCATCGCCACCGCCCGCATCGAGGACCTGATGCAGGAGATCAAGAGCAAGTACACGATCGTCATCGTGACCCACAACATGCAGCAGGCCGCCCGCGTGAGCGACCGCACCGCCTTCTTCACCACCGAGGTGAACGACGAGAGCGACACCCGCACCGGGTTGCTGGTGGAGGTCGACAGCACCGACAAGATGTTCTCCAACCCCAACGACGAGCGCACGGAGAACTACGTCACCGGCCGGTTCGGTTGACCTTGACCCCTTCGGCCTCCGAGCCCATCGGTGAGCCGATGCGCCACGGCTTCCAGGAGGAGCTCGAGCAGCTGCGCCTCCAGGTGGAGCTGATGGGCGTGCGGGTCGACGAGAACCTCGAGCGGATGCGGGAGATCCTGCGCAGCGGCGACGAGGCCCTGGCGGCGGCGGCCTTCGCAGCCGACGACGAGATCGACGCCATGAACGTGAGCCTCACCGAGCGCTGCTACCTGCTGCTCGGTCGGGAGTCGCCGGTGGCGTCCGACCTGCGCTTCATCGTGTCGGTGCTGCGGATCATCTCCGAGCTGGAGCGCGTCGGCGACCTGGCGCTGCGGGTGGTGAAGCTGGCTCCTGATCAGCCCACCCTGGCCGCTTCCGGGATCGCCTGGGACATCCTGCTCACCGTGGGCGACGAGGCCGTGGAGCTCTACCGCACGGCGCTTCGGGCGTGGTCGGCGCAGGACCTCGGCCTGGCCACCGAGCTGGCCTCCCAGACCCGTCCCCTCGACCTCTACTACGAGCGGCTCATCAGCGAGCTCCAGCGGTTGGAGGGCCCCGACGCGGTGCGAGTGTCCATGGGAGTGTTCGTGGCCGGCCGGGCCCTGGAGCGCATCGCCGACCACAGTGCCATCATCGGAGCGCGCCTGCGGTACCTCATCACCGGTGAGCCTGCCCACCTCGCCGCCGAAGTCAGATAGGTCTGCCATGACGGAATCCCGATCGGCCTTCCACCAGCAGCTCGACGAGGTGCAGCGCGACCTCATCCGCCTGGCCGCCCACGTGACCGACAGCATCGGCCGGGGCACCGAGGCGCTCATCGACCTCGACCTCACCGCCGCCGAGGCCCTCATCGACGGCGACGACGCCATCGACGCCAGCACCCTCGACATCGAGGAGCGCTGCTTCACCATCCTGGCCCGTCAGCAGCCCATGGCCAGCGACATGCGGGCCATCGTCACCGCCATCCGCCTCACCGCGGAGATCGAGCGGTCGGGCGACCTGATGGTCAACGTGGCCAAGGCCACCCGGCGCCTCTACGGCAGCTCCGTGCCGCTGGGCCTGCACAGCCTGCTGCGGGCCATGGCGGAGGAGGGGGTCCGGCTGTTCCGGCTGGCCATGGACGCCTACGCCGACGGCGATGCCGCCCTGGCCGGCGCCCTCGACGACATGGACGACCGGCTCGACCAGCTCCACCGGGACTACATCCAGGCCATCCTCGAGCACTACGCCGATGTGCGCGATGTGCAGGCTGC
>JBPPMN010000140.1:0-2569 GCA_051306055.1 Acidimicrobiales bacterium
TTGCCGGAGCCCATGCGGGTCTCGGCCGGCTTCTCGGTGACGGGGCGGTCGGGGAAGATCGTGATCCACACCTTGCCGCCACGGCGCGTCTTGCGGGTCATGGCGATGCGGGCCGCTTCGATCTGGCGAGCGGTGATCCACCCGGGCTCGAGGGCCTGGATGCCGTACTCGCCGAAGGTGACCTCGGTGCCGCCCTTCGCCATCCCCTGGGTGCGACCGCGGTGCTGCTTGCGATGCTTGACCTTCTTGGGCATCAACATCAGTCAGCGTCTCCCGGGTGGAACTTGGGGGTCTCGTGGTGGTCGAGCGTGCGGCGCTCGATCTCCTCTTCCTCGGCGAGGAGGCGCTCCAGCTCGGGATCGGCCTCCTTCACCAAGGGCTCGGCCTCGGTGACCTGATCGCCCTCGCTCGGAGCGGGACGGCGGGCGGCGGCGGAGCTCGAGACGACCTTGCGGGGCGCTGCGGCACCACCGGAGGTCTCACCGACGGCCATGGCGGCCTCACGGGAGATCTTGTCTTCGCTGGTGCTCTTGTAGGGCAGGATGTCGCCCTTGTAGAGCCACACCTTCACGCCGATGCGGCCGGCGGGGGTGCGAGCCTCACGGAAGCCGTAGTCGATGTCGGCCCGCAGCGTGTGCAGCGGGACCCGACCTTCGCGGTACCACTCGGTGCGGGACATCTCGGCGCCACCGAGGCGACCGGAGCACTGCACCCGGATGCCGAGGGCGCCGGCCTTCTGGGCGCTCTGCACGGCCCGCTTCATGGCCCGACGGAACGCCACGCGACCGGCGAGCTGGTCGGCCACGCCCTGTGCGATGAGGGCGGCGTCGAGCTCGGGCTGCTTGATCTCCTGGATGTTGAGCTGCACCTTGTTGTTGCCGGTGATGGCGGTGAGCCCGGCGCGGAGGCGGTCGGCCTCGGCGCCTCGGCGGCCGATCACGATGCCCGGGCGGGCGGTGTGCACGTCGACCCGCAGACGGTCACGGGTGCGCTCGATCTCGACCCGGCTGATCGCGGCATGGGGCAGCTGCGTCATGAGGAAGTTGCGGATCTTCCAGTCTTCGATGACGAAGTTGCCGTAGTCCTTGCGATCGGCGAACCAGCGCGACTTCCACTCTGTGGTGACGCCCAGGCGGAAGCCGTAGGGGTTGACCTTCTGACCCATTACTTGCTCTCCTCGTCGGGCTGTTGTGCGTCAAGGGGGGCTTCGCCCCCCTTTGCATAACCCCCCGTTGCATCCGATGCCTCCGGCTCGGACGCAGCGGCCTCTTCGGCTGCTGACTCAACGGCCTCAGTGGGTTCGGCGGGGTTTTCGTTCTCTGCGTCCGCGATGACCTCATCGGTCAGATCGGCCTCGTCGCTCGACTCGGCGTCGGCGGCTTGGGCTTCCTCGGCCTGCTCGATGGTGGCCTCCGTGGGCTCGCCCGGCACGACGTCGTCGTGATCGTGGTCGTCGTGATCGTGATCGTGGGTGTCGGCGGCGGCCTTGCTCTTGGCCACACGGGCCCGGCGGGCCTCGGTGGCGTCGCGGCGCACCCCACCACGGCCCACGGCGGCCTCGGAGCGAGCCTGTCGCTGCTCGAGCTTCTTCGGATCCATCCGGCTCACGATGAGGGTGATGTGGCAGGTGCGCTTGCGGATCCGGGTGGCCCGGCCGCGGGCACGGGGCCGCCAGCGCTTGAGGGTGGGACCCTCATCGGCGTAGCAGGCAGACACGAAGAGCTCGTTGGGGTCGAGCGAGTCGTTGTGCTCGGCGTTGGCCACCGCAGAGGCGAGCAGCTTGCGCACGTCGGTGGCGACGGCGCGGTCGGTGAACTCGAGGACGCCATCGGCGTCGTCGACGTGGAGGCCGCGGATGAGGTCGAGGACCTCACGGGCCTTGTAGGCGCTCACCCGGACGTAGCGCACCTGGGCGCGGGTACCGGGACGCTCGTTGGTCTTGGTGCCGAAGGTCATCGCTATCGCCGCCCTCGAGCCTGCTTCTCCATGCCCGCGTGGTACTTGAACGTGCGGGTGGGGGAGAACTCGCCCAGCTTGTGGCCGACCATGGCCTCGGTGACGTAGACCGGCACGTGCTTGCGACCGTCGTGCACGGCGATGGTGTGGCCGACCATCTCGGGGATGATCGTGGAGCGGCGGCTCCAGGTCTTGATGACCTTCTTCTCGCCCTTCTCGTTGAGGACGTCCACCTTCTTGAGGAGGTGGTCGTCGACGAAGGGACCCTTCTTGAGGCTACGGGGCATGGGTTCCTACCTCCGGCTGCCGCGCGTACGGCGCCGGCGGACGATGAGCTTCTGGGACGGCTTGGTCTTGTCGCGGGTGCGACCTTCGGGCTTGCCCCAGGGCGACACGGGGTGCCGACCACCGGAGGTCTTGCCTTCGCCGCCACCGAGGGGGTGGTCGACGGGGTTCATGGCCACGCCACGGGTCTGGGGCTTGACGCCCTTCCAGCGGTTGCGGCCGGCCTTGCCGATCTTGATCAGCTCGGCCTCGGCGTTGCCGACCTCACCGATGGTGGCCCGGCAGTCGATCGGCACGCGGCGCATCTCGGTGCTGGGCAGGCGCAGGG
>JBPPMN010000260.1:0-16792 GCA_051306055.1 Acidimicrobiales bacterium
GTGTTACTCACCCGTTCGCCACTAGGTCGTCCGCAGTGTTGCCACTGCATGGACCTCGTTCGACTTGCATGTGTTAGGCACGCCGCCAGCGTTCGTCCTGAGCCAGGATCAAACTCTCCATCGAGATCTCGGACCCGCCACCGAGGCGGTGGGTCCTTCGATCGGTGTTGAAGAGCCGGCGATCCCGGGAGCGGTGAAGCTCCCGTTCTTTGCCGACTGGCACCAGGAACAGCCAGCACTACTTCTGCTGTCCGTTTCAAGTGCATTTCATTCTTGAACGGCTGCGCGACCCTCCGAGGAGAGTCGGGCAGTCGCCCGCACTCGCTTTTTCGTCCTCTCTTCTGTTTTCAAGGAGCGTCGTCCACCTCAGCGAGGTGGCGCTCGACTGGCAGTCGCACTTCGGGATCGAGATCCCAGTGGGGCGGTGGTGCCAGGGGCCCTTCCGGTGGTGTTCTCGGCGCTGCCGAGGCCTCCGTGGGGCGGAGGAACAACCTACCGGCGGCTCCCGAGGAGTGTCAACTCGGGGGAGGCCCGATCTCTGTGGCTTCGGTCACAGGCCTGCATCGAGGGCCGCCCAGCCCCGCTTGCCCTTGCGCAGGAGGACCCAACGGCCGGCCAGCAGGTCGGCGGAGGACAGCCTACGGTCCGCGCCCACCTTCTCCCCGTTCACGCTGATCCCGGCTTGTTCGAGCTGGCGTCTGGCGTCGCCCAGCGACGTGGCCAGGCCGGTGCGGACCAGCACGGGCACCAGGTCGACCCCGTCGGCCAGGCGCTCGGTCGCTTCCAGCTGCGCCGACGGGACCTCCCCCGCCACCACGGCCAGCGCGGCCGGCGAGGCCGAGCGGGGATCGCCGCCGAAGAGCACGATGGCGGCCTGCTCTGCGGTCGTGCGGGCGTCGACGCCGTGCACGAGGTCGGTGACGGCGGCGGCCAGGGTCCGCTGACCGTGCCGCTGGCCGGGTGCCTCACCGTGGGAGGCGACCAGCGCGTCGACCTCGTCCATCGGCAGGAGCGTGAACTGGGCCAGCATCCGGGGGAGGTCGGCGTCGTCGGTCTGCATGAAGTGCTGGTGGAAGGCGTAGGGAGAGGTGCGCTCGGGGTCGAGCCACACCCGGGCACCCGTGGTCTTGCCGATCTTGCTCCCGTCGGCCCCCGTGAGCAGCGGCCAGCACAGGCCGTGCACCGTGGCGCCCGACTGCCGGCGGATCAGGTCGACGCCCGACAGGATGTTGCCCCACTGGTCGGAACCGCCCAGCTGCAGCTGGCACCCCTCGTTGGCGTGGAGCCAGGCGTAGTCGTTGGCCTGCAGCAGCATGTAGCTGAACTCGGTGTAGGAGATCCCGTGCTCCCCCGCCATGCGGGCCTTCACGCTCTCGCGGGCCACCATCTGGTTCACGGTGACGTGCTTGCCGACGTCGCGGAGGAAGTCGAGCAGCCGCAGCTCGCTGGTCCAGGTGCTGTTGTCGACCAGCGCCCAGGAGTCGTCGGGGCCGAGGATGCGGGAGATCTGGGCCTTGATGGCGGCCACGTTGGTGGCCAGCGTGTCGGCGTCGAGGAGGTTGCGCTCCTCGGAGCGGCCGCCCGGATCGCCGATCAT
The DNA here is from genome assembly GCA_051306055.1 of Acidimicrobiales bacterium. Lineage (GTDB taxonomy): Bacteria > Actinomycetota > Acidimicrobiia > Acidimicrobiales > VFJN01 > VFJN01. Next base: position 1,598 of record JBPPMN010000260.1, read on the forward strand.
GCCGGTGGCCCCGCCGGCCAGGGCGATCGGTCGATGGCCGGCGTCCTGGAAGCGCCGCAGCATGATCAGGCCGATCAGGTTGCCGTGGTGCAGGCTCGGCGCGGTGGGGTCGCAGCCGTAGTAGAGCGTGACGGGTCCCTCGTCGAGCCGTGCCGCCAGGGCAGCGCGATCGGTGGTGTCGTGGAGCAGACCGCGCCGGTCGAGGTCGAGGAGGAGCTCGCTCATGGGCAGCATCGTCCCCGCCGAGGGGCGCTGCGGTCCAGCCCGTTGCCCCGGGGTGCCGCCGACCTGGCACCTCGATGGGAGAGAATGGCACGCCCATGTTCCTTCGCTCCCGAGCCCTGGCCTGCTTGCTGGCCCTCGCCACCGTCAGCGGTGCGTGCTCCTACCAGGCGCGCGTGGCCCTGCCCCCGGCCAGCGACGAGATCGAGTCGTCCACGCTCTACGCCTCCGACGGCACCCCGCTCTACACCTTCCACGCCGAGGAGAACCGCAAGGTCGTGGCCCTCGGCGACGTGCCGGCCCACGTGCGCGAGGCCGTCATCGCCATCGAGGACGAGCGCTACTACCGCCACAACGGCGTCGACGTGCGCGCCGTGCTGCGAGCCGTTCGGGCCAACACCGCCATCGGCGGGGTGGCCGAGGGCGGCTCCACCATCACGCAGCAGTACGTGAAGCAGGAGATCCTGCGGGACGACTCCCAGACCCTCGAGCGCAAGGCCCAGGAGGCTTCCATCGCCCTGCAGCTCGAGAAGCGCTACAGCAAGGACCGCATCCTCGAGCTCTACCTCAACGCCATCTACTTCGGCCGTGGCGCCTACGGCATCGAGGCGGCGGCCCACCAGTTCTTCGGCACCTCGGCCGCCGAGCTCACCCTCGAGCAGGGCGCCCTGCTGGCGGGCGTGATCCAGCGGCCGGGCAGCAACGACCCCTTCCGCAACCCCGAGGCCGCGCTCCGCCGCCGCGACCTCGTGCTGGCGAGGATGCTGGCCAACGAGTTCATCACCGAGGCCGAGCACGACGCCGCCGTGGCCACCCCGCTGGAGCTGGGCTCCCCCGAGGTGCCGGCGGCCGAGCGCTACGCCGCCGCCTACTTCGTGGAGGAGGTGAAGCGCTGGATCCTCGACGACGTGCGCTTCGGTGCCACGGCCAAGGATCGCCGCGACCTCCTCTTCGGCGGCGGCCTGCGGATCCAGTCGACCGTTGACCTCGACGCCCAGGCCAAGGCCGAGCAGGCGGTGGCCGAGGTCCTCCCCGACCCGGCCGGCCCGGCCGCCTCGCTGGTGGCCATCGAGCCGGCCACGGGCTACGTGCGGGCCATGGTGGGCGGGCGCGACTTCTTCGGCGAGGATTCGACCGCCAAGTTCAACCTGGCCACCCAGGGCCGCCGGCAGACCGGGTCGTCGTTCAAGCCGCTCGTGCTGGCCGCCGCCCTCGAGAAGGGCATCGACCCGCTCACCACGATCTCCGCGCCGGCCTGCATCACCATCCCGATGCCCAACGCCGAGCCCTGGCGGCCCTGCAACTACGGCGGGGGCGGCGGCGGCACGGTCACGCTGGCCGAGGGCACCGTGCGCTCCTACAACACGCTCTACGCCCAGCTGATGATGCAGGTGGGCCCGGAGGAGGCCGTCGCCCGAGCGCAGGCCTACGGGATCAGGAGCCCCCTCGAACCCGTGCCCTCGGCGGTGCTGGGCAGCAACGTGGTGACGCCGATGGACATGTCGGCGGCCTACGCCACCTTCGCCAACCGAGGGATCCGGGTGCCACCGGTCCTCGTCACCCGCATCACCCGGTCCGACGGCACCGTGCTCTTCGAGCACCGGCACCGCCAGGAGAAGGTCCTCGAGGCCGGCCTGGTCGACACCCTCACCGACATCCTCGTGCAGGCCATCGAGCGGGGCACCGGCACCCGGGCCAAGCTCGACCGGCCGGCCGCGGGCAAGACGGGCACCGCCAACGACTGGGTCGACGCCTGGTTCGTCGGCTACACCCCCGAGCTCTCCACCTCGGTGTGGGTGGGCTTCCCCACCAAGGCCGGCGACCAGCCCGTGCAGATGCGGCCGCCGGCCACGCCCATCCGGGTGACGGGCGGGTCGTACCCGGCCGAGATCTGGCAGCTCTTCATGAGCCGGGCCCTCGAGGGGCAGCCTCCCTCCGCATTCACGGCCCCCACCACGACCACCACGCTGCCGCCCGTGCGGGAGGTGCCCGACGCCGGTCCGTCGCTCGGTCCGCCCACAGGGGTGCCCTCGGTGGTGGGGCTACCGCTCGAGGAGGCCCGTCCGCTGCTCGAGGCGGCCGGCTTCAAGGTGTCGGTGGCCCCGCTCGAGGGCTCCGACGCCACCGTGGGAGAGGTGGTCGCCCAGTCGCCTCCCGGCGGTCAGAGCGCACCGCGCGGCTCCACGGTCACCATCGAGGTCCCCTAGCCCCCCGGTCGGTGCCGTCTGGACAGGCGGCCACGAGCCTGACGAGGCTGGAGCGATGGCGGCCGCCCCCCACCCCACCGATGCTGCCCCGCGCGCCAGCCGCTTGGGGCGCGCCGTGCTCACCGTGGTGGTGGTGGCCATGGTGGCCATGTGGGGGTACGTGCTGTACCTCGCCTTCGGGCCGGGGCGGCAGCCGCCGCCCGACCGGCTCGACGACGCCACCTTCGCCCTCGCGGCCGAGGACGTGTGCGATGCCGCGCTGGCCGACGTGGCCGACCTGCCCCGGGCCATCGAAGCCGACACGGCGGCAGACCGGTCGGCCATCGTGACGGAGGCCAACGTGCGGTTCGACGAGATGCTCGACGACCTGGCCCGCCTGCGTCCCTCGGGCGAGGACGGTGAGCTGGTGGGACGGTGGCTCGACGACTGGGGCACGTACATCGGCGATCGCCAGCGCTACGCCGACAACCTCCTCGTCGACCCTGACGCGCGGCTGCTCGTGACCGCTCGCGACCGCGACCAGATCACCGAGTACATCGACGCCTTCGCGGCCGACAACGACATGCCGGCCTGCGCCACCCCCATCGACGTCTGATCTCGGCGTCAGGGGCCGCCGGGCACCAGCTCGTCGAGCACCGAGAGGCCGGCCTCGGCCATCCGGATCGTGCCGGGGTCGACCCCGACGTCGCCCATCTCTGGGAGGGTGACCCATCGAACACCCTCGGACTCGTGGTTGGTCACGGCCACCGAGCCCGCCGGGGCCAGCACCAGATGGCGCACGTCGAGGTGCAGGTGGTCGGGGTCGCGCCCCTGGGCGTCGTGGAACAGGTGGACGTCGAGGTCGATGGCCGGAGCCACCACCTCGAGCCCTTCGATGCCCGTCTCCTCCTGCGCCTCCCGCAGCGCGACGTGGGCGAGGTTGGCGTCGCCGTCGGCGTGACCGCCCGGCTGCAGCCAGCGCTGCACCTTGGCGTGGAGCAGGAGCAGGATGCACCGCGTCGACGGGTCGACCACGAGCGCGGAGCCCGTGAGGTGCCCCTCCTGGCAGGAGCGGTGCAGCGCGTCGGGGTGCGTGTCGAGGAAGGCCAGGATGTCGGCCCGGTTCGCCTCGTGGGTCGCTGAACCCGGTCGCGCTGCGCCCACCTGGGACCGCGCCAGCAGGAGGTCGCGGCTGGGGGCCAGCTCCGCGGCCGAGCGCAGCACGCGCGGACCGGTCACGCCGGCCTCGAGAGGTGGCGGCTGCCAGGGACGCTCCAGCGCCACGGCAGATCCTGGCCGGCGCTGAGCCCGATGCGGACGCTGGCCGCCGGCGCCTCCGGCGGTGGCGTGCCGTCGTCGACCAGCGACACCCCCCGGTCCCCTGACACGAGATCGGCGCCGTCGTGGTCCCCGGTGATGGCGAAGGCCTGGCACAGCCGGGCCGGCCCCCGGCACAGGTCGCGGTCGGTGCGAGCGGCGAGGCGACGGGGGCGCATCAGCTCCAGGCCGTCGAGCGGCTCCGCCGCGCGCAGCAGGACCGCCACACCGTCGCCGTCGTCGCCGCAGACGGCGTTGGCGCACCAGTGCATGCCGTAGGTGAAGTACACGTAGAGCCGACCGGCGGGCCCGAACATCGTGGCGTTGCGCTTCGTCATGCCGCGGTAGGCGTGGCTTCCAGGATCCTCCGCCCCGCAGTAGGCCTCGACCTCCACGATGCGGGCGGCCAGGCCCTCCCCCACCAGCACCTTGCCGAGGAGGTCAGGAGCCACCACCCGTGGGTCGCGCTGGTAGAAGGAGAGCGGCAGGGCCTTCAGGGTGCTGCCTCCCCCACGATGGCCCCATCGGCGAACCGCTCCACCGGGAGGTCGGGATCGACGGCCAGGAGGTCGTCGACCTGCGCTCGTCGGCCGTCGGGGAAGGCGTCGACGTACACGGCCACCGCGCCGTCGTCGATCGCCCCCGCCAGCGCGACGAGGTCGGCCTCGTAGGTCGGCTCGGCTCGCCCGCTGTAGTTGTCGATGGGCACCGGCACGGGGAACGACTGCCGGTCGGCCCGGAGCGACAGCAGGGCCACCTCGTTGCTCCACACCACGATGTCGGCCGGGAGGGAGCGCGTGGCGGAGAGGGTGGGAGAGTCGGCGAAGCGCCGAGCGCCGTACTCGATGCCGTCGCGGCGCGACTCCCGCACCCACTCGGCTGTCCCCTCCAGCTGCGCGGCGGCCACCACCGCCACCACGCCCAGGGCGGTCAGCGCCAGCGGCCGGCTCCTGGGCAGTGGGACCCAGGTTGCGACGGTCACCACCACCAGGGGCAGCAGCGGCAGCAGGAGCCGGTCGTCGGCCACGATCGCATCGTCGACCCAGGCCTTGCTGGCGATCAGGGCCAGGACGTGGCCGATGGCGGCCAGTCCGGCCACCAGGGCCACCGGGTGCCAGGCGGTCGGCGACGAGGTGCGGCGCATGGCCAGCACGGTGGCGCCGACACCGGCCATCAGCGCCAGCGCCACGATGGCTCGGGCCAGGGCGGTGGGCACCACGTCGAGCACCCAGTAGGCGCCCAGGGTGTCGAGGGCGTCGATGGCGTCGCCCCACCCCGGGGGGTGCCATGCCAGCGCCCGTCCCGAGCCGGGACGGCGACCGAGCAGGATCCACGAGCCGGCCAGCCACGTGGTCCCGGCGAGCACGGCGGTGGCCCCCGCCTGCGCGACGCGGGCCCGCCACGACCCCCGGCTGGCCAGGAGCACAGCGAGGACGACGGCGGCCACCACGGAGAGCGCACCGTGGCGCACGACCCCCGCCGCACCCGCGGCCACCGCCGCGGTGACCAGCCACGCCCGGGGCCCGTCGAGAGCCCGGGCCGCAGCCCCCACCGCCACCATCGTGAGCGCGATCGACAGCTGCTCCGCCATCACGTAGCCCGTCCAGCGCAGCATGGCCGGCGCCGTCGCCACGAGGCCGGCGGCGACCACCGGCACCACGGCACGGGACAGGCCCGAGTCGCGATCCCGCCGGCTCCACCAGACGATGGCGGCTACCAGGCAGACGGTGGCCGCGAGGGCCACCTGGTTGACCAGCACTGCGGCGTCGCGGGCCTCGGGTGTCACCGTCTGGGCGGCGGCGATGGTGGCCGGGTAGCCCGGCGGGAAGATGTCGTTGAGCACCAGCGGCACGAGCGCCCGGGCGCCGTCGAAGCTGTTGGCCGCCAGCTCGTAGGAGGCCGAGTCGACGCTGAGGCCTGGGCCGTTCGGCGCGATGGCGATGGCCACCACGGCGACCGCGGCCAGCGCGCCCGCCGCCACCACGGCCGTCACCAGCGGGCCGGGGGCCAGGCGCGTCGTGCGCGTCACGTCGCGGCGGCTCGGAAGTCGTCGGGCACCCGCACCGTCTCGAGGGTGCCGGTGCGCACGGCCACGTAGGTGAGGAGGGCGGTGAACACCTCGGTGGCGCCGACGGTGCCGTCGAAGCGGACATCGAAGCTGGTGTTGCCCCACCGCTCCACGCCGAGCTCGATGCGGAGGTCGTCGTGGACGCGGGCCGCGCCGCTCCAGGTGACGGTGGCCGTCTTCACCATGATGTCCCACCAGCCGGCTTCGAGCTCGGCGCCGACAGCGCGGAACCAGAGGTCGGCGGCATCGTCGCAGTAGGCCAGGTAGTGGGCGTTGAAGACCACCTTCTGCATGTCGATCTCGCCGTAGCGGGGCCGCACGTGGTGGACGAAGCGACCCTCAGCCACCGGCCCGATCCCGGTCGGTGGCGAGGCGAGCCCGAAACCGCTCCATCTGGACGGCCACCGCCGCGGGGCCCGCCCCACCGGGCGTGGTGCGACGGGTGACCGCCACTCCGGGCGCCAGCAGTGCGGCAGCCGCCGGGCCCAGCTGCGGGTTGGCCGCCACCAGCTCGACCAGGGGCGCTCCGCCGTCGAGGGCCTCGCGCACCAGCGCCCCCACGATGGCGTGGGCCTCCCGGAACGGGACGCCCTGCACCACGAGGTGCTCCGCCAGGTCGGTGGCGGCGGCGTAGGGCGAGTCGGCGGCGGCCTGCATGCGCTCGGCATCGAAGCGCAGGGTGCGCAGGAGGCCGCCCACCGCAGAGAGGGCCAGCGACACCTGGTCGACGGCGTCGAACAGCGGCTCCTTGTCCTCCTGGAGATCGCGGTTGTAGGCGAGGGGCAGCCCCTTGAGCGTGGCCAGGAGCCCCGTGAGGTCGCCGATCAGCCGCCCCGCCTTGCCGCGGGCCAGCTCGGCGATGTCCGGGTTCTTCTTCTGGGGGAGCATCGAGCTGCCGGTGGCGTAGGCGTCGTCGAGGCGGGCGAAGGCCAGCTCCTCGCTGGTCCACAGCACCACCTCCTCGCCGATCCGAGACAGGTGCACGCCGATCAGGGTGAGGGCGAACACCGCCTCGACCACGAAGTCGCGGTCGCTCACCGCGTCGAGGCTGTTCTCGAAGCGGGCCGCGAAGCCGAGATCGGCGGCCACACCGTCGGGGTCGAGCGGGATGGAGGAGCCAGCCAGGGCGCCGGCGCCGAGCGGCGACACGTCGGCCCGGCGACGGGCGTCGAGCAGCCGGTCGAGGTCGCGGGCCAGCGACCAGGCGTGGGCCAGCAGGTGGTGGGCCAGCGTGACGGGCTGGGCCCGCTGGAGGTGGGTGTAGCCGGGCAGGTAGGTGTCGCCGGCGGCCACGGCCTGGTCGAGCAGCACCTGCTGCAGGGCCAGCACCCGCTGGGCGACGTCGGTGAGCGCCCGCTTGGTGTAGAGGCGCAGGTCGGTGGCCACCTGGTCGTTGCGGCTGCGCCCCGTGTGCAGCTTCGCCCCGGCGTCACCGGCCACCTCGGTGACGCGGCGCTCCACGGCGGTGTGGATGTCCTCGTCGGAGGGCGCGAAGGCGAACGAGCCGTCGGCCAGCTCCCCCTCCACCTGGTCGAGCGCCTGGAGGACGGCGTCGCGCTCGACCTCGGTGAGCACCCCGGCCCGCACCAGGCCGCGCACGTGGGCCCGCGAGCCCTCGATGTCGTCGGGCGCCAGCCGCTGGTCGAAGGGCAGGCTCACCGTGTAGGCCAACAGCTCCTCGGCGGGGCCCCCTTCGAACCGTCCGTGCCAGAGGGTGGCCATCAGGTGGGGGTGGTGTGCCCGGGGTTGCTGAGGTGCCCCTGGATGCCGGCCCAGCGCTCCACCGACAGCCCCCACAGGCGCACGAAGCCCGCCGAGTCCTCGTGGCGGAAGCTGTCGCCGGCATCGTAGGTGGCCAGGCCGTAGTCGTAGAGGCTGTGAGGGCTGCGGCGCCCGGTCACCTCGCACGAGCCGGGCGACAAGCGCAGCCGGACCTCACCGGTGACGTGGCGCTGGCTCTCGGCCATGAAGGCGTCGAGAGCCTGCTTGAGGGGGCTGAACCACAGCCCGTCGTAGATCAGCTCGGCGTAGCGGGGCTCGAGGCGGGCCTTCTCCCGCTGCAGGTCGCGCTCGAGGCAGATGCCCTCGAGGTCGCGGTGGGCCAGGATGAGGGCCAGGCTGGCCGGGCACTCGTAGGTCTCCCGGCTCTTGATGCCGACCCGCCGGTTCTCCACCATGTCGATGCGGCCCCACCCGTAGGAGCCCACCTGGGTGTTGAGGCGCTGCACCACCTCGAGCACCGACATCGGCTCGCCGTCGAGGCTCGTCGGCGCTCCGGCCTCGAAGCCCACCACCACGTCGACCGGCTCGGTGGCCGTCGGCTTCGTGAGCATCCACACGCCGGGCGGTGGGACGGCCCACGGGTCTTCCATCTCGCCGCACTCGATGGCGCGGCCCCAGATGTTGTCGTCGATGGAGTACACCTTCTCCTTCGTCGCCTTGATCGGGATGTCGTGGTCGTAGGCGTAGAGGATCGAGTCCTCGCGCGTCATGCCCCAGGACCTGACAGGTGCGATGACCTCCAGCTCGGGGTTGAGCGAGCGGGTCGAGACCTCGAAGCGCACCTGGTCGTTGCCCTTGCCTGTGCAGCCGTGGGCCACTGCGTCGGCGCCGTGGAACTTGGCCGCCTCGACCAGGTGCTTCACGATGACGGGACGCGAGAGCGCCGACACCAGGGGGTAGCGGCCCTCGTAGAGGGCGTTGGCGGCCAGCGCCGGCGCGCAGTAGTCGGCCGCGTACTCCTCCTTGGCGTCGACCACGATCGCCTCGATGGCTCCCGCTGCACGCGCCCGTTCCTTCACGGTCTCGTAGTCCTCGCCGGCCTGGCCGACATCGACCGCGAGGGCGATCACCTCGACGCCGAGGTTGTCGATCATCCAGCGGACGGCAACGGACGTGTCGAGACCACCGCTGTAGGCGAGGACGACGCGCTTGGCCATGGGTTCCTTCTTCCTTGGGGTTCAGAGTCCGGCGAGGTCGGACAGCAGACGGGCCACGGCGGCCCCGCCAGCGTCTTCGCTCACCACGACGATCAGGGTGTCATCTCCGGCCACCGTGCCGAGCACGTCGGGCAGGCCGGAGCGATCGAGAGCCGAGCCCACCACGTGGGCGGACCCCGGTGGCGTGCGCAGCACCACCAGGTTGCCCGAGTGGTTCACCTCCACCACCCAATCGCCGAAGACCCGGCGCAGGTGGTCTTCTGGGGCGCGCTGCTCGGTGGGGAGCTCGGGGATGGCGTACACGGTCTCGCCGCCGGCCACCCGCACCTTGATGGCGCCGAGGTCGTCGAGGTCGCGTGACACGGTGGCCTGGGTGGCTGCCACCCCCTCGGCGCGGAGCAGGTCGACGAGGTGGGTCTGGCTGGCGACGGCCTGCTCAGCCAGGAGCTTGGCGATGCGGTGCTGGCGTTGGGGCTTGGCGACCATCAGGCGCTCTCCTCGAGGAGGAACCGCAGCAGCCCGCGGAAGGCGTGGAGGCGGTTGTGGGCCTGTGGGAAGGCCCGGCTCTGCGGGCCGTCCACCACCGACCCCGCCACCTCTTCGCCACGGTGGGCGGGGAGGCAGTGCATGAACACCGCGTGGGCGGGGGCAGCCGCCATCACGGCTTCGTCGACCTGGAAGCTCTCGAAGGCCCGGTGGCGGGCCTCGGCCTCGCCCTCCTGGCCCATCGACGCCCACACGTCGGTGTGCACGGCGTCAGCGCCCTCAGCCGCCTCCGCGGGGCGGTCGGTGACGAACGGCGGCTCGGACAGGCCGAGGCCGGCCAGGCGGTCGAGGTCGGTGTCGGTGGGTCCGTAGCCCGGCGGGCAGGCCACGCGGAGCGCCATGCCGCAGAGGGCGGCTCCGAGGGCCAGGCTGCGGGCCACGTTGTTGAAGTCGCCGACCCAGCACACGGTGCGGCCGGCGAGGTCGCCCAGCTCCTGGCGCATGGTGAGCAGGTCGGCCAGCGACTGGCAGGGGTGGCCGCTGTCGGAGAGCAGGTTGACGACGGGCACCGAGGCCGCGCCAGCCATCTCCTCCAGGGCTCCGTGGTCGAACACCCGGGCGCCGAGCGCGGCGTGGTAGCCGGAGAGGACGCGGGCGATGTCAGCGAGGGACTCGCGCCCTCCGGCGGCCTCGTCGGGCCGGAAGGTGAGGGGGTGGCCGCCCAGCTGGGCCACGGCCACCTCACTGGAGTGCCGGGTGCGCAGCGACGGCTTCTCGAAGTACAGCCCGACGCTGCGGCCGGCCAGCAGCTGAGGTCGGGCGGCGTCGTCGGCCAGGTCGAGCACGAGCGTGACCTCGGCCGGCTGCAGATCATCGATCTCGAGGACGTGGCGCACGGTCATGCCAGCGCCGCCTCGAGCAGGGCGAGCGCGTGGTCGAGCTCGTCGTCGGTGATGAGGAGCGACGGGGCCAGGCGCAGCGCGGTCGGTGTGACGGCGTTGACGATGGCGCCCATCTCGAGCAGCCGGGCCGCCACCTCCTTCGCGTCGGCGGACCGCAGCTCGATGGCCAGGAGGAGCCCGAGGCCTCGAACGTCGGCGACGCCCGGGAGGGATCGGGCGCCGGCGGCCAGCCGCTCCCCCATCCGCTCCGCCCGGGCCGGCACGTCCTCGGCCTCCATGGTGGCCAGCACCGCGCGAGCTGCCGCCGTGGCGAGGGGCTGCCCGCCGTAGGTGGTGGCGTGATCGCCGGGCTCGAAGGCCGCCGCCACCTCGCGCTTGGCCCAGCAGGCCCCGATCGGCACGCCGTTGCCCAGCGCCTTGGCCATGGTGACCACGTCGGGCACCACACCGAGGCGCTGGTGGGCGAACCAGGCCCCGCACCTACCGAGGCCCGTCTGCACCTCATCGATCATGAGGAGGATCCCCCGCTCGTCGCACAGCTGCCGCACACCGTGGAAGTAGGCCGGTGTGGCGGGGTTGACGCCCCCCTCGCCCTGCACGGGCTCGAGGAGCACGGCGGCCACCGAGGGGTCGAGCGCGGCCTCGAGGGCGTCGAGGTCATCCCAGGCGACGTGACGGAAGCCCTCGGGAAGGGGCTGGAACGCCTCGTGCTTGGCGGGCTGGCCGGTGGCGTGCAGCGTGGCGAGGGTGCGACCGTGGAAGGAGTTGAAGGCGCTGACCACCACGTGGCGGCCCCGCCCGCCGAAGCGCCGCGCCAGCTTGAGGGCGCACTCGTTCGCCTCGGCCCCGGAGTTGGCGAAGAACACCTGGCCCCGCAGGCCCCCGTCGGCCGGCCACCCGGGCTGACCGACGCCGAGGAGGCGGTCGAGGGTCGTGGCCACCTCCGCTCCGGGCTCCGTGCCGAACAGGTTCGACACGTGGACCAGGGTCTGGGCCTGCTCGTGGAGGGCAGCGGCCACCGCGGGGTGGCTGTGGCCGAGGCCGGTGACCGCCAGGCCCGACAGCAGGTCGAGGTACTTGGTGCCGTCCCGGTCCCACACCCAGGACCCCTCGCCCCGCACCAGCTGCAGCGCGGGAGCGCCGTAGGTGGGCATGAGGGGGCAGTGCTCCTGCGACGCTGCACCCATGGCCTCGCTGTGCGCGGTCATGCCCGGCCCCCGCTGGCGGTGATCATCGTGCCGATGCCGGCGTCGGAGAAGAGCTCGAGCAGGAGCACGTGCGGCAGGCGGCCGTCGAGGAGGTGGGCCGAGCCCACCCCCCGCTGGACGGCTCGCAGGCAGGCGTCGATCTTGGGGATCATGCCGCCGGTGAGGCCGCCGTCGTCGACCATCGTCTGGAGGGCGGCGGCGCCGATGGAGCTGATGAGGGAGCCGGGGTCGGCCAGGTCGGCCAGCAGCCCCTCCACGTCGGTGAGGTACACCAGCTTCTCGGCGTCGAGGGCCACGGCCAGGGCGCTGGCCACGGTGTCGGCGTTGATGTTGTAGGTCTGGCCCTTCTCGTCGGCGCCGATGGTGGACACCACCGGGATGAGGTCCTCGGCGATGAGGCGCACCAGCAGGGCGGGGTTCACGGCTTCGACGTCGCCCACGAAGCCGAGGGCCGGGTTGCGGGCGCTGGCCATGATCAGGCCGGCGTCCTCACCGCTCACGCCCACGGCAAGCGGGCCGTGCACGTTGATGGCCCCCACGATCTCGCGGTTGACCTTGCCCACCAGCACCATCCGGGCGATGTCGATGGTCTCGGCGTCGGTGACGCGGTGGCCATCGCGGAACTCCGGCACCATGCCGAGGCGCTCCATCAGGGCGCTGATCTGCGGGCCGCCGCCGTGGACGACGACGGGCCGCAGCCCGACCGACCGCATCAGCACGATGTCCTCGGCGAAGGTGTCGGCCAGGGCGGCATCGACCATGGCGTTGCCGCCCAGCTTCACGACCACGATGGCGCCCCGGAAGCGCTGGATGTAGGGCAGCGCCTCGATGAGGACGGCGGCGCGGCCCTGCGCCTCGGCCCGGGAGCTCACGACGTCCCCATGTTCTCGTCGACGTAGGCGTGGGTGAGGTCGTTGGTGAGGATGTGGGCCACCCCGTCGCCCAGGCCGAGGTGCGCGGTCACCTCGATGTGCTCCTGGTCCATGTAGGCGGCCAGGGCCCGCTCGTCGACCGGGGCGGTGACACCGCCCTCGGCCACCACCAGGTCGCCGTAGCAGACGCTGAGCACCTGCTGGTCGAAGGCGATGCCGGCGCTTCCCAGCTCGCTGGCGATGCGCCCCCAGTAGGCGTCCTTCCCGTACCAGGAGCACTTCACGAGCTGGCTCTCGGCCACCTTGCGGGCCCCGGCCGCTGCCTCGTCGTCGGACAGCGCTCCGGTCACCCGCACCTGCACCACCTTGGTGTGGCCCTCGGCGTCGCCGACCATCTGGCGGGCCAGGTCGAGGCACACCGCGGCCACCGTGCCGGCGAAGGCCTCGGGGTCGGCCGGCGGGCCGGCGGCACCGGAGGCCAGGAGGATCACGGTGTCGTTGGTGGAGGTGGCGCCGTCGGTGGACATCACGTTGAAGCTGGTGGCCACGCCCGCTCGCAGGGCCGTGGCGAGGGTGGCGGCGTCGACGGCAGCGTCGGTGGTGAGCACCGCCAGCATGGTGGCCATGTTGGGGGCGAGCATGGCCGCACCCTTGGCCATGCCCCCGACGACGAACCCGTCACCGGGCGCCACGGACTCCTTGCGGTGGGTGTCGGTGGTGCGGATGGCCTCGGCGGCGCCGATGGCGCCCTGCGCATCGTCGCGCCGGCCGGCCACCAAGGCGCCCACGCCTGCCGCGATGGCGTCCATCGGGAGCTCGTAGCCGATGAGGCCTGTGGAGCACACCAGCACCTCCTCTGCCGCACACCCGAGCTCTGCGGCCACCAGGGCGGTCATGGCCTCGGCGTCGGCCAGGCCCTGGGCACCCGTGGCGGCGTTGGCGCAGCCGCTGTTGAGCACCACCGCCGCAGCCCGTCCACCGGTGAGGGTGAGGTGGGCGTTGGTGGTGACCACCGGGGCGGCCGTCATCTTGTTCTGGGTGTAGACGGCGGCCGCCGCCACCGGCGCGCCGTCGGTGGTGGACACCAGGCTGAGGTCGAGCTCGCCGCTGGGCTTGATCCCACACGCGATGCCGTTGGCGCTGAACCCGGCCGCGGCGGTGACGCTCACGGGTACACCCCGACCGTGGGCAGGCCGGCGCCCTCGGGGAGGCCGAGGAGCAGGTTGGCGCACTGCACCGCCGCTCCGGACGCGCCCTTGGTGATGTTGTCGATGGCGGCGATGGCCAGCACGGTGCCGGTGCGCTCGTCGAAGCGGGCCGTGACGTGGGCGCAGTTCGATCCGAGGGTGGCCTTGGTGGACGGCACGCCGTCGGTGACCACCACGAAGGGTTCGTGGGCGTAGGCCTGGCGCTGCAGCGCCAGGAGCGCCTCGGTGCTGGTGGCGGCGGTGGGCCGGGCGTAGCAGGTGGCCAGGATCCCCCGGTTCATCGGTGCCAGGTGGGGGGTGAACAGCACGGACGCACCGAGCACCTGCTCCATCTCCGGGGTGTGCCGGTGATCGAGCAGGCCGTAGGCGGTGAAGTCCTCGTCGACCGCGCAGAACGTGGTGGACGGCTTCGGCGGCCGTCCTGCACCGGACACCCCCGAGGCGGCGTCGACGATGATCCCGGTGGCCTCCACGGCTCCGGACCGGACGAGCGGCGCCAGGGCCAGCACCGCGGCGGTGGGATAGCACCCCGGGGTGGCGACGTGGTCGGCCGCCTCGATCTCCGCCCGGAAGAGCTCGGGCAGGCCGTAGGCGAAGCTCGGGAGCAGCTCTGGCGCGGTGTGGGCCGCGCCGTACCAGGTCGGGTAGAGGGCGGCATCCTGCAGCCGGAAGTCGGCGGCCAGGTCGACCATGTGGTCGACCCGGTCGAGGAGGTCGGGCACGATGGCCTGGCTGGCCCCGTGAGGAAGACCCAGGAAGACGAGGTCGAGCCCGTCGACGGCGGCCGGGTCGTAGGGCGAGTAGACGAGGTCGGGATAGGCCGCACCGAGGTTCGGGTAGAGGTCGGCGGCGCGAGTCCCCGCCTGGCTGTCGCCGGTGGCCACGACGACGTCGAGGTCCGGGTGCCCCGCGCAGAGGCGGAGGAGCTCGGCACCGGTGAAGCCCGACGCACCGATGATCCCGACCTTCGGCATCGGGTGATGATGCATGATGTTGCATGATCATGCAAACCGAGTTCGGGTAGCGTGCGGGCATGGTGATGCCGGCCCATCCCTCCGTCACGACCATCGACCCCGACCTCGACGAGCGCACCGACGAGCGCACGGGCACCGCGCCACCGAAGGCCGCCCACATCGTGAAGACGGAGCCGGGCGAGTCCGCCCTGGCCAAGGTCACCGAGGCCCGCATCTACGGCTACCCCGTCGAGGCGCTGTGCGGCGAGCGGTTCGTGCCGCAGCAGGACCCGAAGAAGCTGCCGCTGTGCGGGATCTGCAAGGAGATCTACGACCTCTACCGGCAGATGGGCGACGGCAACCTCAACGAGACCCCGGGGTCCTGAGCGAGCCGACGATCAGTCGTCGTCGTCATTGTCCCGGCCCTCGCCTCGCCCGGGCTTCTCGGGCTTCTCCGGCTTGCCCGTGTCGACCGCCTCGGTGGTGGGGGGCGGTGCCGTGGTCGTGGGCGCGACGGTCGTGGTGACCTCAGGCTCGAGCTGGCTGATCGGATCGGTGCCCTCGGTCGAGGGCGGGGTCGGGGTCGGGAGGCCATCGATGCCTCCTCCGCTGTTGGCCGCCAGCACCAGCACGAAGGCCAGCCCGGCGGCCAGGGCCGCTACCAGCCACGGTCGGCGGGCGAGGCCGGCAGCACGAGGGGAGGAGTCGCCTGGTTGCAGCGGCACGGGCATGACCGCCGTCCCGCCCGCGACGGGCAGCGCCTCGGTGCGCGCACCGGGGTCGGCCGCCGCTGCCCCGCCGGCGACCGTCGGAAGAGCGACGGTCGCATCGTGG
>JBPPMN010000209.1:0-5835 GCA_051306055.1 Acidimicrobiales bacterium
GAGGGCATCACCTCCATCGAGGCCACCGCGGAGGCGGAGGACGAGTGGCTGGCCGCCCTCTGGGAGGCGGGCAAGGGCTTCGGGCGCTACTCCGCGGCCTGCACCCCCAGCTTCCACAACAGCGAGGGGGCGCGCACCATGGCGGCGGCCCGCAACGTGGTCCACCCCGGCAACCTCATGCGCTACGCCGCCCACCTCGAACGGTGGCGGGCGGCCGGCGACCTCCCCGGCACCGTGGTGGTCCGCTCGCCCTCCGGCTGACCGGCCGCTCAGGCCGCGTCCGGCAAGGAGGTCCAGAACCGGCTCCACCACCTTGCGGAGCTCCTTTCATCAGCGAGCTGAGCCCCACGCCGTGGGCGCGGGGCTCACTGGCCGAGTGCTCCTGACGCCTACGGCTTGACCCTCTTGGGCTTCTTGCCGCCGGGGCCCGGGTCGACCGTCCCGAGGCCGGCCTTGCAGACATCGCCGACGTCGACGCTCTGACCACGCTCGACGCTCACGCCGACCTGGTTGACGATGCCGGCGTCGGTGCGACAGGACAGCGTCCACTGCTCGAACTGACGCGAGGTGCTGTCGCGGACGACATCGTGGGTCGCAGCCTCGAGCTCGTACGCCATGGCCAACGCCACGCTGTTGCTGGCGCGCAGCGTGTAGGTGCCGGGTGGCACGCCTTGGCCGTCGGGGCCGGTCCAGGTGAGCGTGTTCGTCACCGCCCACTCCGTGGCCTCGGCGACGACCGCGCCGGTCTCGTCGAGCAGGAGCAGGTCGTAGTTCTTGAGGGTCTCGGCGCCCGTCGGGACCGTGACCGTGAGCGAGGCCTTGAGCACGTCGGCCGGCTCGGAGACCGTGTAGGCGATGTCCTGGCTGGAGAACGGCGGTGTGCTGCCCGACGTCGCCATGGTCTCCTGCGGGTCGCCGAGCACGGCGGCCTTGCGCGACTGCACGAACGGGCGCGTCGACGGGTTGGCGTGGTACTCGAACCGGCCGTCCTCGCTGACCGCCATCGCGGTCGCGACCGTGTCGGCGACCAGCGAGCCGTCCCACAGCGGGAACACGCCGGTGCGCTCGAGCGAGAGCTGCGCACCAGCGGGAGCGAGACCGGTCACGAGCGAGTGGGTGCTGGCGTCGACAGCGTTCTCGAAGGCGATCAGGAACGCCTCGCGGTTGCCACCGCCCACGCGGTCGTGCTCCTGGGCGTGCCCGTCGCACGCGTCGGCCGCGTCCGTGGTGAGGTCCGGAGCGTTGTCGGAGGTGACGTCCTGCGCAGCCGCGTTCTCGCCGGTGTACTCGACGACGACCTCCTCGTAGGGCGGGTGGAACTCGTCCGGCCCGACCTCGAAGGTGTAGCCGTAGCCGCCGGTCGCGTTGTAGCTGTAGTCCTCGGTCGTGCCGGTCGTGTCGTACAGCTCCCAGCCGAACTGGTTGCTGTAGCCGTTCTGCGCGGCCATCTGCTCACCCAGGGCCTGCATGCCCTTGTCGCGGCCGTCGACGGCGGTGAAGCACTCGTCGGGAGCGAAGCCGATGGGGTCGCCATCGGGAGCGATGGTCGACGGCTGCACGCCGACCGGCCGCAGAATGAGGTTCGAGAAGGTGTGGTTGGTGATGAGCGTGGTGACCTGGCGGGTCGAGATGAGGTTGCGGATCGCCTGGGTCTCCGGCTCGGAGAACGGTGCCGGGCCGCGGTAGACGGGCGAGGCTGGGTTGTTGTCGGTGCCGGGGCCGCCCCAGAGCGCGCCGTAGTTGCGGTTGAGGTCGACGCCCACGCCGTAGCCGCCAGGTGAGGGCAGGGCGACGCAGGTGCCGGCCGGCTGCGTCTGGCCGTCGATGTAGCGGCAGTTCTTGCGCTTGTAGGCGTTGCCCGGGGTCGCGAGGATCGACGTGAAGCCGTCCTGGCCCAGCTCGTCGTCGATGGGCTGCGTGATCGGCTCGAGCGACTCGTCGCGCAGGTCGACGATGGCGCCTGACGTGCGGGAGGCGTCGTAGCCGTCGGGGTTGCTCACCGGCACGATGACGGCGCGGCCGCGATCGAGCAGGTTCGTGATCCGTTGGTCGCTGCCGTAGCTGGCGAGCAGGTCGTGTGCGAACTCCATGGGCAGCTCGGCGGAAGGCCACTCGCGGGCGTGGTGCGCACCGAACATGAGGAAGACCGGCCGCCCGTCCTCGGGGGCGTTGACGTCCTTGCCGATCTCGATGCCCGTGAGGTCGCGGCCCTCGACCGACTCGCCGATGGAGACGCGCTTGGCGAGCGCCGGATACTGCGCGACGAGAGCATCGATCTCAGAGGCGAAGTCGTCGAGGACGCGGTACCCGGTGCGACCCGACGGCAGCGGGCTCGCGTCGGTGGACGCGGCATACGCCGCGTCGAGCTCGATGCGCTCGAGCTGGCGGGCCAGCATGTCGGCGATCCGCACGTCCCAGGTGAAGCCGGCGTCACGCAGCGCCTGCAGGTCGGCGGCTGTGTGCAGCACGACCTCGATGTAATCGTGGCCCGCGTGCTCGGTCAGGTCGAGGCCCAGGGCACTCAACCGATCCTTGTCGGCGCGGGTCGGGGTGTCGACCGTGACCAGCTGGGGTGCGAAGGCGGCCTCGGTGACCGAAGCGAGCGGCGGGACCGTGGCTCGGCTGGCGGGAGCGAGCGAGAGCGACAGGGCGGCGGCGAGGCCGAGGGCCATCAGTGCCCTGGCGCGGCGGGGGGGTACGGGCATGCGAGAGACCTCTCTGAGACTCGGCGGCTGTCCGGGACCTACGCGCCGCGCGCCTCCGGGCCGGCAGGCGGGCAGGTAGGCGGACTGCTTCGCCCCCGGGTGGGTGATTTCCTGCCCCTGCGGTCAGGGGATGCGTCCGGGCCGACCGGGCGGTGCTGGCGAACCCCGGCTGATGGTCGGATCGAGCTCCGGCGGTCGGTCAGCGGCCGAGGTTGCGGCGGTAGACGTTCGTCTCCCGTCGAGTTGGCAGAAAGCACCAGGGGCATCTCCGCCGGCTGCGCGGGTTTCGCACGACCGTCGCGTCCGAATCGTCCGACGATGTGCGCATCACAGAGCCGGCGTTCTCGGACGGTCTGCCTTCGTACTGCGCGCGTGGTCACCCGGTGGGTGGACTCACCTGCAGGAGGAACGCCGCGAGGGCGGGGGCGATCTGATCGGCGTGGTGAAGCCAAGGCGCATGTCCACCTTCGACCACATGGAGTTGAGCGTTCGGCATCGCTCTTGCGACGCGCTCACCAACACCTTCGTCTCCCATTGGGTCGTCGTCGGCAAAGACGAGCAGGGTGGGTGCGTCGATGCGCGCCAACTGCTCGGAGGTGAGCGCCAGGTCGGGCCGGTTCCCGCGGAGGCGAAGCAGTTGGTGGAGCGTGGAGAGAAACGTGTCCTCGAAGTGGTCAAGGCGTTCAGTGGCTAGCACGAGTTGGCCGATCTCAACCGGGAGTGGGTGCTCGTGGACCATCTTGGCGAGCTGTTCGACCTGTCGTTCTGACGGCGGCTGGACTCGCATGATCAGACGGCCGAGTGGTCGAGCCGACAGGAGCCGCATGGGGAGCGGAGCTGACGTGTCCAACACGATGGCTGGGCACCCGATGTGGGCCAGTCCGGCGACACGGCCGGGCTGGTCGAACGCCAGCCAGCTCGCCCAGAGCGAACCGAGCGAGTTGGCGACCACGATCGGCCGATCAAGGTCCAGCCCGTCGAGCACCTCGGAGAGAAAGCGCACTGCATTGGCACGGAGGTCATCGGTGAAGCTGGGATCCGAGTCGGACAGCCCGTAGGCCGGCAAATCGACGGCGTACTGGGTGAAGCCCTCGATTCGAGCCATCAGGGGTGCCAGCATCGCTGCCGGTACACCGATCCCGTTGAGCAGCACGACCGGGGGTCCCTGGCCGGTGACAAGCACATGGGCTTGGCCGTGCACGGTCGGGGCGGCGATCCATCGTTCTTCAGCGACGATCCCGTAGTGCTCGAGCGCTTTCGCCTGCGCCTCCGCAAAGCCCTGGTCGTGCATGGTCGCCTCTCCGCATCTGCTGGCTTTACACTGTGTCAACCACGCTAGGACCGAGGTTTACGTGATGTCAACCAGTCGGGGGTACGGCGATCCGGAGACCCGCACTCGCATCCTGGACGCCGCCTGGACACTGGTTGCCGAGCAGGGAGACCGCATCAAGCTCGCTGACGTCGCGGCGCGTGGGTCCGTGTCTCGTCAGGCTCTCTACCTCCACTTCGGTGACCGAGCAGGGCTGCTGGTCGCACTCGTCAACCACATGGACGAGTCCCTCGATCTGGGCGCATCGCTCGCCCTGGTGCACGCCGCCCCTGACGGAGCGGCTCTGCTCGAGGCGGCCATGCGACTCAACACCAGCTTCTGGAGACAAGTCCTCCCCGTGGCCCAGGTGCTCGAAGCATCCCAACACGACGACGAGGCGCTCGGCGCTGCCTGGCGAGACCGCATGCAGTTCAGACAATCGACGTTCCGTGAGATGATCGAAGCCCTTGCGGACCGAGGCGAGCTCGCCGACGACTGGACCATCGACGACGCAGCCGCCACGCTCTACGCCGTCGCTCACCTCGGCACCTGGCGCGAGCTCGTCGCCGAGCTCGGCTGGAGTGACGAGCGCTACGTCGACTCCATGAGCAGACTGCTTCGCCGCGCGTTGCTGCGACACTGATCCGCCCCGCCAGGTCTCGGCGCCCTGCCACACCACCAGCATCCCGAAGGTGCCGGTGTGCAGCACCCGAGAAGGAGCAGCCCTGACGGTCGGGCTTGTCGGGCTACCGATTGACGATTGTGGTCGCCACGATGGCCGGAACGGGGAATGCGACGGTGCCATCGGGCGAGACGAAGTGAGCAAGCTCGCGCTCGGCCCGGGCGATCAGTCGCGCCTCGCCCTCATCGTCGACGAGGTCCGCGAGTGTCCAGCCTCGGATGTCGGTGTGGACCCAGGCCGCGATCGACGAGAAGCGTGCGGTGCCGTTGATCTCATCGATCCGCGTGTCGACGCCAACAGCATCGGCCTCGAACGGCAGTGACTCAGCTGTGCCCGTGCGCCAGTCGACCGATGACCGGGATCGGCGTGCGACGGCCAACATGCCTTCGTTGGGGTCAACGCCAGCCACGTGGCCGGTCGGTCCGACTCTCTCTCGGGCGGCTAGAGCCAGGAGCTGGAACCTCCTCGCCCCCATCGCCCCACGAACCTGAACCACCGGTTCGACCCAAGATCGCACCGCCGACGGCGAGACGGCCCCGATTCCGACTGTCTCCGCAGTGCCGGTGATGGCGAGGCCGGCGAGGTGTCCCAACGGGGTCGATGCCGGTCGTCTAGTCGAGGTGCCGGTCATCATGGCCGACATCCCGCCATGGGAGCCGACTCGCTGATCCGGTGGATCCACCGCTGATGCCGAAGAGCCCGAGGACATTCACCTCATCTGCTGGCTGGACTACTGACCCCCGCGAGGTGGCGGCCAAGATCAGGTGCCAGCAGCGATGCCCCCCCCCCCCCGCAGCATCCGGCTCAAGAGTGCCCGCAAGGTGCCGGCCGGAGACACGCCCGAACGCGCCCGCCAACGCACCTCCGCTGCGCTCGAAGAGCGTCCGCGACCGGCGCGTCGCGCACTACGCCCTGAGGTCAAACCTGTAGACGTTGGTCTCCCGCACCTCGAAGCCGGCCTTGCGGTAGAGGTGGTTGGCGGCCTCGCGGCTCGGGCGGCTCGTGAGGTCGACGGTCTTGGCGCCGAGCTCCTCCGCCCTCGCCACCATGGCGTCGATGAGCAGGCGCCCGATGCCCTGGTTGTTGCTGGCCTGGTCGACGATCACGTCCTCCACCCAGGCCCGCGTGGCGGTGGGGAT
>JBPPMN010000213.1:0-3847 GCA_051306055.1 Acidimicrobiales bacterium
GTGCATGACCCCGCGGTTGAGCATCAAGCCGCGCCACATGAGCGCCGACTCCTCGTCCTCGACGAGGAACCCCATCGAGATGACCCGCAGCACGCCTTCACCCACCTCGCGCTCGTGCGGCACCATCACCTTGCGGCCGTCTTCGGCCTCGCGGCCGGCGAGGCGACCCTCGACGCCGAGCATGCGCGGCACCGAGAACCCCCAGATGTCGGCGTCGAGCACGCCGACGGTGCGGCCGGTGGCGGCGATGGCGGCGGCCAGGTTGACGGTGACCGACGACTTCCCCACGCCGCCCTTGCCGGAGGCCACCAGCACCACCTTGGTGGTGGGGGCGAGCGAGGTCTCCTCGGGGCGCTGCGCCACGTTCCACCGCGCCTTGCCCATCGCCGCGGACTTCTCCTCCTGGGTCATCTCGGTCCAGTCGAGGGTGACCTTGGTGACGCCGGGGAGCGAGCTCACCCGGGCGCGGACGTCGCGCTGGATCTGAGCGCGGAGCGGACAACCGGCGGTGGTGAGGGCGATGGTGACCACCACGCTGCCGTCGTCGCCGATCCGGGCCCGCTTGGCCATCCCGAGCTCGACGATGTCGCTGCCCAGCTCCGGGTCGATCACCCCGCGCAGCACGGCGATCACGTCATCGGGGGTCGGGCGCTCCGGAGTGGCCACGGCCCAGATTCTACCGGCCCGACCCGTGTAAACTCCACGTCGATGGTCGAACCCGCGCCTCCGCCCGCCTCGGGCGCGCCGCGCCTCGAGCTCCTCAAGGCGCTGGGCGACAACACCCGCTACGCCATCTACCTCGAGCTGGCTCGCTCGCCCATGCCGCTGGCCACCGCCCAGATCGCCGACACGCTGGGCCTCCACCCCAACACGGTGCGCCCGCACCTCGAGCGCATGCGGGAGGTGGGCCTGCTCGAGGTGGTCACCGACACCCAGGGCACCGTGGGCCGCCCGCAGCACCGCTACTCCCTCGCACCCGAAGCGCCGTCGCTGGGGTTCGAGCCCCCCGCCTACCCGGTGCTGGCGCAGATGCTGCTGCGCCTGGCCGCCACCGCCCGGCTGTCGGCCACCGATGCCGTGGAGGCCGGCCACGACCAGGGCGAGGCGGCCGCGCAGCGACGCGGACCAGCCGGCACCTGCGAGGAGGCGCTCACCGCTGAGCTGGCCGCCCTCGGGTTCGACCCCGCCGCCGTCACCGAAGGCGGGCGCACCACGGTCGCCTTCACCCGCTGCCCGTTCCGCGACCTGGCCGAGGCCAACCCCGACCTCGTCTGCGGGCTCCACCGGGGGCTGGTGGAGGGGTTCGCCGAGGCTCGGGGCGACGCCACGGTGGTGGAGTTCCACGGGCTGGCCCACCGGGCGCCGTGCCAGGTCGAGATCGCGCCCGCCGCCCGGTAGCCTGTTCCCAAGTCGCACCGTCCTGCAGGAGGACCCAGACGTGATCACCCTCACCGACAACGCCGCCACCAAGGTCAAGGACCTCATCGAGGCGGAGGGCGAGCCCAACTTGGCCCTGCGCGTCGCGGTCCGGCCCGGTGGCTGTTCCGGGTTCAGCTACGAGATGTTCTTCGACAGCGACGTCGCGGCCGACGACAACCTCGTCGACTTCTCCGGGGTGAAGGTCGTGGTGGACGCCTCGAGCGCCGAGCTGCTCCAGGGCGCCACGCTCGACTACAAGGACGGCCTCCAGGGCGCCGGGTTCGCCATCGAGAACCCCAACGCCCAGCGCAGCTGCGGCTGCGGCAAGTCCTTCAGCTGACCACTCGCCCCTGAGGTCGCCGTCCGGCGTCAGTCGATGGGGCCGTCGAGCACGATCACCGGTGCGCCCGGTGCCGCCATCACGAGGTCTTCCGCGCGGTCGACCGCTGGGCCCACCAGGACGACGGGCCGCACCGCCAGGGCTTCCAGGCGGGCCACCGCGGCCTGCGCCTCCACGGGCTCGGGGGCGGTGCCGCCGCGCGACTCCCAGGCCAGCTGCCAGCGCTCGGTGAGGCGGGCGACGAGCGTGGTGGCCGCCCGCACCGACACCGTGCCCGCTGCAACCTCCTGCGCTTCTTGGTGCTGCGGGTCGAACCGGCGGACCACGTCGTCGACGGCGGCCACGTCGGCGTCGGCACCCGCGAGGTCGTGCCAGTGCCGCTCGGCCACCCGCACCTGCTCCTGGGCCTGGTCGCGCCGGGCCGACAGCAGCGCGCCGGTGCCGTCACGTGCACTGGCCCGCCGGGTGCCGAAGGCGTCGTCGGTGGCCGAAGCGACCTCCCGCAGCAGGCTGGTGGTGGCGGCCACATCAGCGTCGACCTCGGGCGGCTGCAGGTAGCGCATCGCCCACAGGCAGGCCAGCAGCAGTGGGATGAGCGCCGCCCAGAGCGGCGCCAGCTCGAGGGCGACGAGGACGAGCCCGGCTCCACCGGCGATCACGATGACGCCGATGGCCCGCGTGCGGCGCACCGAGGTGGGGGTGGCGGGGCGCGCCGGCTCAGCGGGATCGATGACCGCAACGCTCTCGGGGTGGGGAGCGACCTCGGCACCGGCTGCGGCGGCCCGGTCGGCTTGCTCTCCCCGCTCGGCGCGGGTGGCGGCGTGGGAGGTCAGCGCCTGCTCCGCCTCGGCCAGCACGGCCCGAGCTGCCTCGACGACTGCGGCGCGATCGCGGATCGTGCTCGGGTGCACGGCCACCGCCGCGCCCGTGGGCGTGAGGCGACCGGCGACGTCGTCGACGGCACGAGCATGGGTGGCGGCGACGATGGAGCGGGCCCGGTCGAGGCGGGCGGCCAGGGACCGCAGCTCCTCCAGCGCCTCGGCGTCGACCGCCGGCAACCCCGCGCGCGCCTCGATGGCCGCGACCACCTGCGGCAGCGTGGCGCACAGATCGGCTCCCAGCCGGGCGGCGAGGTGACCGGCCCGCTTCAGCGGATAGGTCTCCTCGAACACGTGCAACCCCGGGCCGAGTTCCCCCTGCTCGATGCTCTCGTCGGAACCCACCACAGCGGAGGTTACCGGTGCGCTCAGGTGAGGCGCCCGAGTGCGGCCAGCAGCTCGTCGCGGTCGTAGATGGTGTCGAGCCGCTCCACCACCGAGCCGTCGGAGCCGGCCAGCACCAGGCAGGGCTCGAAGTGCAGCCCCAGTGCGTCGACGATCGGAGCTCCGACCTCGAGGTCGGGGGGTGCGGCGAAGGGCTCCGCATGCACGAAGCGCACGTCGGGATGGTCGTCGACCACTCCAAGCAGCACGTCGAGGACCGGCCCGCAGATGGCGATCTGACAGAAGGCAGGAGTGGCCACGAGCAGAGCGATCGGTCGCGCTTCGGTGAGCGCCTCCGCCAGGGTGACGTCGTGCAGCGGGCAGACGGGGTCGTTGGTGCAGATCGGGTCGACGCCGCGGGCGTCGTCGACGGTCGGGGTGTCGATGGCGGGAAGGGCGTCGCCGGGCTGCACCACCCGCACGTCGGCCGCGGTGTCGACCTTCAGCGACATCTCGGCCACCTCGCCGTCGATCTCGGTGCGCGCCGTGTAGATGCCGGGCTCGGGCGCTTCGAACACCAGCGGGAAGTACCCCCGGGGAAGCCCTTCGGCGCGGCGGGCCACCTCGAGGGGGTCGCCCAGCGGAGCGCTGTCGGGGCCCAGCACCGTGACGACCAGCGACTCCGGCGTGTCGTCGACCGAGAGGAGGCCGTCGATGTCGGCCACCCCGAACGGTGCCCGCACCGGGCGTCCAGCCACGAACAGCGGACCGCCGAAGAACTGGGCCAGGGCGAGGCCCTGCCCGCCGGTGGGCGCCCCGGACGTGGACGGTGCGCTGCTTTCGCCGTCGTCACCACAGGCGCCGAGCAGCACGGCGCCGGCGGCGG
>JBPPMN010000265.1:0-2096 GCA_051306055.1 Acidimicrobiales bacterium
GGACCACGTCGGGCGCCGCCCGGCGGAGCTCGCCCTCCACCTCGTCGAGATCGGGCCGCTCCCGGCCCTGCAGGTTCCAGGTCAGGACGCGGACAGCCACGCCGCCATGGTGCACCATCCGAGACCCTCCCGGGTCGAGGCCGGCGGTCGAGCGCAGGCGCTGCGACCTGCTTCGATGGGGCGATGAGAGGCGGAGGAGGATGACGTCCCTGGTGGAAGCCAAGGTGCGGGTCGACGTGCCGGTGCGCGTCTGCGACGTCGGCGGCTGGACCGACACGTGGTTCGCCGGGCACGGACGCGTGTGCAGCCTCGCCGTGGAGCCCGGGGTCAGCGTCCACGCGGAGGCGATCGCCGGGCCTGCGAGGGGCCAGGTCAGCATCACCGTGGTCGACTACGACCTCACGTTCACCGTCGGCACCGAGCCGCCCGAGCACCGCCTGCTGGCCGAGGCGGTGCGGGAGGCCGGCACCATCGACGGGGCTGACGTCGCGCTCACGGTGCGGTCGGCCGTGCCGCCCGGGAGCTCTCTCGGCACGTCCGGGGCGGTGTGCGTAGGCGTGGTGGCGGCGCTCGATGCGCTGCGCGACAGCGTCCGCGCTCCGGCGGCCCTCGCCTCGGCCGCCCATCGCGCCGAGGCCGGGCGGCTGGGTCGGGAGTCGGGCGTCCAGGACCAGGTCGCCGCGGCCTTCGGGGGAGCCAACCTGCTGTTGATCGGGCCCTACCCCGAGGTCGAGGTCCGCCCGCTGGCCCTCCAGCAGACGGTGGCCGACTCGCTCCAAGATCGCCTCGTGCACGTGGCCTACGGCGAACCGCACGACTCCTCGGCCGTGCACGAGGAGGTCATCGCGGCGCTGACCGACGAGGGCCCGACCGCGCCGCGCCTCGAGCGGCTGCGCCAGCTGGCCGACGAGGCGGCTGACGCGCTCGCCTCGGCCGACCTCGAGCGCTATGGCCGCACCCTCACGGAGGCCACGGAGGCCCAGGCCGCGCTGCACCCAGCCCTGCTCTCGGCCGAAGCCCACGACATCATCCGCCTGGCCCGCTCGTGCGGTGCCGCCGGCTGGAAGGTCAACGGGGCGGGCGGACGGGGCGGATCGCTCAGCATCCTCAGCAGCCAGGATGGCCCAGCGGAGATGCTCGAGCGCCTCCACCGTGCGGGTCACGCTCCGCTCGACCTGCGCCTGGCGCATGCTGGCGCACACCTCGGATCCCAGGGGACGGGTTGACCTGGCCCGGACGACGCGCCGCCGACCGTCAGGTCCGACGGGCGCGCCTGCCTAGTCGAGGCAGAACGTCGTCACCTCCGCGACGACACCGTCGACGTCGCGTGCTCGAAACGCCCCGAGCGCCTGTTCAGCATCGGGTCGGGAGTCGAAGTAGACGCTCACCGTGTAGATGAAGCCGTCGTTCAGACCGAGTGCCTCGGAGGCTCCCTCGTCGCAGTCGGTGCGACCAGACGTGTACCCCGCACGCTCGGCCGCCTCCTTCGCACGGACGAGCGCGGGGTCATCGAAGTCGGGCGAGCCAGCGAGGACGACGGCCCACGTTGGCCCACCGTGTTCGAGCGTGAGGCGCGGGTCGGGGAACGAGGGTGCCGGCGTCGTCGATGTCGAGGTCGGTGCAGCGCTCGAGGTCGAGGTCGACGAAGGGCTCGATGTGGTGGTCGACGAAGGGCTCGATGTGGTGGTGGAGGTCTCCGCAGTGGTGCCGGCCGACTCGGACCCGTCGCCATCGCCGCAGGCCGCTATGGACAGCGCGAGCACGACAGCGGTGACCCGCCACCGACCCGATCCTGCCTTCTTCGCCATTGGGTCAGTCTGCTCGAAGTGGGACACGACGGCCAGCGTTCCGGCATGACGAACCGCCTCGTGTGTCGGGCGGCGCGTTCCCGGCCCGGTTCGGCTAGCGGTCGCCGGCCTCGTCCTCGACCAAGATGGGTCCGGTGGAGGAGCATCGCGCTGAGGTGGAGGCTGCGTGCGCGGCCGGTAGTGCTGCCGGCTTCCGGTGCGACGACCCGCTGGTGCTCCAGCAGACCAACAACGTGGTGGTCTGGCTCCGACCACACCCGGTGGTGGCCAAGGTGGGCCGGTGGCCGC
>JBPPMN010000273.1:0-9184 GCA_051306055.1 Acidimicrobiales bacterium
CGCCGCCTCCCCCGCCGCCGTCGCCCTCCTCGGCGCCGTCGCCCGGCTCGCGGCCCTGGCTTTCGACGCTGGTGCGCCCGGAGCGCTCGTCGTCGCCCTCGACCGTCTCCACGGACGGGTCGCGCTCGGGGCCGGCCACCATGGCGCTCACGGCGAAGGCCGCCAGCACCACCAGCAGCGCCACCGCCACCTGCACCGGTCGCCGGTGGTGCCGCACCCAGCCCCGCACGCCGGGCTCGGCGTCGGGCTCGACCTCGACCACCTCGGGCTCCACCTCGCCCATCGACTCGTCGTGGGGCATCTCCACCTTCGCTCCTCCTGTGGCTCCCACCCGACGGCGCGCAACCCTACGGCCTCCGATCCCCGGACGGGGCACCGGCGCGGCGGAGCCCGGCCTCTCGGCCGGGCTCCGATCGCTCAACGCTGGTGAGGCGGGGCTGCTACTTGAGCTCCACCTTGCCACCGGCCTCCTCGAGGGCGGCCTTGGCCTTCTCGGCGTCTTCCTTCGACACCTTCTCCATCACGGGGCTGGGCGCACCGTCGACGAGGTCCTTGGCCTCCTTGAGCCCGAGGTTCGTCAGCGCGCGCACCTCCTTGATGACCTGGATCTTCTTGTCGCCGGCCTCGGTGAGGATGACGTCGAACTCGTCCTTCTCCTCCTCGGCCTCGGCGGCACCGCCGCCACCGGCGGGGGCGGCGGCCGCGACGGCCACGGGGGCCGCAGCGGTGACGCCGAACTTCTCTTCGAAGTCCTTGAGGAGCTCGGAGAGCTCCAGGACCGTCATGTTGGCGATGGACTCGAGAATGTCTTCCTTGGTGGGCATGGTGCTCACTCCTCCGTGGGGGTGGCCTCGGCGGCGGGCTCCTCGGAGGGAGCCTCCTCAGCCGTCGGGGCATCGTCAGTGGTGGGGGCCTCGGCGGCGGGCTCCTCGGTGGGAGCCTCCTCTGCCGGGGTGTCGGTGTCGGCCGGGGCGTCGTCGGCCACAGGGGCCTCGGATGCATCGGCGTCGGGTGCGTCAGCAGGCTCGTCGGCCGGGGTCTCCGGCACACCGCCCTGCTGGTCGATGAGGGCAGCGAGGCCGTAGGCGAAGTTGCGGGGCAGCGCTTCGAGCAGGCCGGCGAACTGCACCATGGGGGCAGCCATCGCGCCGGCGAACTTGGCGAGCAGCACCTCGCGGGGCTCCACGTCGGCCAGCGCCTTGGCCTCATCGGCGGTGAGGGGCTGCATGCCCAGCACGCCGCCCTTCACGATGAGGTTGGGGTTGACCTTGGCGAAGTCGCGCAGGGCCTTGGCCACGTCGACCGCATCACCGGGGGAGCCATCGGGCTTCTCGGTGATGAAGGCGATCGCGGTGGGGCCGGTGAGCAGCTCCTCCAGCTCGAGGCCGAGGTCGCGGGCAGCGAAGCGGACGAGCGTGTTCTTGTAGATCTTGTACTCGCCACCAGCGGCCCGCAGCGCCCGACGCAGATCGCTGATCGCGGTCACGTCGAGCCCTCGGTACTCGGTGAGCAGCGCCGCGCTGGTGCTGTCGAAGCGCTCGCGCACCTCGTCCACCACCGCGACCTTCTCCGATCTCGGGTTCTCCATCGACACCTCCTCTCGTTTCCTCGTGGCTCGCGCAAGCGCGGGCACGACGAGTGAGTCCTCGAGGTGTCCGCCTCGTCAGGCGGGACCGGGGTCCCTTTGAGCCCGTGCGTTGCAGCGTGGGCACCGGATGTCTTCGGCGAGCGTTCTGTTGTGGGTTGCGGGGCGAGAGCCTACGGCTCACACCCCTGGCGACACCAGCCGTCAGGGCGTCTCGACGACGACCTTCAGGCGGTTGGTGTCGATCTTGACGCTCGGGCCCATGGTGGGCGAGAGCGAGATCTTCTTGAGGTAGCGGCCCTTGGAGGAGGCCGGCTTGGCCCGCTGGATCTCGTCGAGGACGGCCCGCAGGTTGGCCTCGAGGGCGGCGACGTCGAAGCTGACCTTGCCGATCGGCACGTGCACGTTGCCGTAGCGGTCGGTGCGGTACTCCACCTTGCCGCCCTTGAACTCCTCGACCGCCTTGGCGACGTCGGTGGTGACGGTGCCGGTCTTCGGGTTGGGCATGAGGCCTCGGGGACCGAGCACCCGGCCCAGCTTGCCGACGAGCGGCATGAGGTCGGGGGTGGAGATGGCGACGTCGAAGTCGAGCATGCCGCCCTCCACCTCGGCGGCGAGGTCGTCGCCGCCCACGTGGTCGGCACCGGCGGCCCGAGCGGCGTCGGCGGCCTCGCCGTTGGCGAACACGGCCACCCGGACGTCCTTGCCCGTGCCCGAGGGCAGGGCGACGGTGCCGCGCACGATCTGATCGGCCTTGCGAGGATCGACGCCGAGCCGCATGGCCAGCTCGATCGACTCGTCGAACTTGGCGGTGCCGAGCCCCTTCACGAGCTCCACGGCCTCGGCCGGGCTGAACAGCTGCTCGTGGTCGTAGCGCTTCGTCGCGTCGGTGTACTTCTTGCCCTTCGCCATCTCTGGCTCCCTCCTGGTAGGTGACGGCGGCCGGGCGAGGTGCTCCCGGTCCAGCCCTGACAGTGCGTTGCTACTTGACGGTGATGCCCATCGAGCGGGCGGTGCCGGCGACCTGGAGCTTGGCGGCGTCGAGGTCGTTGGCGTTGAGGTCGGGCAGCTTGATCTGGGCGATCTCGGTGACCTGTGCGTCGGTGATCGAGCCCGCCGTCTCGCGGCCCGGGTTGTTGGCGGCCTTGTCGAGCCCCGCAGCCTGGCGGATCAGCACCGGCGTGGGCGGGGTCTTGAGGACGAACGTGAACGAGCGGTCTTCGAAGACGGTGATGTCGACGGGGACGATCGTGCCGCGCTGGGCCTCGGTGGCCGCGTTGTAGGCCTTGCAGAAGTCCATGATCGCCACACCGTGCGGACCGAGGGCGGTGCCGACGGGGGGCGCGGGGGTGGCCTGACCGGCCGGGATCTGGATCTTGACGACAGCCAGGACCTTCTTCTTGGCCATGAGGCCGACTCCTTGCAATGGCGAACGGGGACGCCCGGAGGGCGACGGACAAGTCTGCTCGCGCGACCAGGGGTCGCGCCAGCTGGCTACAGCTTGGCGACCTGGGAGAAGTCGAGCTCCACGGGGGTCTCGCGGCCGAAGATGTTGACGAGGACCTTGACCTTGAGCTGGTCTTCGTTGAGCTCGATGACCTCGCCGGAGAAGTCGGCGAAGGGGCCTTCCTTGACCCGCACGGTCTCGCCCATCTCGTACTGCGAGCGAGGCTTGGCCCGCTGGGCCACCTCTTCGGGGGTCTCGGTGGAGACCGACAGGAAGCTCTCGACGTCCTTGCGAGGCAGCGGCGAGGGCTTGGCCCCCTGGCCCACGAAGCCGGTGACGCCGGGCGTGTTGCGGATCACGTACCAGCTGTCGTCGTCGAGCTGGCAGCGAACGAGCAGGTAGCCCGGGAACATCTTCTTCTGGACCACCACCTTCTTGCCCTGCTTGAACTCCACGACGTCTTCCATGGGGATGACGACCTCGTGGATGCGCTCCTCCATGTTCATGGAGGAGGTGCGGGCCTCGAGGTTCTGCTTGACCTTCTTCTCGTAGCCCGACTGCGTGTGGACGACGTACCAGCGGCCGGGCCGGTTGAAGGGCGACTCGGCGACCGGCTGGGCCGCCTCCTCGAGCATCTCCTCAGCGTCCTGCGCTGCTTGTGCATCAAGGGGGGCTTCGCCCCCCTTGGCATGACCCCCCGATGCATCCGACGCCTCCGGCTGGGATGCAGTGGCGTCAGTCTCGGAAGGTTCGACGGGATCGGTGATGTAGGCGCTCATCGTGAGAACAACCTCAGGAGGACATCGCCGAACCCGTAGTCGAGGGCAGCGATGTAGGCGGTCAGGAGGACCACCGCGACGAGCACGATGATCGAGTAGTTGATGACCTCGGGCCGGGTGGGCCAGGCCACCTTGCGGAGCTCGCCCTGCACCTCGCGGAGGAACTGGATCGGCGACGTGCGCTCCTCCTTGGGGCGCGGCGGCGGGGGCGCGGTGCGCTTGCGGGCCTGGGGCTCGCCGTCGGCGCCCAGCTGGCCTTGCCGCTGGAGCATGCGCTTCTGCTGTCGGTTCATCGCCATGGGCGTGGACGTTCCTCGGGACGGGGATGTGCAGGGCAGGAGGGACTCGAACCCCCAACCTGCGGTTTTGGAGACCGCTGCTCTGCCAGTTGAGCTACTGCCCTCTGATGGGGGTTGCGGGGAGCCAGCGTAGGCCAGTGGCCCCCCGATCCGCCAGGTAGTGCCTCTCAAGGACCCGAGCGGATGGGTGGGAGCGCACGTGTCTCGCCGGCCGGATGACGCCCCTGGCTGCGTCCTCGCAGATCGCCATTAGGGCGCTGGCTAGTGGCGACTGCTGCGTCCTTGCCCGGAGCGTCCCCGGCTCGCCGATCCACGCACGCCACCCATCCGCTCGGGTCCTCAGAGCAGCTCCACGAGGGCCAGCTGGTCGACGGCCCGGTCGAAGCGGCGCAGCATGCAGTCGACCAGCTCGTGCTGGCGCGGATCAGCCAGGTCCATCCCCCGGCTGGCCA
Source organism: Acidimicrobiales bacterium (assembly GCA_051306055.1). GTDB lineage: Bacteria > Actinomycetota > Acidimicrobiia > Acidimicrobiales > VFJN01 > VFJN01. The sequence continues at coordinate 4,563 of JBPPMN010000273.1, forward strand.
CGATGGGGTAGACGAGGCAGAAGAGGGCCGCCTTGCGGTAGTCATCCCACATGCGGTCGAGGTCGCCCTCGGCGACCCCCTCGGCCACCAGGGCGGCGCACCAGCGGTCGAACAGCCCCCGCTCCTCGGCGGCGGCCACGTCGACCTCGAGGCTCTGCGTCACGAAGTAGGCGAGGTCGTAGGCGCCGCTGCCGGTGCCGATGAGCTGGAAGTCGACCGCCGCCACGGAGCCGTCGTCGGCGAAGAACAGGTTGTCGGCTCGGTAGTCGCCGTGGATCATCGTGGTGGGCGACTGGGCCAGGTCGCTGAGGAGCCCCGGGATGGCGTCGGAGAACCGTGGGCCCACCTCGAGGATCGACGACGGCACCTTGCACTCGCCGGTCACCTTCTCCCAGCCCTCACCGAACACCATCGGGAGCACCGCCGGGTAGATGGGGTCGGCCAGGCTCACCGTGAGGCCCTCCTCGGCGAGGGGCTCCGCCTGGCCCCACCAGGTGGCGTGCCAGGCCGCGAGGCCGTCGACGGCCCGCTCGGCGTCGGCCAGCGACATCCCCTCGAGCTGGTCGACGCACCGGAGGCCGCCCAGGTCTTCCATCACCACCACGAAGTGGCTTGTCTCCTCGTCGGCGGCGGCGTGGTGGCAACGCGGCACCCGGATGGGCGACTGCCCGGCCAGCTGCGTGAAGAAGCCCGCCTCGCGGAGGTACATGCGCAGCACGGTGGACGTGAACACCGCCGCCTCGTCGAGAGCGGGGAGCTTCACGACGACCGTCTCGGGGCAGCCCTCCCCGGCCAGCGTCGCACGGTAGAGCGCGCTGCTCACCCCGATGCCCACCCCGAAGAGCTCGGTCTCGACGCCGGTGACCGGCAAGCCGGTCACCTCGGCCAGCCAGGCCGGTGTGACATCAGCGATCGACGCTGGGATCCCCACTCGTCCTCCCCCCGTCCTGCGGGCCACGGCGGCCACGCTGGACCACCGGACGATAGATCAGCATCGACGCCGGAGCGTGGGCGGGGCTCGGCCCCCGCCCACGCGCCGGTCGACTCAGCCCGTACGGCGGCTGGAAGCGACCTGGGACCGGGTCCGCCCCGACGCCAGGAGAGCGCCGCCGAGCATCAGCAGCATCCCCGACAGGGCCATGAGCTGATCAGCGTCGAGGCCCGTGCGAGGCAGCGCGGTGGGCGCCGGGGTGGGCGACGGCGGCGTCACCGATCCGAGCACGATGGTGATGACGGCGTCGTCGTCGTCGGTCACCTCCAGGCCCAGCACGTCCTCGCCGGTCGCGGTGGCGATGTTGAGGGTCGGGCTGTCGGCCTCCACCAGCATCGTCATGGTGAGCGTGGCCGAGCCGCCCGGCTCCAGCTCGGCGATGGTGCCCACCGGCCCGAGCTGGTCGTCCACGACCGTCACGTCGAACAGGGTCGTGTCGCCGGTGTTGGTGACGACGTAGGTGAAGGTGACCGTCTGCCCCACGTCGGGGGTCTCGTCGTCGACCGTCTTCACCACCTCGATGTCGGGGGCGATGAGGTCGACGAGGTGGTCGTCCTCGTCGTTGGTGGTGCGGTCCCTGACGTCGGTGCCCACCACGATGGCGGTGTTGGGCAGCGGGTCGGGGTCGGTCTCGGTGATCACCCGGGTGCACTCGTACACCCACACCTCGCCGATGGCCAGCGTGGTGTCGCCGTCGGCGTCGTCGATCACCGCAAGGGTGCCGTCGTCGCAGATCGGGTCGGTGAGGACCACCTCGACGAGGTCAGCCGCTCCGCTGTTGGTGACCTCGAAGGTGTAGGTGATCTCGTCGCCGCGGTGGGCCAGGTCGGGGCCGTCCTTCTCGATGGTGATGTCGAGCGGGCAGATCACCTCGGTGCTGTCGCTGGCCTCCTCGTCGCCGTCGTTGCCGACGACGGCGGTGGCCGTGTTGTCGTAGACCTGGCAGGCGCCGACGAGGTCGGGATCTCCGAGCTCGCCGGGGGTGGTGGCGGTCACGTGCACCTCGAAGGAATCGCCGGCGGCCAGGTCACCGACCTGGCAGACCAGGACGCCCACGAGGATGGCGCAACCGTCGACGGCCGGGTCGACTGTCCACTCGACGCCGGACGCCAGCGGGAGCGGATCGCTCAGCACGACGTCCTGGGCCACGCCGGGGCCGGCGTTGCTGACCACGATGGTGAACCCGATGTCCTCACCGGCGTCGACGACGTCGTCGTCGGCCACCTTGGTGAGCGTGACGTCGGGGCACTGGATCGTGATGTCGGCGTCGTCGGTCTCCTCACCGGCGTTGTCGGCATCGGCCGTGGCCAGGTTCTCCAGCACGTCGGCGCTGCACTCCTCCCCGGAGGGATCGGTGTCGCTGGTGACGTGCACCGTGAAGGACTGGCCAGGATCGAGGTCGACGGGGCCACAGGTCAGGACCTGGGACCCGACGGCGCCCGTGATCTCGCAGGCGGCGTCGACGCCGCTCTCGTCGTCGATGCTCCAGCTGATGCCGTCACCAGCCGGGAGCGGGTCATCCAGCGTGACGCCGGCGGCGGTGCCGATGCCCTCCCCCTCCTCGTTGGAGACGGTGATGCTGAACCCGATGTCGTCGCCGGCGGAGACGGTGTCGTCGTCGGCGGTCTTCACGATGTTCAGGCCGGGGCAGAGGACGGAGATCTCCGCCCCGTCGGACACCTCGCCGTCGTTGTCGGCATCGGCGGTGGCCAGGTTGTCCAGCTCACCCCCGATGCACTCGTCGCCCGAGGGGTCGGTGTCGCTGGTGACGTGCACCGAGAACGACTCGCCGTCGGCCAAGGTGACCGGGCCGCAGTCGAGCTGCTGCGACCCCACGGCGCCCGTGATCTCGCAGTCGGCGGTCACATCGCCCGACTCACCGTCGATCGACCAGTCGATCCCATCACCGGCAGGCAGCGGATCGCTCAGCGTCACGCCGTAGGCGGTACCGGGACCGTCGTTGGTCACCGTGATCGAGAAGCCGATCTCCTCGCCGGCCGAGACGGAGGCCGCGTCGGCGTCCTTCTCGATCTGGAGGTTCGGGCACTCGATCTCGATGGAGGCGCTGTCGTCGACCGGTTCGTCGTTGTCGGCGTCCGCGGTGCCCGTGTTGTCCAGGTCGCCACCGAGGCACTCCGCTCCGGAGGGATCGGTGCCGCTGGTGACGTGCACCGAGAACGACTCGCCGTCGGCCAGGGTCACCGGACCGCAGTCCAGCTGCTGCGAGCCCACGGCACCCGTGATCTCGCAGTCGGCGGTCACATCGCCCGACTCACCGTCGATCGACCAGTCGACCCCATCACCGGCAGGCAGCGGATCGCTCAGCGTCACGCCGTAGGCGGTACCGGGGCCGTCGTTGGTCACCGTGATCGAGAAGCCGACCTCGTCGCCGGCACTGACGAGGGCGTCGTCGGCCGTCTTCTCGATGTCGATGTCGGGACACTGCACGGTGACCGAGGACGAGTCGCTGTTGTTGCCGGTGGCCGAGCTGGGCTCGTTGCCGGCAGCGATCGAGACCGGGTTGGTGACCAGGCCGCAGTCGGCGGCGTCGGTCGTGCCGGTGATGGTGATCTCGTACTCGGCGCCGACGTCGATGACGTCGAGGTCACAGGTCAGCGAGGTGCCGGTCAGGTCGCACAGGGCAGCGTCGGCGCCGCCCAGCACGTAGCCGGTCAGGCCCGTGGGCAGGTCGTCGGTGAGGGTGACGTCGTAGGCGTCACCGGGCCCGTCGTTGCCGAAGCTGATCGTCCAGGTAATCGTGTCGTTGGCGTCGACGGTCGCCGAGTCGGCGTCCTTCTCCACCCACACGTCGGGGCACTGCACGACCACGTCGGCGGAGTCGCTGTTGTTCTGGCTGTTGCTGTCGACGTAGGCGCCGCCCTGCCCGTCCACGACCGTGGCCGTGTTGGGCAGGGTGCCGCAGTCGGCGGCGTCGGTCAGGCCGCTGACGGTGACGCTGGCGCTGTCGCCGGCCTGGCCGTTGGGAGCCAGGTCGCCGAAGTCGCAGGTGAGCACGCCGGCGGCGATCGAGCAGTCGTCGCTGTTCTCGGCGAGGTCGGTGAGGCCGGCCGGCAGCGTGTCGGTGAGGTGCACGTCGGTGCCGGCACCGGCGCCGTAGTTGGTGACCGTGATCGTCCACTCGGCGCGGTCGCCAGCGTTGATCGGCGTGTTGGTGGCCGTCTTCTCCACCCCGACGTCGGGGCAGCGCACGGTGATCGTGGCCGACGAGGAGTTGTTGGTCGCGTCGGAGTCGATGCTGACCGGGGCGCCGCCGGGGACCGAGACCGTGGTCGAGACGGACGCCTCGTTCAGGAGCTCGGCGGCGCAGTCGCCGGGGGCGGCCGGGCTGGTGCCGATGGTCACGGCCCGGGAGACCGTGATCGTCTTGCTGGCCCCCGACGCGAGGCTGCCGAAGGTGCAGGTGAACGAGCCGCTCGCCGGGTTGGCCCCGGTCGGGCAGTCGTCGTCGCCGTCGGGGCTGGCCAGGGTGACGGTCCAGGAGCCGGCCGGCAGGGTGTCGGTCAGGGTGGCGTTCTGCGCCACGCCTGGGCCGTTGTTCGTGACGACGATGCTGTAGCTGGCGGTGCCAGGTGCGTCGATGGTCTCGTCGTCGCTCTCGTCGCCGTCGGCG
>JBPPMN010000322.1:0-2323 GCA_051306055.1 Acidimicrobiales bacterium
CGCACGTCGGCGTGCTTGGTGATGGCCCAGAACCCCGGCCCGTCGGGCTCAGGGTGGAAGTACACGGGCGCCTCGGCGCGGAGGCGGTCGAACTGGTCGTGGGGCACGCCACGGCCCCAGGTGGCGGCCAGCAGGTCGATGCCGTCGAGCTGCGGGTGGGTCATGGTCATCGGGGTGCTCCTGTGGTGGTGCTGGTGACGACGCCGCGCAGAGCGGCCGTCGCGAGGTCATCGGACATGGCGGAAGGGTCGACGCGGCGCATCATCTCGAGGCCGAGCAGCAGGCCGATCACGGCGGGGCCCACGCTGGTCGGCTGGTCGCCGGTCCACTCCCCCACCGCTTCGTCGACGCCGTCCCAGGCGGCGCGGTAGCGACGAGCCAGGTGCTCACGCGCCTCGTCGTTGCGGGCGGCGTAGGTCCACAGCTCGTGCTCGAGGGCGATCCAGCGGCCCTCGCCGGTGGTGGGGCGGGCCACGTTGCGCCACAGCGCAGCCAGCCGCTCGTCGAGCGTGGTGGCGGTGGCCAACTCGGCCCCGATCACCACCGACACGTCGTCGACCCAGCCCTCGAGCAGGGCGAAGAGGAGGCCGTCCTTGCCGCCGAAGTGGTCGTAGACGGCACCGGAGGTGCGCTCGGCCCGCTCGGCGATGGCGTCGACCGAGGCGCCGTCGATGCCGCGGGCGGCGAACAGCTCAGCGGCCGCGTCGAGCAGGCGCTGCCGCGTCTCTGCTCGTCGCTCCCCCTGCGTCGCCATCGCCGAGAAACATAGCGACCCCTATGTAACTTCGCCAGTGCCGCCGAGACGCGCCCTGGAGGACGAGCGGGCGGGGCGTCGGCGGGCACGGGGCGGCGTTCGAGGTGCGCGCCCATCTCGCTCGGTCGTCGGCGTCGGCACGTCGCCGCACGGCCAAACGGGCGACGGGCGACGGGCGACGGGCGACGGTGCGGACTTCTGCCACTGGGAGGGGCCGGAGCCGCAGCAGAGGCAGCAGGAGGCTGCTGACGCCGGTGGGAGCTGGGGTTGGAGGTTGCGAGGCGTACACCAGTTCGATAGGATGACGGAAGCGATCGGGGTCGGTTCGACCCGGTGGCCACTTCCCCTCCTCGAGAGCTCCGGCTCTCCACCGTTGCCTCTTCGTGTGCTCGGAGGGAGGTCCCTGTGGTCGCTGCCACCTACGACGAGTGCTCGTCGGCGTCGCGCTGTGATGCCATCGAGCAGCTGGCCGCCCTCGCGTCGGCCACCACGGCGGAGATGCTCTCGGTGATCGCAGCGGCCGATGCGAGGCGCGACTGGAAGGACGACGGCGCGACCGGGATCGTGCCGTGGCTGGTGATGCGCCTGCGGGTATCCCATCAGACCGCAGCGACCTGGGCGCGGGTGGCCAAGGCGCTCACGAAGCTGCCCGCGGTGCGGGCCTGCTACGCCGAAGGCGCCGTGTCCTGGGATCAGGTGGTGGCCGTCACCCGCTTCGCCGAGCCAGCGGAGGACGAGCGCTGGGCCGAGGAGCTGCCCGGGATGACCGCCGGGCAGGTCGAGGACCTGGCCCGAGCCCGCCGGGCGCGCACCAGAGCCGACGCCACCTCCGCCAAGGATCGCCGCGCCTTCGCCTGGCGCCGCTCGAAGGAGCGCGACGGCTGGGTGTACCGGGGGTTCCTGCCCGACACCGAAGGCGCCATCGTCAACGCCGCGCTCGAGCGCCTCGCCGACGGGCACGGACCCAACCCCGAGACCGGGCTGTGGGACCCGGCTCCGACGCGCCGGGCCGATGCGCTCGTCGACCTGGGTCGCCAACAGCTGAGCGACGATCCCGGGCCGGACCCGACCATGGTCGTGGTCCACGCCGATGCCGCCGTGATCGACGGCGCCACCGACGGCAACGGCTGGCTCGACGGCAACCTCCTCCCCCGCGATTCGATCCTGCGGCTCCTGTGCGACACCAGGATCGAGTTCCACGTCGACGGCCCCGACGGCACCACCGTCGGCATCGGCCGCACCGATCGCACCCCGCCCCGCTGGCTCCGGCGCCGCATCCTGCGCCGCGACGACGGCACCTGCCGGTTCCCCGGCTGCGGGCGCCGGATCCGCCACCTCCACCACGCCCAATGGTGGACCCGCGACGGTCGCACCGACTCCTGCAACCTCGTCGGCCTCTGCTGGCACCACCACCACCTCGTCCACGAAGGCGGCTGGACCATCACCGGCAACGCCGATGCGCAGCTCACCTTCACCAGCCCCCAAGGCCGCAGCCACCGGGGCCGACCACCCCCACTGCGCCCCGACACCAAGACCCGCGCCAGAAGCACCCACCAGCGGGTCTGGGCC
>JBPPMN010000349.1:0-12369 GCA_051306055.1 Acidimicrobiales bacterium
GTGTATAAGAGACAGGGCGCTGTAGCGCGTCGAGGACGCGAGGACGGGCGCCACGTGCACGTAGCCGAGCCCCGCCTCCTGCGGGATCGAACCGGCGGCGTCGACCGCCCGGGCCCAGCGGTCGATCTCACCCACGGCCACCGCCCAGGCGGTGTACTCCCGCAGCACGCCTCGCTTGGCCGCCTCCTCGGCGTGGAAGGCCTCCGACCCGGCGAGGAAGCGCCGGAACGACTCGATCCGCAGCCACAGCGCCGAGCCCTCCGGCGTGCGCACCCGAAGCTCCCAGCCCCGGATGGCGGCGGACAGCCCGGCCCCCGCCAGCAGCGCCCCCGCCACGACCAGCGGGAGCCAGTGCGCGCCATGGCGGTTCACCATCGCGCCGCCGAAGCCGGCGGCCAGCGCTCCGGCGAGGCCGGCCAGGCCGCCGAGCGCCCGCACCGCGGTCTTGCGCTGGTCGGCCATCGGGTCCCACAGGGCGTGGGAGCCGCTCCACCCGGCCAGCTCGCTCTGGAGCTCCGACCATCCCTTGGCGAAGGTGGGGTCGTACTCGCCCAGCTCCACCTCGTGGCGGCCGCCGAACATCGCGTCGAGGATGGGCGCCGTGGCCGCGGAGCGCTGGTCGGTGCGGCGGAGGATGGCCCGCTTGCGGCCCTCCTCCTCGAGCTCCAGGTCGCCGTCGACGGCCGCCTGTATGAGCCAGGCCACCCGGTGCTCGTCGCGGACCGACTCGGCGAGGACCACGCCTCCGAGCGCCGGGCTGATGCCCTCGGGGGGAGCGAAGTCGGTGGTGGCCATGTCGGCCAGCTCCTCGGCGTCGACCAGGGCCACGTCCGCGCCGCCCGGTGTGGCCCAGGCCGCGTCGGTGGCACTGCCGGCCCGCACCCGCTCGCGCCCGGCTCGTCGCACGAGCCGGCTGGTGGTGGCCCCCGCCCCGAGTGCGGCGACGCCGGCGGCCGCAGCCGGGAGGGCGATGCCGGCGCCGGGATCGGCTGGCACCGTGGTGGGCGGGGCGGGCAGCGACGGGATGCTGGCCACGGCGTCGCCTTGGCGCGCGGTGACGGTGACGCCCTCGTGGGCGCTGAGGTCGCTCACGGTGGCCACCAGGTGGCCGGGCGCCACCTCCTCGATGGTGCAGGGGTCGTCGCTTCCGGCTCCGCCCGCTGCGCAGGTGGGGGAGGTGAACCGCCACGGCGCCACCACGTGCACCTCCACCTCGCCGATCGGCACCGGCCAGCCGGTGCCCACCGCGTCCCAGGCCAGCTGGCCGCCCGAGCGCACCAGGCCCGGGTGCGGGTAGTCGAGGCGGTAGCGGTGCCGGCCGCTGACGTTCACGTTCGGGTCGCCGATGCGCACCCGGATGCCCAGCTCACCACCGGTGCTGATGGTGCTCTTCTCGGCGATGCCGTCGGGCGCGGAGTCGGAGCGCACCGCCACCGGTGTGTCGGTGGTGAGGCCGGGGATGTCGCGGATGATGCCGTGCTTGTCGAAGGCGAGCCCGAAGTCCCAGTCGATGACCTCGACCACCTGCGCTGGGGCGCCTTCGGTGAGGGCGACGCCCACCCACATCTGCGGGATCCGCTCCTGGTCGCCGGCGATGCCCCCGATGGCAGTCGCGCCACCGGTGACCAGCGCGGCCAAACCCAGCATCCCGATGTCCAGCCGCCTCCGGCTCTTGGTCCGCACCGCCGGCAACCTACTGGGGGAGGCCGGCCAGCGGTAGCGGTGGCTCCTTCAGCGGTCGGCGGAGCGCACCGGCGGGGTGACGTCGCGGTCGGGAGCCGGTGGCGGGGCCTGGAAGCCGGGGCCGGGCCGCCAGCCGCTGGCCGCCAGGTCCTCGAGGACGTGAGCCATGTTGAGCAGGTCCTCCTCGAAGTCGAAGCGGCCGTCGCCGGCGTAGCGCAGGCGAGACACGCCGGTCTGGCGGTAGGGCCGCCCGTCGGAGCGCCGGCCGGGGAGGATCTGCGACCACACGGTCACCACGTCGTCGCCGTCGACGGCCACCGTCTCGATGGGGAACCGCCAGTCCTCCAGCCCTCGCATCGAGTCGACGAGGAACGCCCGGATCTCGTCGATGCCCTGGATGCGACCCCAGGCGGGGTCGACGTAGACGGCATCGTCGGTGAAGAAGTCGGCCAGGTCGACCCAGGTGGCGTCGCCCGCCTCGATGCGGGCACGGACCGCCACGTAGGCGTCGACGGCGGTGCGGACCTCGGCCTCGGGGTGCGGCATGCCGGGATGCTGGCACACCGGCCTCCCCGTCGGGTGATCAGGCCAGCTGCACCGGTGGCAGCCTTGACCATGTCCACATGATTCCTGCCATGCTGTCGGGATGTCGTCCCGACTCCACACCGTCGCCGCGGTCATCACCGACGGCGTCAGCCCCTTCGAGCTCAGCGTGGCCTGCGAGGTGTTCGGCATCGACCGCCCGGAGCTGGTCGACCCCTGGTACCGGTTCATCGTGTGCAGCGCCGAGCCCGAGGTGCGGGCCAAGGGCGGCTCCGGGCTCACCCTCGGCACCAGCCACCGGCTCGACGCCCTGGCCGGGGCCGACACGATCGTGGTGCCGATGTGGACCGCCGGCGCCACGCCCTCGCGCGAGCTGGTGGCCAACCTGCAGGCGGCCCAGGCCCGAGGCGCCCGGATCCTCAGCTTCTGCAGCGGCGCCTTCCTGCTGGCCCGCGCCGGCCTGCTCGATGGCCGCCGGGCCGCCACCCACTGGATGTTCGCCGACCGGCTGGCGGAGGAGTTCCCCCAGGTGGAGGTGGAGGCCGACGTGCTCTACGTGATCGACGGTTCGATCATGACCTCGGCCGGCACGGCGGCGGCCATCGACCTGTGCCTGCACGTGGTCCGGAGCGACCACGGCGCGGAGGTGGCCAACGCGGTGGCCCGCCGCATGGTGGTGCCCCCGCACCGCGACGGCGGCCAGGCCCAGTTCATCGCCGCCCCCGTCCCCGAACCGACCGACGTCGACGACCCCTTCCGCACCACGCTCGACTGGGCCCTCGAGCACCTCCACCAGCCGCTCACCGTGGAGGCGATGGCCCGCCGAGCGGCCATGAGCCCCCGCACCTTCGCCCGCCGCTTCGTGGCCGCCACCGGCACCACCCCGCTGCAGTGGCTGCTCCGCCAGCGGGTGCTCCTGGCCCAGCGGCTGCTCGAGACCACTGACCTGCCCGTCGAGCGGGTGGCGGCCGAGTGCGGCTTCGGCACCGCCGCCGGCCTCCGGGTGCACTTCCTGCGCCAGGTGGGCACCAGCCCCATGGCCTACCGCCGCACGTTCCAGCAGGCCCGGGCCAGCTGATCGGGCGCGCGGAAGCGCGTCCTCTGGCTGGCAAGATGGTCGGTCCCATGGTCCGGTCGGTTCGCCTTCGTCGCTGGCAGAAGGAGGCCCTCGACCTCCTGGCCGAGCACTCCGCGCCCGACTTCCTGGCCGTGGCCACGCCTGGCGCCGGCAAGACCACCTTCGCCCTGGCCGCCGTCGTGCAGGACCTGGCTGCCCATCCCGATCGGCGGGTCGTGGTGGTGGCGCCCACCAGCCACCTGAAGCTCCAGTGGTCGCAGGCCGCCGCCCGCTTCGGTCTCCACCTGGAGCCCCGCTGGACGGCCGGCGACGGCCGGTTGCCGTCCGACATGCACGGCGTGGTGGTGACCTACCAGCAGGTGGCGGCCAACCCCGGGGCGCTGCGGGCCCACGCCGCCACCTCGGTGGTGGTGCTCGACGAGCTGCACCATGCCGGCGACGAGCGGGCCTGGGGCGCCTCGATCCGCACCGCGTTCGAGGGTTCGCCCCGTCGCCTGGCCATCTCAGGCACCCCGTTCCGCAGCGACACTCACGCCATCCCGTTCGTGGGGTACCACGACGACATCGCCCGGCCCGACTACGAGTACGGCTACGAGCAGGCGCTGGCCGACCGCCGGGTGGTGCGACCGGTGTGGTTCCCGCGGATCAACGGCTTCATGGAGTGGACCGCCCCCGACGGCACCGCCACCGCGGCCAGCTTCGACGACGACCTCGACCGGCAGCGCTCGGCCCAGCGCCTCCGCACCGCGCTCAGCCTGGAAGGGGAGTGGCTGCCGGCCGTGCTCACCCAGGCCAACGAGCGGCTCATGGCCCTTCGGGCCACCCATCCCCGGGCGGCCGGGCTGGTGATCGCCGCCGACCAGGACCACGCCCGGGGCATCGCCTCACTGCTCCACCAGCGCCACCGGGTGCGGGCGGTGGTGGCCACCTCCGACGATCCTTCGGCGTCGAGCCGCATCGCCCGCTTCGCCGAGGGCAGCGACCCCTGGCTGGTGGCGGTGCGCATGGTGTCGGAGGGGGTCGACATCCCCCGCCTGCGCCTCGGGGTGTTCGCCACCACCACCACGACCGAGCTCTTCTTCCGGCAGGCCGTGGGCCGCTTCGTGCGCCACACCGGCGGCAAGGCGGCCGCCGAGCGGGCCTGGCTCTTCATCCCCGACGACCCGCGCCTGCGCACCTGGGCCGCCACCATCGCCGAGCAGCGCCGCCACAGCCTCCGCCGCACCTGGGAGGAGGGGGAGGCGCCCGAGGTGGAGACCGATCCCGCCGCCCTCGACGAGGTGCCCGGCGACGAGCAGGAGCAGCTGTCGCTGTTCGCGGTGTTGTCCTCTGAGGTGCTCGAGGGGGCCGACGGCCCGTCGGTGTTCGACGAGGACGACGACGAGTACGACGATGATGACCCCGACGACGGCTCCATCCCCATGGACCTGCCGTCACCACCTCCGCCCGGGTCCAGCCGCTGGGCGGCGCCGCTGCCGGAAGACCTGGGTGGTCGCACGCTGCCCGAGGTGAAGAAGGAGCTCCGCGAGGTCAACGCCGACCTGGCCCTGCACCTCGTGCGCTTCACCGGTCTCACCCACCGCGAGGTCAACGGCCGTCTCAACCGCCTGGCCGGCCTCGAGCGCATCACCGAGGCCACCCTCGACCAGCTGCGGAAGCGGGCCGACCAGGCCGAGCGCTGGATCAAGGCGCTGTGAGCCTGTGCTCCCTCGGGGCAGGTGGTCACGGGAGCCGGGGCCGCCGCTCATACCCAGAACGCCAGCGGATAAACGCGAAATGTCCACGTACTTCTCGGCGCTGGCGTCGTACCCCTGGTGACCCCCACGCAAAGGAAGGCACCTATGAGAACGCGAGTGGACGACCAGATGCTCGGTGAGCTGATCACCGAGTCGCAAGACCTCCAAGTCGATGCCATGCGCACGGCACGAGAGGTGCGCCCGGCGTTGGCCGAGCTCCACCGATCAGGAGAGGCGGCATCGGATCCGGACCAGGTGACGGCGTTCAACACCGCACGGCGCCGCCTGCTGCGAAATGGCGGGCTGGGAGTGGGCGCCCTGGCCAGCCGCGGTCTGCTGGGCACGGCCTTCGGTTCGGCCGTCGTCGGCATCGTGGCCCGCCCGGCGGGGGCGCAGGACGATGTGTCAGTCCAGATCTTCCAGACGGCAGCCTCCTTGGAGAACCTGGCCGTGGCCACCTACGGCGCGGCGCTCGAGCTCCCGTTCTTCGGTGACAACGCCACCGTGCAGGCCTTCGCCCAGACCACGCTCGAGCAGCACGACGAGCACAGCATGGCCTTCAACGCCCAGGCCGAAGCGCTCGGCGGCATGCCCCAGGATGGCACCAACCCCAAGTACACCCCGATCGTGGAGGACGCCAAGAGCGGTCTCACCGACTACGCGGCGGTGGTCGAGCTGGCCGCCACGTTGGAGGAGGTGGCCCAGGACACCTACCTGGCCAACCTGTCCATGCTCCCGATGGGCGAGCAGCGACAGCTGATGGCCAGCGTGATGGCCGTCGAGACGCAGCACCTCGCCGTGCTCCGAGCGGTCGGCGCCCTGCTGGCCGGCGGAGCTCCCGAGCTCATCGCCATCCCCACCGACTTGGCCGCCCTCCCGGCGGCCGCCGGGTCCGTGGCCTTTCCGGAGCCCTTCGAGGAACCGAACCTGGCCAGCCCGCCTGAAGAAGGAGCCCTCTGATGACCGACACCACCACCCCCCAATCCGATCCGGTCGCCCCGACTGGACTCGTCGCAACGCTGCACAGCCGACGCGGCTTCTTCGCCATCGGCGGAGCAGTCACCGCCGGAGCAGTCTTGGCGGCCTGCGGCAGCGATGACGACGGGAGCGCAACGACCACCGAGGCGCCCACGACCAGCGAAGACACCACGACCACCACCGAAGCCGAAGGTGGCGGCGACGCCGAGCTGGCCACCTTCGCAGCCGGTCTCGAGCTCTTGGCCGCCAACACCTACGCCGCCGCTCTCGAGGCGGCCGGGGACGGCGCGCTCGGAGAGATCCCCCCGGCGGTGGCCGAGTACGCCACCGTGGCCCAAGCCCACCATCAGGCCTACTCCGACGCCTTGGCCGAGGCCGCGGGGGGCATCACCCCCGAGGTGCCGGCCGACATCGAGACGGCGGTCAACGAGGGCTTCGCCGAGGTGACCGACGTGGCCGGTCTGGCCCAGTTCGCGCTTGGGTTCGAGCTCCAGGCGGCGGCCACCTACCTCGAGGTGCTCCCGCTCCTCGAGAGCGAGGCGGCCATCAACCTCGTCGGTTCGATCCTGCCGGTCACCCGCCAGCGAGCAGCGATCCTGCACTTCGTGCTCGGCGAGTACCCGGTGCCCAACACCTTCGCCACCACCGAGGAATCCCTCGTGCCCGGCTGACGCAGGGCCATGAGCCAGCGAGGTCAGGGACGCCGTGGGATGCGGTGCTGACCTCGCCGGCGGGCGGGAGCGCCGACGACTCGACGAAGGCCGTAGGTCCACCGTGGTGCGCGGCCATCGCGCACAACCGAAACACCACGATTGACGAACGAGGAGACACGACACCCATGACCTGGTCCCCCGAGCAAGGCAACGGCAGCAGCCGACGCCCTGGCCGCAGCCTGGTGCTCGCCGCCATGATCGCATTGGGCGGCACCGTGGCAGCCGGTTGCTCCGACGACGACGACGGTGGCGACGCCAGCCAGGCCACGACCGACGCGACCGAGGGTCCCGCCACCGACGGGAGCGAGGCCTCGGCCGAGGAGCAGCTCGCGATCGACATCGTCGACATCGGGCAGGCCTTCGAGCCGAGCTCGGCCTCCATCACGGTCGGCGGGGAGGTCACGTGGGTCAACGCCCACGACCTCCCGCACACGGCCACTGCCGAGGACGGCACGTGGGACTCCGGCAACCTCGGGCCCGGCGAGGAGTTCACCTTCACCGCCGACGAACCGGGGACCTACACCTACGTGTGCTCCATCCACCCGTCCATGCAGGGTGAGCTCATCGTCGAGTGAGTATGTGAGTTCCACCCGGGGGTAGGGCGGTTGGACCTTCGACAGTGAGGGCCCTTTGCGGGACCGACGGCGTAAGCGTCGGGCCTGCCAACCGAGAAGGCGGGCCACGTGCCGGAGCCATCGCTGTCCTCACGGGTCGACGACTCGCTCTCCCGATCGGCCTGCGTCCCCCGGTCCCGAGCACCGAGCTCCGTCGTCGAGTCGGCTCTAAGAACACGGAAGCTTGTGTTCGAGGACGCCTACCGCGAGCATGGCGCCGGAGTGTTCGGGCTCGCCCGCCGTCTCGTGGTCGACCGCTCGGTGGCCGAGGAGGTGACCCAAGAGGTGTTCTTGCGCCTCTGGCGTCGACCCGATCGCTTCGACCCGACCCGGGGCAGCCTCCGTTCGTTCCTGCTCGCCGACTGCTACGGGCGCTCGATCGACGCCATCCGCTCCGAGTCCGCTCGCCGCCGCCGCGAAGCGCGCGTCGGTCGGTCCGACGCGCTCGATGCCGCCACCGACGTGGCCGACGACGTGTGTGCCACCGACGTCCACGGCAACGTCGCGCTCCTCATCCAGGTGCTTCCGGACGACGAGCGAGAAGCGATCTCTCTCGCCTACTTCTCCCACTTCACCTACCAGCAGGTCGCTGTGATCCTCGACGCCCCGGAGGGCACCGTGAAGGGACGCATACGATCCGGTCTCCGGCGCCTGCGCACCCAGGTGGTCGAGACAGGTCTCACGGAGTGACGGGCTGAGGCAGGGTCATCCCACGCTCCTGTTCCTGCCGTTGATCGCATGGCCCCGCTGACCGCTTCGCAGCAGCGGTGAGCGGGTCCCGCTCGCCGGACTGGGTCGTCGGCCAGAAGTGAGGGCGACGCCGGCACTAGGCCGCGTTGAGCACCCCGACGGTGCAGGGCTGTTGGAGCGTCTGCTCGCTGCACGGCCGGCGGTTGTCAGACGCCGTTCTTGTGGACCCTTTGGACCTGGATCTGGAGGATGACTCGCTCGCTCTGGATGGGGTTGGCGTAGTCGTGGCCGGTGTACTTCTGCGAGAGGGCGTCGATGTCGTCTCGGGCGGCCTTGCCGCCGATGGTCTCGGTCACCTTCCCGCGGGCCTCCACGTAGCGGTAGGCGTCGTCGGCGTCCCACACCGTCACCGCCACCCGAGCGTCGCGGGCGACGTTCTTGAACTTCTGTCGGTGGATCTCGGTGTTGATGAGCACGTGGTCGTCGTCGGCGTGCACCCACATCACGTGGGTGGAGGGCATGCCGTCGGGCCCCAGCGTGGTGAGGGCGGCGAAGTTCTTGGCGCTGGCCAGCGCCTTGAGGTCGGGATCGAGGGGCATGGGCCGAACCTACCGACGTCGTCCCCTGACGCCACCCGGCTCACGCGTAGAGGGCGGCGATCTCGTCTGCGTACTTGGCGTGGATGCCGCGCCGCTTGAGCTTCGAGGTGGGCGTGAGCTCCTCGGAGTCGGGGAGCCACTCGTCGTGGAGGATGGTGACCTTCTTGACCCGCTCGGCGTTGTTGAAGCCGGCCATGGCCTCCTCGAGCCCCTCGTTGACCTCGGCGATCACGTCGGGGTGCTCGGCCAGGTCGGCCAGGGACTCGAACTCGATGCCGCGGTCCTTGGCCCACACCGGAGCCACCTCGCCATCGAGCACCACCAGGGCCGACACGAACGGCTTGCCGTCGCCGATGGCACAAGCCTGGGCCACCAGCGGGATCATCTTGAGCTGGGCCTCGAGGTTGGCGGGGCTGATGTTCTTGCCGCCGGCGGTGATGATCAGCTCCTTCTTGCGGTCGATGATCCGGAGGTAGCCCTCGTCGTCGAACTCGCCGATGTCGCCGGAGTGCAGCGTGCCGTCGGGGTCGAGAGCCTCGGCCGTCTTCTGCGGGTCGTCGAGGTAGCCGCCGAACACGTTGCCGCCCCGGATGCACACCTCACCGTCGTCGGCCAGGAACACGTCGGTGCCGGGGAAGGCCACGCCGACCGTGCCCGCCTTCACGCGGTTGGGCTCCCAGGTCATGGGGCCGGTGCTCTCCGACATGCCGTAGATCTCCGACAGCGGCACGCCGATGGCCCGGTACCAGCTGATGAGCTCGGCCGGGATGGGGGCGGCACCGGTGATGGCGTACTCGACCTCGTCGAGGCCGACGAGGCCACGGACGGTGGAGAAGGCCACGTCGTCGAGGAACTTGTAGGTGGCCTCGTCCTCCTCGGTGGCGGTGCCGAGCGTGCGGCGCTCGCTGATCGGGATGGCGGCGGCCACCGCGTCGTCGAAGCTCTTCTTCTTCTCCGGGTCGGCGCCGAGGGCGGCCTGCACGCCGGCGTAGACCTTCTCCCACACGCGGGGGACCCCGAACATGATCTGCGGGTGCACCTCACGGGCGTACGTGGCGATGAGGCCGGGGTCGGGGCAGGCGGTGACCTCGTAGCCGCCCATCACGGCGAGGTAGTGGCCCGACATGCGCTCGGCGATGTGCGCCATGGGCAGGTACGAGATGGCCCGGAAGCCGACGGGCTCGACATCGAGCATCCGCAGGTAGCCCTCGCCCGTCCACACCACGTTGTACTGCGACAGCATCACGCCCTTGGGCGGGCCGGTGGTGCCCGAGGTGTAGATCACGGTGGCGAGGGTGTCGGGGGTGGCGTTGCCCACCTCGGCGGCCAGGTCGAGCCCGTCGCCGTGGAGCAGCGCGTCGGTCACGCCCTCGTCGGCCATGTTGAGGATGGTCTCGAGGGCCGGGAGCTCGTCGCGCGCCTTGGTGAAGCGCTCGGCGAAGCCGTCGTCTTCCACGATGGCCAGCTTCGCCTTGCAGTGGCCGGTGAGGTAGGCGATCTGCTCGGGCGACGACGAGTTGTAGATCGAGATGGAGGTGGCGCCGAGGGCCGCCACGCCGAGGTCGATGAAGTGGAAGGCCGCGATGTTGCGCATCATCAGCACGACGCGGTCGCCGGGGCCCACGCCGTGGCTGCGGAGGTGGGCGGCGGCACTGGCCACCCGCTCGGCGTGCTCGGCGTAGGTCCACTCGGCCCAGGAGTCGTCGGGCTGCTTCTCCCGGATGGCGACCTGCTGGGGGTGGTTGGCCACCGTCTCCAGGTAGCGGCTGATGATCGTCTGGCCGGCGACGGCGTCGTCGAGCTCTGCCTTCGTGATGGCGTGCTGCACCCTGGCCCCCTGTTGGCTGTGCGTGGTGGCACCATTCTGGTCGACGGATCCGGCCGCCGCGTCCGCGACCTACCGGATGGGTAGCTCCAGGCGCACCAGCGCGCCCGGTCCGGGGTGGTCGTGCTGGATGGCGATGCACCCGTCGAGCACCTCCACCAGCGTGCGAGCGATGGGGAGGCCCACGCCGAGGCCGGGAGCGGTCGAGCTCTTCGAGCGGGTGAACATCTCGAAGGCGGTGTCGCGGACGTCGTCGGGGAAGCCGGCGCCGCGGTCGAGCACGTCGATGCGCAGCCAGCCATCGACCTCCCTGGCGGTGAGCTCGCCGGTGCCGCCGTACTTGATGGCGTTGTCGACCACCAGGCCCAGCGCCCGCACGAGCAGCTCGGGGTCGGTGGTGACGGCGAGGTCGCTCGGCGACCCCAGCAGCACCTGGTCGGGCTCCACGCTGGCCGAGCGCACCTCACCCAGCACGGTGGCCAGCCTGACCTCGCGAGGGTTCGGAGTGAGCACCCCGGCGTCGAGACGGCTGAGCAGCAGCAGCTCCTCGATCAGCGACGACAGCCGATGTGATGCCGTCTGCGAGCGCTGCAGCATGTGGCGGCGCTGTTCGGGGTCGAGGTCGTCGTGCACGAGGAGCGTCTCGAGGAAGCCGTTGATGATCGTGATGGGGGTGCGCAGCTCGTGCGACACGCGAGCGATGAAGTCGCTCTTGAGGCGCTCCAGCTCCATCACCTCCTGGAACAGCCGTGCCCGCTCGAGGGCACCGGCGATCTGGATCCCGGCGATGTCGAGGAGCGCCTGGTCGCCCTCGTCGAAGCCAGACCCCTCTGGCGCGGTGACGGCGAGGTGGCCGATCGAGCGGTCGCCACTCGCCAGGGCCACCTGGTGGTGGGGGGCCTCGGTGGCGTCGGGCTCGGTGTCGCGCGGAAAGGTGGCCACCCGCTGGAGGCCGTCGCCGTCGCCCAACCAGAGCGCAGCCGTCGCCACGGGCACCGTGGGGGCGAGGGCGGTCACCGCCCGCTCGAGGAGCGTGCCGGCGTCGAGCGCCGTCGACACGGCCCGTGAGATGGCGGCCACCGCCACCGCCACGCGCTCTGTCCGCTCATCCATCGACCTGATCCTGCCCCGTCGGCATCCGCTGCGCCACGGACGCACGTCGAGGTTGCGACCCGGGGGGTGGCCCGGCCACACTTGACCGTCCGGTCAAGAACCCCCGAGGAGCAACCCCATGGCTACTGCCGTCATCGTCGACGCCGTCCGCACCGCCGGCGGCAAGCGCAACGGAAAGCTGTCGGGCTGGCACCCGGCTGACCTCGCCGGCGAGGTGCTCCGGCAGCTCGTCGAGCGCAACCAGCTCGACCCGGAGCTCATCGACGACGTGATCATGGGTTGCGTCATGCAGGTGGGCAACCAGGGCCTCAACATCGGCCGCAACGCCGTGCTGGCCGCCGGGTTCCCCGAGACGGTCCCCGCCACCTCCGTCGACCGCCAGTGCGGCTCGTCGCAGCAGGCCGCCCACTTCGCCGCCCAGGGTGTGATCGCCGGTGCCTACGACATCGCCATCGCCGCTGGCGTCGAGGTGATGACCACCACCCCGATGGGCGCCTCCATGACCCCGGGCTCCATCCCCTTCGGCCACAAGGTGCTGGCCCGCTACACCGACCCGGGCCTCGTGCCGCAGGGCATCTCGGCCGCGATGATCGCCGACAAGTGGGGCATCTCCCGCGAAGAGCTCGACACCTTCGGGGCCGAGTCACAGCGCCGAGCCGAGCAGGCCACCGCGGAGGGGCGCTTCGACAACGAGATCGTCGGCGTGACCGAGAAGCGCCTCGACAAGGAGACCGGCAACATCGTCGAGAGCTCCGACCTCGTGCTGAAGGACGAGGGCATCCGCCCCGGCACCACGG
>JBPPMN010000002.1:0-13609 GCA_051306055.1 Acidimicrobiales bacterium
CGACCGAGCCGCACCTCGAGGGTGGGGCCGTCGGTGACCACCACCGCCACCGCGGCCTCCGAGAACACGAGCTCGGCCCGCTCCTGCGGGTCGTCAGCATCGACGGGCACGTACGCCGCGCCCGCCCACAGCGTCCCCAGGATGGCCACGTAGAGGTCGTTGGTGCCCGAGGCCATGCGCACCCCGACCCGATCGCCGGCGCCCACCCCCTCCTGGGCCAGCCGGGCGGCGAAGGCCTCCACCTCGGCGAGCAGCGCGGCGTAGGAGAGGACAGCGGTCCCGTCGTCGAGCGCCGGCTCCGCTCCATGGTCGGTGGCCGTGGCCACCAGGGTGTCGACGAGCGTGCGCTCCGGAGGCACGAGGTGGGAGCGGAGGAGAAGTGAGTCGGGCGGCGGCACCAGCGGCTCCAAGTCGACCCGCACGGACGGGCCCTCGGACGAGGACAGAGCCTCGCCCATCAAGGTGGCACATCGGTGGCCGAGAGGTGAACACCAGGCGACGGGCCCCTCGGGGCAGCGGCGTCAGCGGTCGGCGACGAGACCCTCTCGCACCGCCCAGGCGGCCACCTCGGTGCGCGACGCCATGCCGAGCTTGGCCAGGATGTTGGAGACGTGCACGGCGGCCGTGCGAGGCGAGATGAAGAGCCGCTCGGCCAGGCCCGCGTTGGACAGGCCCTCGGCCAGAAGCTCCGCCACCTCGCGCTCGCGGGGGGTCAGGTCGTCGTTGTCTCGGCCCGAGCGGTGGAGGCCGAGGCGGCGGCGCACGGCCTCCAGCTCGTCCACCCGCCAACCCCGCCAGCGAGCCAGGAGCGAGCCGGCCGCCGAAGCGTGGTGGCGGGCCGTCTCGAGGTCGCCGGCTGCGATGGCGCACCGGGCCGCCCCCACGTGGGCGGTGCCGCGGTGGCGCACCAGCACACCGGCGTCGTCGTTGGGCGCAGCTGCAGCCGCTGCGTAGGCAGCCCCGGCCTCAGTGGTGCGGCCGTCGGCTTCGAGCAGCTGGGCCGACAGCAGCTGGTGCCACGGGTGCGTGGGCTCGAGCCGGTGCCCGGCGTAGCGGCCGGCCAGGGCCACCAGCGGGTCCAGCTCCGACGAGGGGAGGCCGGCGGCCAGTGCCGCGGCGGCGATGTCGTGGACCTGGGAGGGGTCGGCGAAGCCCTCCTCGGCCACCGCCGGCACCAGCTCGGCCAGACGAGCCCGGAGCGCGGCCAGGTCGCCCCGCCTCGCGGCCAGGTGGGCTTCCAGGCCGAAGACCCCGACGCGGCTGCGGGCGGTGACCGGGTGGGCGGCCGCCGTTCGTGCGGCGGCCGCCTCCACGTCGCCCGCTTCGAGGGCCAGACCGGCGCGCAACACCCCGATCACCTGGCTGCGGCTGGCCCACGTGCGGCCGGCGTCTTCCTGCGAGGCCTCCTCGAGCAGGGCCAGGGCGGCCTCGAGGTCGCCATCGGCGGCGGCCAGCACGGCCAGGGCCTCGAGACCGCTGTCGGCGGCCAGCATGTCGAACCCGGCGGCCTCGGCATGGCGACGCACCCGCGGCACGAGCGCCCGGGCCTTCTCGACCTGGCTCGACTCGCGGGCCTGCCACACGAGGTTGTTGAGGGCGCGAGCGGCCAGCACGTGCTCACCCAGCCGCCCGGCCTCCTCAGCGGCGGCCTCCAGCAGCGAGCGTCCCTCCTCGGCCGCCTCGGGCACCATCTGCAGGGCCGAGCCCTTCTCCACCATGGCGGCCAGGCGCACACGGTCGAAGCCGCCGTCGACGGCCAGCGAGTACGCCTTGTCGGACCACTCGCAGGTGGCCTCCACCTGCTCCCGCAGCATGTACGACTGGGCCACGTAGGCCATCGCCTCCGCCCGCTCGTCGTCGCTGGGCAGCCGGTCGATGATCTCGATCAGGGCCTGCGTGAACCGCTCCACCTGGGCCAGGTCGCCCACCTCGTAGGCGCAACGCATCCGCTGGCTGAGGGCACGGCCCTCCTCTCCGACGTCGCCCTGCGCTCGAGCCGCGGCGAGCCACCGGTCGCCGTGCTCGACGGCGTCGTCGAGCAGGCCGGCCAACCACGCGCCCCGGGTGGCCAGACCGAGCAGCTCGAGATCGTCGACCGCCTCCTCGAGGCCCAGCTCGGCCAGCTGCAGCGCCTGGTAGGTGGACCCGAGGCGCAGCGATTCACGGGCCCCGAGCCGAGCGGCCTCCACCATCTCGTCGTAGCGGCCGGCCCCCCACGCGTGGTGGGCGATGGCACGGTGGTCGCGGCTGCCTGCCTGGCGCAGCACGTCGAGGGCCCGCTCGTTGAGGCGGCGGCGCTCTCGACCGAGGAGCCCGCCCTTGATGGCCTCGCGGGCCAGATCGTGGTGGAAGCTGAAGATGTCGGTGTCGGTCTCCACCAGGAGGCCACTGTCGACCGCCCCGCGGAGCCGCTCGATGAGCTCCCCCTCGGGCGTGGCGGTGACAGCAGCCAGAATGTCGAACGACACGCGCCGGCCGAGCACCGATGCCGCGGCGATGGTCGTCGCCACCTCGGGGGCCAGGCCGTCGAGCTGGGAGCGCACCAGCTCCGCCACGGTCCACGGCAGCGGGGCGGTGGCCAGACCCTCCAACGAGGAGGTGCCGGCGCTGGCCACCAGCTCCTCCAGGAAGTACGGGCTGCCGCCGGTGCGCCGGTGCAGGGCCTCCACGGTGCGGAACGACGGGTCTTCGTCGAAGACTGCCCGCAGGAAGCCGCTCACCTCGGTGGGGCTCAGGCGACCGAGGTGCACGTTGGTGACCGAGTGGCGCCGCTCCAGGCGCGGCAGCAGGTCGGCCGCGGGGTGGCGGCGGCTGAGGCCATCGGGCCGGTAGGTGCCCACGGCCAGCAACGGGCCCACGTCGGGGTCGGCCAGGCGCTCGAACACGGCGAGGCTCTCGGCGTCGGCCCAGTGGAGGTCTTCGAAGACCACCACCACCGGTGCCTCGGCGGTGAGCTGGCGCACGAGGTCGACGGCCGCCCGCACGCGGTCTTCGGCAGGCCGGCCGGCGTCGGCCACCGTCTCGTAGCGGGTGCCCTCGGCGGCCTCCTCCACGTGGCACAGCGCGTCGAGCACCAGCTCCATGGGGCGGCCGACGGTGCCGGGATCGGCCTGGCCGGCCAGCACCGTGGTGGGCGGCACCACGCCGCCGATCAGCTCCTGCACGAGGCGGGTCTTGCCGATGCCCGCCTCGCCGGCCACGAGGGCCACCTTCGGGACGGACGAGGCGCCGATGAGAGCGCGCAGGCGCTCCAGCTCGGTCGTGCGGCCGACCATCTCGGGAGAGAGCCCTGTGCGAGCCACCAGCATGCCCTGAGCGTAGGGAACCCTCCGCGGCTCCGCGAGCGAGATCGCCATCGCGGGCAGGATCGCAACCACGTCACCCGAGCGGACGGGCGGGAGCGCACGTGTCTCGCCTGCCCCCCGCTCCGGTCCAGGCGGCAGGACGGCGTCGGTCGCGCGACGTCCCGGCCACCAGCACCGGTGAGGGGCTCAGGCGCGTGCCTCGGCTCCGGGCTGGTCGCCACGGGTGGCCCGGCGTTGCGCACGTCGGGCGGACCGGGCGACGCGGGCCAGGCTGGCATCGGCGGCGGAGCGCAGGAGCGAAGCCTGGCGATCGGCCACGAGCGGGAAGTTGGTGTCGATGAACATGGGTCCATCGTGCGCCTCGCACCAGTCCGGCACATCGGTTGACCTGCGCATCTTCGGCGGCCCGCACCCGTGTAGTCATCGCGCCGAGGCACCTACGTATGACCTACGTCACCGCACCCGGCTCAGGCGGGCGGAGGCTGGTTCCACTCGGTCCAGCCGACGCCCCGGCGACCGTCGGCGGCCTCGAAGCGGCACAGCGCCCGGGGGAATCGGGCGTGGCGGGGACCGGTGCCGTCGTCGTCAACCAGGTGGACGGGGCTGAAGGCCACCGGCTCGATGGCGAGGTCGAGGTCGCCGCACACGACCTGGCCGCTGGTGGGGAAGCCGTGCTGACCGAGCTCCTCCTCGGCCGTGCACACGCTGATCTGCTCCGGGGTGCCACCGGGGGGCTGCACGTAGCCGGGGGCGAAGGCCTCCATCCCGGGGATCCGGACCCGGGTGGTGTGGAAGCGGGTGCCGTCGTCGAGGCCGCCGGCCGTCCACACCCAGCCCACGCTCCACCAGTCGCGCACGCCCCAGGAGTGGTCGCGCTGGCCGATGCCGTCGAAGGCGATGGTCTCGTCGCCCACCAGCACCTCGCCGTGGACGGTGCAGGGCACCTCGTAGCGGGTGCTCCCGATCCAGGGGTAGACGCCGCCGTCGGTCTCCCACTCGAGGTCGAGGCCGAAGGGCACCCGATCGCCACGGAGGTCGCCGTAGACCTCGGCCGGGTCGTCGACGCCCACCGCGAAGGCTTCGCAGCCCAGCGTCATGTGCTCGAACGGCGTCTCGATGGTGTGGTCGGCCCACAGGCCGTCGGCCCGGATCTCGAGGGAGGCGGCCTTGGGCAGCGTCACCTCGTGGTCGATCACCGTCACCAGCGAACGACCCTCCCCCACCAGGCAGGCCCAGTACCAGGCCACCCCGAGGTTGGGGTACAGGCCGAGGCGCACGTAGCCGCCCAGGGTGCCCTCACGGTTGGTGAAGTCGAAGTACCACGACTCCCCCCAGAGGCGCTCCACGCCGGGGGTGTGGGCCCGTTCATCGGCGGCGGTGAGCTCGACGGGGGTGGGGGTGGCGCTCATGGTGCGGGCTCCGGGTACAGGTCGTAGTAGGCCTCGTCGTCGGGCACCCCGCCGTTGTCGCCGTCGATGGCCGAGAACAGCTCGTAGGCCAGATCGGGCAGGTCGCGGGGCACCGTCCAGTCGAGCTGGTCGGCCACGCCGGCCTCCTCGGCGAAGGGGCGCAGGAAGCTGAAGTACACGTAGGCCCCGGCTCGGATCTTCTCGTCGCGGGTCATGGCCGCGATGTTGCGGTAGTGCTGGGCCTGAGCGGTGCGCACCGCGGCCACGATGCCGTCGTGCTCGTCGGCCGGCACGGGGCGGAGCGCACCGGGCGGGAGGCCGTCGGTGGTGTACAGCCCGAAGCGCACCAGCCGGTCGAGGTAGTCCTCGGGGGTGTGGTTGGAGGTGCCGAAGTCGGTGTAGGTGCTGGCCACGTCGTCGAGCACCAGGGCCGCGGTGAGGTGGTGGTAGGGCACACCGGAGGCCACGTCCGACCAGGGGAAGTCGCCATGGCCGAGGCGGTAGAAGTCGCGCACGAGCAAGGTCTGACCGGCCGCGCCGGGCACCTCGTAGGGGCCGGTGTCGCCGTACCCCGCCCGGGTGTCGAAGTAGAGCAGGAACAGGTGGTTCACCAGCGTGGCGTTGAAGCGCTTCACCTGGGTGCGGTGGTCGGCGTCGGCGATGGGGGCGGCCTCGGCGAGCAGCGCGGCCACCGTGGTGTCGTCGTAGATCCGGGACGTACCGGTGTCCCAGGCCTGGCGGGTGCCGTCGGAGCGGTAGGCCAGGGCCGCCCGCTCCCAGAAGTCGAGCACCTGGGCGGTGCGGACGGGATCGTCGGCGGAGGGGTCGACCATGGCCATGATCTTGCGGCCGAGGAGGAAGAAGTTGGCGATCGACCACAGGTAGCAGGGGTCGACCTGGCAGCCGGGGCGGCGAGCTCGGCGGCCGATCTCCTCGGCCGGCATGGTCTCCTCGATCTGGGCCATCATCGCCGGATAGCGCAGGAAGGCCTCGGCGCAGGCCACCACGATGTAGGCCGTCACCGGGATCAGGGCGCTCTCCAGCGAGGTCCGCTCAGCGGTGAGGGCCCGCGAGATCGGGGCGTGGTAGCTGATCAGGCGGTTGGCCGTCTCCACCGGCGACTCGGCGTCAGCCACGCACGACCGCCTCGTCGCCGGAGCAGTCGAGCTCCACCTCCGTGCCGTTGGCAGGCGCCGGACCGGTGAAGGTGCAGCCCATCACGCAGGGCACCTGGAACTCCCGGCTCACGATCCCGATGTGGCTGCGGACCGTGCCGCTGGTGCAGATGATGGCGGTGAGCTCGTGGTAGATCGGGGCGAGGAAGGTGGCCCCGGCGTCGCGCACCAGCGCCACCACGCCGTCGGCTCCCTGCTCCATGAGGTCGAGCACGTCGTCGGGGCCTTCCACGGACAGGAAGCGGCCCCGCACGGGGGAGGCGTCGAACACCTTGGCTCCTCGTCCCAGATCCTGCATCCGGGGGAACCTACCCGGCCGCCGACCACCGGGCGGTGCCGGCCGGGCCGCGGACCACGGGTAGCGTCGCCACGTGGCTGAGTTCCTGTCCGACGCGTGGTTCGCCGAGCTCGAGGAGGCGGCCGGGGCAGCCCGCATCGCCGACGACCTCGAGGTGACCATCCAGCAGGTGATCACCGACGGCGATCACGAGCTGGCCTTCTCCATCGCGCTGGGCGACGGCGTGGCGCAGGTGCGGCGGGGCCGCGACGTCGGGGCGCAGGTCACCTTCACCCAGGATCGGGCCCCCGCGGTGGCCATCAGCCAGGGGACGCTGTCGGCCCAGGTGGCCTTCCTCGACGGGCGCCTCCGCCTCGGTGGCGACATCACCGCGCTGCTCGATCGAGCGGGCGCGGTGGGCGCTGTCGATGACCTGTTCGGTGCCGTGCGGGCCGACACCACCTGGGCCTGAGCCCACGCTCGGCCCCGCCCCCCGACCGACCCCTACACCTCGGTGGAGCCCACCTCGGCCCATTCGTCCCGGATGGCCTCCATCTCGTCGACGTGGTCGAAGAACAGGTCGAGCAGATGGGCGTCGAAGTGGGCGCCCCGCTCCCGCTCCATGACCTCTCTCGCCTCGTCGATGGTCAGGGCCCGCTTGTAGCGGCGCTGGCTGGTCAGGGCGTCGAACACGTCGGCGATGGCCACGATGCGACCCTCCACCGGGATGTCGTCGCCCGGGGTGCCGTTCGGGTAGCCCGAGCCATCGACCCGCTCGTGGTGGTTGAGAGCCACCACCGCAGCCAGCTGCAGGAGCGGCGACGACGACCCGGCCAGCAGGTCGTGGCCGATCACGGCGTGGCGCTCCATCACGGCCCGGTCCTCCGGCGTGAAGATGCCCTCCTTCAGGAGCACCCCGTCGGGGATCCCGATCTTGCCGACGTCGTGCATGGGGCTGGCCAGGCGCAGCAGCTCGCAGGCGTCCTCGGACAGGCCGGCCACGCGGGCCAGGGCGGCGCTGTAGCGGCTCATGCGCTCGAGGTGGCGGGCCGTCTCCGGGTCCCGCAGCTCGGCTGCGCAGGCCAGCCGGCGCAGCGCCTCCTCGTGCGAGCGGTCGAGCGCCGCAGCGGCCTCTCCGAGCTCAGCCAGGCTGTGCTGCAGCTCGGAGGTGCGCACCGTGATCTCGGTCTCGAGCAGGTCCAGGGTGGACCGGGTGGCCTGCGACTCTCGACAGCGGCGCAGCGCGGCGGCCACGTTGATGAGGATCTCGTTCCGCTCGAAGGGCTTGATCAGGTAGCCGAGAGCCCCGTTGTCGAGGGCCAGCTCGGCGATGGCGGGCTCGTCGTAGGCGGTGACCATGAGCACCCCCACGTCGACGGCCGACCGGTGCAGGTGCTCCACCAGGACCAGCCCCGACTCACCGGGCATGTCGATGTCGCACAGCACGAGGTCGGGCGCCGAGCGGGCCAGCTCGACCTTCGCGCCGGCGACCGAGTCCGCGGTGCGGCAGCGGTAGCCGGCCGCCAAGAGGATCCGGGTGAGGACGTCGCGCACCGCCTCCTGATCGTCGACCACGAGGATCTCCACGGTCGGGCCCTCTCCGTCGGGCATCACGAGGCGACTGACCGGTCGTTGGCCGCCACGAGCCCCGGCCGCTCCTCGTCGGCTCGTGGAGCGGCCGGCAGCAGCACCTCCACCGTGGTCCCCTCGCCGGGGACGGACCGGGCCGACGCATGACCCCCGTGGCGCTGCACGATGCCGTACACCGTCGACAGGCCCAGCCCCGTGCCCTGGCCGCGGCCCTTGGTGGTGAAGAAGGGCTCGAAGGCGTGCTCGAGCACCTCCGGGGCCATCCCCTCCCCGTCGTCGCTCACGGTGAGGCGCAGGTGCCGGCCCGGCACGAGCGGTCCGAGCACCGGCAGGTCGTCGGCGTCGAGCTCGACCTCGTCGGTGGCCACGGTGATCGTCCCGTGGCCCACCAGGGCGTCGCGCGCGTTCACGATCAGGTTGAGCACCACCTGGTCGAGCTCCACCGGGTCGGCCAGCACGGTCGACGGGTCGGCGGTGAGCTCACAGCGGAGCGCGGCGCGGTCGCCGAGGGTGCGGTCGAGCATGCTGACCACGTCGAGCACCCGCTCGTTCACGTCGACCACCTCCGGCTCGCCGGCCTCTCGGCGGCTGAACTGGAGGAGCTGGCGGGTGAGGCCGGCTCCACGCCGGGCGGCGCTCCGGATCGACTCGAGATCGGCCTTGGCTCCGGGATCGTCGACCGCGTCGACGGCCAGGTCGGCGTAGCTCAAGATGGCCGTGAGCACGTTGTTGAAGTCGTGGGCGACCCCGCCAGCCAGGTGGCCGACCGCCTCGAGGCGCTGGGCCTGGCGCAGCTCGGCCTCGAGCGTCACCCGAGCCGCCTCCGACGCCCGCTGCTCGGCCAGGGCCTGATCGAGCAGCCGGTTCTGCTGCTCCAGGTCGCGCACCGTGGCCATGGCGTCGTCGCGGCGCCGCTGCGACATCTCCACCACCGATGCGATGGCGAGCCCGAGCAGGAGCCCGCCGATGAAGAGGATCCAGGGCAGGCGAGCGGCCGGCGTGCCACCCAGCGGCTCGGTGGCGCTCACCAGCAGGAGCACGTCGACACCGGAGATGTCGACGACCGTCCGCTCGATCTGCCCCGACGGCTCGCCCAAGCCGATCAGCAGCCGCTCGGGATCCGGCGTGTCGCCGATGTACACCTCGACCGCCACGCCAGAGATCGGGTTGTCGGCCTGGTCGGCGGCGGAGGCGGTCGCCGCGCCGATGAGCGACGTCTCGTTGTAGACGACCACGTCGCCGGCCACCCCGGGCCTGCCGATGACCATGGCGAACCGCCTCGTGAGGTCGTCACCGAGGAAGCCGAGGATGGTGAAGCTGCCCTCGGCGGCCCTCTCCAGCCCGCTCGCCCACTCCTCGGGGAGGTCGGTGACCGGGGCGGGGGCGCCGACGCTGACCTCCTGCACGAAGCCTGCCTCGGTCCGGCGCAGCACCGCCCAACCGCCCTGGGCCTGGTCGGCCGCGTCGGGGGCGACACCGGCGACGGCCCGGCGGAACTCCTCGGGATCGCCGTCGGTGACGTTGGCCACCGCGGCCACGGAGGCCATCTGCGCCTCCAGGGAGGTGCCGAGCGACTCGAGGAGGCTGGCCACCTCGCCGGTGCGGTCGCGCAGCAGCTGGGCCTCGTTCTCGTCGACCACGCGGTCGGCGGTGATGCCGGCGCCCAACGACGCGGCGACGCAGAGCGCCAATACGAGCGCCGCGGTGCGATGAGGTCGAAATCGTCGCAAAGTGTCCTCCCCGGGTGGTCATCGCCACTCCAGCGTGATCGGACACTGTGGACCAGGGCCTTTAGTACCTCTTGCGCCGGGTATCTTGGGCCACTTGCCCGAGTTGCCGGAGATCCGGGCCCACGCAGAGCGCCTCGACAGCGCCTTCGGCGGGGCGAGGTTGGAGCGCTTCCGCGCTCTCTCGTTCACCGTGCTCAAGACGGCCGCTCCGGCCCCCGAGGCCGCTGTCGGCCACGACCTGGTGTTCGTGGGGCACCGGGGCAAGCACCTCCTCCTCGACTT
The DNA here is from genome assembly GCA_051306055.1 of Acidimicrobiales bacterium. Classification (GTDB taxonomy): domain Bacteria; phylum Actinomycetota; class Acidimicrobiia; order Acidimicrobiales; family VFJN01; genus VFJN01. Next base: position 9,769 of record JBPPMN010000002.1, read on the forward strand.
CGGCGTGGCCACGTTCGTGGTCCACCTGATGCAGGGCGGGCGGCTGCGCGTCGACGAGAAGCAGGCGGCCAAGCCCCGCAACGGCCAGGCCCGCTGGACCTTCGCCGACGGGCGGGCCCTCCTCCTCACCGAGGCCGGCACCGAGCACAAGGCGGGCGTGTGGGTCGTCGAGGGCGACCCCGAGGACCAGGAGCCGCTGACCGGCCTGGGCCCCGGCATCGACACGCTGGCGGTCGACGACCTCCAACGGCTCCTCACCGCCCACCACATGCGGCTCCACGGCTTCCTGCGCGACCAGCACATCGTGGCCGGCGCCGGTCGACTGCTGTCCAACGAGATCTGCCATCGCGCCCAGCTCTCGCCCTTCGCCAACACCGCCAAGCTCGACGCCGACGACGTGCGCCAGCTGGCCGAGGCCATCCAGGTGTGCATCGCCGAGGGCCTGGCCCACGATCGCGGGCTGAGCGAGATGAGCGCGTCGGCCGACCGGCCCTCCCACGTGCACCACCGTGTGGGCCAGCCCTGCGACCGCTGCGGCGACGAGGTGCGCTCGGTGGAGTACGTCCGCTACCGGGTCGCCTACTGCGCCACCTGTCAGACGGGCGGCAAGGTGCTGGCCGACAACACCACCAGCAAGTTTCTCAAGTAGCGCCGGCCAGTCGGAGGTCAGATCAGGCCGAGGTCGGCCACCGCGGTGCGCTCGTCGACCAGCTCCTGCGCGGAGGCGTCGATCTTGGCCCGGCTGAAGTCGTCGATGTCGAGGCCCTGCACGATCTCGTAGCGACCGTCGGCGCAGGTGCAGGGGAAGCTCGAGATGATGCCCTCGGGTACGCCGTAGGAGCCGTCGCTCACGATGCCCATCGACACCCAGTCGCCTTCCGGCGTGCCGAGGGTCCAGCTGCGGATGTGGTCGACCGCGGCGTTGGCGGCCGAGGCCGCGGACGAGGAGCCGCGGGCCTTGATGATGGCGGCGCCGCGCTGCTGCACGGTGGGGATGAAGTCGCCCTCCAGCCAGTCCTGGTCGCTCCCGACGGCGGCAAAGGCCGGCTGACCGTCGACCTCCGCGTGGAAGACGTCGGGGTACTGCGTGGCCGAGTGGTTGCCCCAGATCGTCATCTTGGTGACGGCGGTGCCGTGCACCCCGGCCTTGACGGCCAGCTGGGCGACGGCCCGGTTGTGGTCGAGACGGGTCATGGCGGTGAAGCGGCCAGGGTCGAGGTCGCTGGCGTTCTGCTGAGCGATCAGCGCGTTGGTGTTGGCCGGGTTGCCCACCACCAGCACCTTGACGTCGGGCTGGGCGACGCGGGAGAGCGACTCTCCCTGCGGCTTGAAGATCCCGCCGTTGGCGCTGAGGAGATCGGAGCGCTCCATGCCCTCCTTGCGGGGCATGGCCCCCACCAGCAGGGCGACGTCGGCGTCGCCGAAGGCGGTGTCGGGATCGTCGGTCTTCACCATGCCCGCCAGCAGCGGGAAGGCGCAGTCCTCGAGCTCCATGGCCACGCCGTCGAGCGCACCCAGGGCCGGGGTGATCTCCAGCATCTGCAGGATCACCGGCTGATCGGGGCCGAGCATCGACCCGGAGGCGATGCGGAAGAGCAGCGAGTACCCGATCTGCCCAGCAGCACCAGTGACAGCAACACGAACAGGGGGAAGCAGGTCAGCCATAGAGGCGAACCTACTTCCCCCAGGGCGACGTCGAAAAAGGACCGGGAGGCAATCGGGGGGTTATGCGAAGGGGGGCGAAGCCCCCTTGATGCACTACAGCTGCATGGACTTGGTCTCGAGGAACTCCTCGAAGCCGTGGGTGCCGTACTCGCGGCCGTAGCCCGACTGCTTGTAGCCACCGAAGGGAGCGTTGGGGTTGAAGGCCCCGCCGTTGACCTCGATCTGGCCGGTGCGGATCTGACGGGCCACCGCCTTGGCCCGCTCGGGGTCGCCGGCCCACACCCCACCGGACAGGCCGTAGGGCGAGTCGTTGGCGATGGCGACGGCGTCGTCCTCGGTGTCGTAGGGCAGGATCGACAGCACCGGCCCGAAGATCTCCTCCTGGGCGATGGTCATGTCGTTGCGCACCTCCGAGAACACGGTGGGCTGCACGAAGTAGCCGCCCTCGAGGCCCTCCACCTGGGGGACCTCGGGGCCACCGGTGACCAGCTTGGCGCCCTCGTCGATGCCCTTCTGGATGTACTGGCGGACCCGGTCGACCTGGGCCTGGCTGGAGAGCGGGCCGAGCATGGCGAAGTCGGCGAAGGGGTCCTTGGGCTGGAACTTGGTCTCCACCTCGTCGGCCGCGATGCGCTCTGCGTCGGCCATGCGGCCGGCCGGCACGAGCATGCGGGTGAGCGCGGTGCAGGTCTGGCCGGAGTTGAGGTAGCACTTGCCCACGCCGTCGCGCACGGCCTTCTCGAAGGTCTCGTCGTCGAGGTCGTCGAGGAGGATGTTGGCGGACTTGCCGCCGAGCTCGAGGGCCACCCGCTTGAGGGTGCCCGAGGCGGCTGCGGCCACGGCCTTGCCGGCCCGGGTGGAGCCGGTGAAGCTCACCATGTCGATGAGCGGGTGGGTGGAGATGGCCTCGCCCACCTCTGCTCCCACGCCCGTGACGAGGTTGAACACGCCGTTGGGCAGGCCGACGTCGTGGATGATCTCGGTGAGGATGTAGGCATCGAGCGGGGCCACCTCGCTGGGCTTGAGCACCACGGTGCAGCCGGCGGCCAGCGCGTAGGCCACCTTGGCGGCGATCTGGTGGAGGGGGTAGTTCCAGGGGGTGATGGCCCCGACCACGCCGACCGGCTCCTTCACGACGAGGCTGGTGCCCACGGTGGTCTCGTAGTCGTAGCTCTCGGCCACGGCGGCGGCGGTGGCGAAGGAGTTGATGGGCAGCCCGGCCTGCACGATCTGGCTGAGCCACTTCGGCATGCCGGCCTCGCGAGTGACCACGGTGGCGATCTCGTCCATGCGGGCGCCGAGGCCCTCGGAGATGCGGGTGCAGAACTTGGCCCGTTCCTCGGCGCTCATCGCGGCCCACCCGGGGAAGGCGGCCTTGGCCGCCTTGGCGGCGGCGTCGACGTCGGCGGCGGTGCCCTGGGGGATCCGGCCGATCACCTCGCCGTTGGTGGAGTCGAAGACATCGATGGTGCTGGTGCCGGCGGAGGGCACCCACGCGCCGTCGATGTAGATCTTGTCGTGCTCGTGCACTGGCAAATCCCCCTGTGGTGGTGGCGCGGATCGCCCCTGCGACCCGACCCCGCCGACGCTATCGCCGCCCGAGTACGGTCCGCACATGCCCGAACCCCACGATCTCAGCCAGCTTCCCGACGAGGCATCACTGCGGATCGAGGCGCCCGCCGAGCGGATCTACGAGCTCGTGAGCGACATCACCCAGATGGGTCGGCTCAGCCCTGAGTGCACCGGGGGACGCTGGCTGGACGGGGCCACCGGGCCCGAGGTGGGGGCCCGCTTCAAGGGCACCAACAAGCGCGGGTTCGTGCGCTGGTCGACCACCAACACGGTGGTGCGGGCCGAGCCCGGGCGCGCCTTCGCCTTCGACACCAAGCAGAGCGGCACCCGCTGGACCTACGAGCTGGAGCCCGACGGCGACGCCACCGTGGTGACCGAGCGCCGCGAAGAGGTCGCGCCTCGACCTCTGGTGGCCAAGGTGGCGGCGACGCTGCTGATGGGCGGCATCCAGAGCCACGACGACGAGATGCGCCAAGGCCTCCAGGCCACCCTCGAGCGCCTCAAGTCGGTCGCCGAGTCCCCCTGATCCCCGTTCTGTGTGCGCTGACAACCGCGGTCCGGTCGTGTGAGCACACAGAACGATGGGGGTTCAGGTGAGGGGGAC
>JBPPMN010000027.1:0-5407 GCA_051306055.1 Acidimicrobiales bacterium
TTGCCCACCCCGGTGCCCCGCAGGAACGACTGCTGCTGCTTCTTGGTGAGCTTGGCGAAGGGCACGTCCATGTCGGCGCCCAGCTCGTCGGCTACCGCCTCCACCATCCGCTTGAAGTACTGGCTGTGGCCACCGGCCCACGGGCTGATGGCGCCCTCCGCCAGGGAGAGGTCCCAGTTGGGGATCACCAGCTCGGGATCGACCTCGAAGCGGGTGCCGAGGCCGTCGCACACCGTGCAGGCGCCGTAGGGCGAGTTGAAGGAGAAGTTGCGCGGTGCCAGCTCCTCGAAGGAGCCGTGGCCGTTGGGGCAGGCCAGGTGCTGGGAGAAGGTGAGCGTGTCGTCGGCCTCGCCGTCTTCCGCGCCGCCGATGCCCTCGCCGTCGCGCCGCACCAGCTGCACCTCGGCCACGCCGTCGGCCAGGCGCAGGGCCGTCTCCAGCGAGTCGGTGAGGCGCCGCTCGAGGCCCTCGCGCACCACGAGGCGGTCGATGACCACCTCGATGGTGTGCTGCTCGTAGCGGGCCAGGTCGACCTTGTCGGTGAGCTCGTGGATCTCACCGTCGATCCGGGCCCGGGCGTAGCCCTGGGCGGCCAGGTCGGTGAGGAGCGTCTCGTAGGTGCCCTTGCGGCCCCGCACCACCGGCGCCAGCACCTGGAACCTGGTGCCCTCGGGGAGCTCGAGGATGCGGTCGACGATCTGCTGGGGGGTCTGGCGGGTGATCTCGGCACCGCACTCGGGGCAGTGGGGCACGCCGATCCGGGCGTAGAGCAGCCGCAGGTAGTCGTAGACCTCGGTGATGGTGCCCACCGTGGAGCGAGGGTTGCGGGAGGCCGACTTCTGGTCGATCGAGATGGCTGGCGACAGGCCCTCGAGGAAGTCGACGTCGGGCTTGTCCATCTGACCCAGGAACTGCCGGGCGTACGACGACAGCGACTCCACGTAGCGGCGCTGTCCCTCGGCGTAGATCGTGTCGAACGCGAGCGACGACTTGCCTGAGCCCGACAGGCCCGTGAAGACGATCAGCTTGTCGCGCGGCAGCTCGATGGCGACGTTCTTGAGGTTATGCTCCCGGGCGCCCCGGACGACGAGGGAATCAGACACCGTCACAGGCTAGCGGCACGCGCAACCTCACGAACGCATGTTCGCAGTTGGGTCGCCGAGGCAAGCCGGGGCCGCCCGCTCCGAGAGAAGATCCGACGCCGGTCCCAACGGTCACCACTGCGTCGACCAGCGCCTCGGTGCGCATGGTGGGTCCACCAGCCCCGGCTGCGGTCACGCTCCGCGGTGGCCGAACCTGACAGGATCTCGAGGTGCCGGGAGCCCAGCGAGACTCACGAGCCGCCGTGCTCGGCGCGGCCCTGGCGGCACTGCTCATCGCGACGACGTTCGTCGGGATGCGGCTGGCCCTCCACGACGGGGACCCGACCAGATGGGTCAGGGTCGGTGAGCGGGTCCCCGACGCGACGGCCCTGCCACCCGACTTCTTCCGCGAGCGAGGCCTCGGCTACGACGGGCAGTACTACTACCGCCTGGCGCGGGCGCCGTGGAGCACCGATCACCTCGTAGACGGCCTCCAGTTCGGACGACCGGTCTACCGACATCAACGCATCGGGTACCCCATCGTGGCCTGGGCCCTGAGCGCGGGCGGACGTCAGTCGCTCGTGCCGTGGACGCTGGCGGCGGCCAACATCCTGGCGGCCGCGGTGGCTGCGGGTGCCGCCGCCGTCCTCCTCCTACGGCGGGGTGCCGCTCGTTGGCACGCGGTGGTCATGGGCCTGCTTCCTGCGACGGTGATCGCCCTCAGCTTCGACCTGTCCGAGGCGACAGAGGCTGCCCTTCTCCTGACCTCGTTGGCGATGATCGACCGGCGGCGATGGCCGGCGGCGGCGTTGTTGATGTGCTGGGCCGCGTCGACACGGGAGACCGCACTGCTGCTCCCCTTGGCGCTCCTCGCCACGATCGTCCTGCGCCACGTCCCCTTGGCGCGAAGGTGGCGCGTCGCCGCGGAGAACCATGTCCCCATCTGGGTGCCGCTCGCTCCGTTCGTGACCTACGGGCTGGTGAACCTGGCGCTCGCCCGAGCCTGGTCCACGGGAGCGACGGGCACGGGCCGCACGTTGGAGCACGCGGCCCGACCGTTCGTGGGCTTCCTCGATGCCCTAGGCAGCCTCGGTGAGCGCACCCCATCGGATCTTGGTTCGTTCGCGCTCCTCCTCGCCGTCGGAGGAGCAGGGCTCTGGGTCCTGGCCACCGACCGTCTCGCCGGTGCACCGCACGAACGCCTCGCCCTGCTCGGTGCGACCGTGCTCCCGGTGACGCTTCCGCAGTGGGAGCGACCCGTCGCCTTTCTCCGCCACACCAGCCTGTGGGTCCTGTTTGCCGTCCTGATCGGAATGTCGTGCCACAGGCGGTTGGACCGCATGCAGGTCCGCACGGTGGTGGCCGCGGCGGCCATCGCTCTCTCAGTGGTCATCGCGCTCGCCATCGTTGGCTACCCGAACGATGCCGTCCAGCTCGTGGCGCCCGTGGGCTAGCGACGGGCACCGGCTCCTCCCGAAAGCGGCCTCGTCGCAGCTACGGACTCGACCCGGCAGTCGACGGGCGATCGACCCGGTAGACGGTGATGCCTACAGGAACCCCGACCAGCTCGGCCCGGGTCCGGCGGACCTCCGTGAAGTCGGCCGGCACGGAAGCCGGCGGAGGCGCCGGCTCACGGTAGGACAGCACCGCCACCGTGGACGACCCTGATCGCCTGGCGATGTCGAGCGCCAGGGCGAAGTCGGCCTCGGTGGAGGCGCTGAGCCACGACCGCCCGACAGTGGCGGCTCCGCCCTCTCGCAGCAGGAACCCGTCGCGAGCGACCACCACCTCGGCATCGAGGTCGACCACCGTGTCGAAGAAGGCCGCCACAGAGTGGGTTCGATACGACACGAAGCCAACCCCGACGAGAGTGATGATGACCGAGACGGCCACGATCCCGAGACCGAGATGGTTCCTCCGCCCCGAAGCGACCGCGCACATGGCAACGGATGCCAGGAGGAGGAACGAGGGCAGGGCGTAGCGGCCAGCCCACTGCGGGCCCGCCGCCCCGAGGTACTGGAAGGCCCACACCAGCGGTAGAGCGAGCAGCGCGGTCGCCGCCACCCAGCGAGCCCCGGGTTGCTCGACCACCGTCCGGGCAGCCAGGAGCACGATCGGAGCCGCCACCACCATGCCGGGCACGAAGGCGGGGTTGACGATGCCGGCGACGACGTGCACGGCCGCCAGCCCTCCCAGGGCGAAGACCATCAGCCGGCGATCGCCCCGCCGAGCGGCCCACACAGCCACCGCGATCAGCAACAGGAGGCCGAGGCCAGCCGCGACGGATGTCGCACCGTCGCCACGGAACCCGAACAGGGTCACCATGCCCTCGCCCAACCGTCGCCCCGCCGAGCCCGGCAGACCACGGTCTGCGGAGCCAGCTCCGCCGAGGGCTCCCGATGCCCTGGTGGCCCGCGACAGCCCGCCCACAGCCCGCTCGAGCGCCTGGTTCGCCAGCCACGATCCCGAGAAGCCCAGCAGGGCCGCGCCTCCCACTCCGACAGCCGCTCGGCTGCGGCCAGCGACGGCAGCAAGCTGAACCACCGCCGCGCCGACGAGCACGAACGCGTACACCAGCGCCTCGGTGCGCATCGACGCGGCGGCACCCAGGAGGAGGCCAGCACCGATCGCACGAGCAACCCACGGTCCCCGCACTGCGTCGAACAGGAGCACGGCGGCGCCGCCGACGCAGGCCACGCCGGGCGCGTGCTCCCAGAAGTCGAGGCCGTAGAGCACCAGTGGGGAACCCAGGCCCACGTACCAGAACGCTGACCAGCCGTCGTCACTCTCCACCAGGCGACGAGCCAGTCCTCTGCCCGCGAACGCACATCCCACCACGCCGAGCATGGGGAGCAGCAGGGCCAGCCGGTAGCCGCCGAAGTCGTAGAGCGGGGCCGCCAGGAGCAGCATCGGCAAGGTGGTGACCGCCACCCAGCCGTCATCGGTCCGAGTGGTCTGGAACAGGGGGTGCACGCGACCTTCCGGGTCCCAATCCTCCGCCCAGTACCCGACGTCGACGCTGCTCCCGCCGCGCTGTGCCATCGTCTCGAGGGTGGCCACCTTGGCGCCCGTGTCGGCGCCGAGAGACCCTCGGGGATCGAGGAGGAGCGAGAGAGCGCCCAGGGCGACCAGCAGCAGGAGCGCCGCTGACGTGGGGCGGCGGACGAGTGACTTCGCAGACCTCATCGGCACGAGAGGGGAGTCTGTCACCCCACGTCGCGGAGCTCGCGCTTCAGGTCCTTGATCTCGTCTCGCAGCCGGGCGGCGTACTCGAAGCGGAGCTCGGTGGAGGCGTCGTGCATCTCCTCCTCCAGTGTGAGGATGAGGCGGCGCAGCTCGTCGCCGGCCAGGTTGCCCACCTCGAGGGCGAGCTTGTCGCGGCGGCGGTCGCGCTCACCTGAACCCGGGACGGGCGCGCTCTCAGCCGGTCGGAGCATCGAGAGGATGTTGGTGACGGCCTTGCGGATCGTCTGCGGGTCGATCCCGTGCTCCTCGTTGTGGCGGAGCTGCAGCTGGCGGCGGCGCTGGGTCTCGGAGATGGCCCGTCGCATGGAGTCGGTGACCTTGTCGGCGTACATGATCACCTGACCGTCGATGTGGCGGGCGGCGCGACCGATCGTCTGGATCAACGACGTCTCGGAGCGCAGGAACCCCTCCTTGTCGGCATCGAGGATGGCCACGAGCGAGACCTCCGGGAGGTCGAGGCCCTCGCGTAGCAGGTTGATGCCAACCAGCACGTCGTGCTCCCCGAGGCGGAGGTCGCGGAGGATCTCGATGCGCTGGATGGTGTCGACGTTGGAGTGGAGGTAGCGCACCCGCAGGCCCTGCTCCAGCAGGTAGTCGGTGAGGTCCTCGGCCATCTTCTTGGTGAGGGTGGTGACGAGCACGCGAGCGCCGGTCTCGATGCGACCGTTGATCTGCTCGATGAGGTCGTCGATCTGGCCCTTGGTGGGCTTCACGATCACCTCGGGGTCGACCAGGCCGGTGGGGCGCACGATCTGCTCGGCCACCTGCGTGGACACCTGCAGCTCGAAGGGCCCGGGCGTGGCGGACAGGAACACCACCTGGTTGACCCGCTCCAGCACCTCCTCGAAGCGCAGGGGCCGGTTGTCGGCCGCGGAGGGGAGCCGGAAGCCGTGCTCGATGAGCTGCAGCTTGCGGGAGCGGTCGCCCTCGTACTGCCCGTGGAGCTGGGGCACCGCCTGGTGGCTCTCGTCGATCACCAGGAGGAAGTCGTCGGGGAAGAAGTTCATCAGCGTGCTGGGCGCTTCACCCGGGCCCCGGCCGTCGATGGGGGCGGAGTAGTTCTCGATGCCGTTGCAGTA
>JBPPMN010000033.1:0-2747 GCA_051306055.1 Acidimicrobiales bacterium
TCGGGGAGGTCGGGGGTGCGCAGGCCGACGACGTCGCGGAGGATGACCGAGCCGAGCTTCACGAGGCCCTTGGCGAAGACCTTGCCGTCGGGCCCGGCGATCTCCACGGCATCGTCGGTCTCGAAGCTGCCCTTCACGCTGACCACGCCGGCCGGCAGGAGCGACACGTTGCGCTCGGTGAGGGCCCGGCGGGCACCCTCGTCGACGACGATCGTGCCGCTTGATCCCACTGCGAAGGCGATCCACAGCTTGCGGGCCGGCAGGCGGCGGCTCTTGGGCTGCACCACCGTGCCCACCCCGGGGGCGCCGCTCACCACCTCGGCCAGCACACCGTCCCGGGAGGCCTGGGCGATCACGGCCTTCACGCCCGACCAGGCCGCGATCTTGGCGGCGGCGAGCTTGGAGGCCATGCCGCCGCTGCCGCGTGCTGAGCCGGTGCCGCCGGCCATGGCCTCGATGGAGTGGTCGACCTCGAGGATCTCCTCGATGAGCGACGCGGTGGCATCGAGGCGGGGGTCGGCGGTGAGGAGGCCGGGGGCGTCGGTGAGGAGCGCCAGCAGGTCGGCCGCCACCAGGTGGGCCACCAGTGCGGCCAGGCGGTCGTTGTCGCCGAAGCGGATCTCGTCGTCGGCGATGGCGTCATTCTCGTTGACCACGGGGACCACGCCGAGGTCGAGCAGGCGCCCGAGCGTGGCGCGGGCGTGGAGGTACTGCTGGCGGACCATGAAGTCGAGCGGGGCCAGCAGCACCTGGCCGCTGAGGATGCCGTGGGTGCCGAGGGCCGCCTCGTAGACCCGCATGAGCTGGGTCTGGCCCACCGCCGAGGCGGCCTGCAGGGTGACGGCATCACGCGGGCGGCTGCCGTTCTCGTAGCCGAGGGCGGGAAGCCCGGCGGAGATGGCACCGGAGGTGACCACCACCACGCGGTGGCCCTGGGCCCGCAGGCCAGCCACCTCGGTGCAGAGCTTGGCGATGGCATCGCTGTCGATCCCGCCGTCGGCGGTGGTGATCGACGACGTGCCGATCTTGGCGACGATGATCACGATCGCTCCGCCGTCACAGGCCGAGCACCAGCTGAAGCGCCCGGTCGACCTCGTAGAGCTCGGCGGCGCTGAGGTGGCCGGCGGCATCGCCCAGTCGGTTGGGGTCGACGGCCGTGGTCTGCTCCACCAGGACGCGGGTGCGCTGACCGCCGATGGTGACCTCCGGGCGGAACGACGCCGACCGCGAGCTGGTGGAGGTGGGGGCGATGAGGAGGGTCGAGAGCGGAAGGGCATCGGACTGCACGACGACGGCGAAGCGGCTACCAGCCTGCTCACGGCCGCGCGGCTGCCTCGGAGCCTTCAGCGCGTAGACGTCACCACGCACGGAGGGGCTCCAGGTCGGCCTGCACGGCGCGGGCCTCGGCGACATCGTCGCTGTCGGCGGCCAGAGCTCGCGCCTCGGCCTCGAGCTCGGCTCGCAGGCGAGCCCGGGCGGCCTCGAGCAGCGCGGCCCGCACGGCCTGGGACCGGCTGGTGCCGTCGGCGGTGAGCGTGTCGAGGGCAGCCTCGATGTCGGCGTCGGTGCGAACCGTGATCGTGCTCATGAGACGGATCGTACTACCAAGTGTAGGACACCTTGCATCACGAGTCGTCCTCGTAGTCGAAGGCGAGGCGACCGATGTGGACGGTGTCGCCGGCCTTGGCCCCGGCCCGGGCCAGGGCTTTGTTGACCCCGAGGGACTTGAGCCGGCGGTGGGCCTCGTCGAGCGCCTCGGCGTTGGTGAGGTCGGAGAGCGCCACCGCCCGCTCGGCCTGCCGGCCGATCACGAACCAGTCGCCACTGTCGTCGCGCTCGATGCGGTAGCCCTCGGCCACTGGGCGGTGCACCACGAAGGCGTCGGGCTCGGGCAGCTCGGCCCGGGCCTCGCGGACCACCTCGGCCATGAGGCCGGTGAGGCGCCGGATGCCCTCGCCGGTGACGGCCGCGATGCGGTGGCCGTCGAAGGCGATGTCGGGCTCGGCCAGGTCGGCCCGCGAGCCGACGACGATGCGGGGTCGCTCGAGGAGATCGGGCTGGTAGCGGCCCAGCTCCTGCAGGAGGATCCGCTCCTGGTCGGCGGGGCCGTGCTCGGCCAGCGGCGAGAGGTCGATGAGCAGCACCAGCACCCGGGCCCGCTCCACGTGGCGGAGGAACTGGTGGCCGAGGCCCCGGCCCTCGCTGGCCCCCTCGATGAGCCCGGGGAGGTCGGCCACGACGAACTCGGTGTCGTCGTCGAGGCGAACCACGCCGAGGTTGGGCTCGAGGGTGGTGAAGGGGTAGTCGGCGATCTTGGGCTTGGCCGCCGAGATCACGGAGATGAGCGTGCTCTTGCCCACGCTGGGGAAGCCCACCAGCGCCACGTCGGCCATGAGCTTGAGCTCGAGGCGGAGCCAGTGCTCCTCCCCCACCTCGCCCTGCTCGGCGAAGGCCGGGGCCCGGCGCTTGTTGGACAGGAAGCGGGCGTTGCCCCGCCCGCCCCGGCCGCCCTCGGCCGCCATCCAGCGGTCGCCGGGGTTGACGAGGTCGGCCACCACGGCGCCGTCCTGGTCGCGCACCACGGTGCCCTCGGGCACCGGCACCTCGAGGTCATCGCCGCCCCGGCCGTGACGACGCTGGCCGGAGCCGTGGGTGCCGCTCTTGGCCGCCCGGTGGGGGTGGTCCTTGAAGGCGATCAGCGACGACACGTTGCGGTCGACGACCAGCCACACGCTCCCACCGGTGCC
>JBPPMN010000053.1:0-10345 GCA_051306055.1 Acidimicrobiales bacterium
ACCGGCACCCGTGTACGGTGAGCGATCCCCGGGGGAGACCCCAGGGGCCACGTCGGAGTGGCGGAATTGGCAGACGCGCTAGGTTGAGGGCCTAGTGTCCGCAAGGACGTGGGGGTTCAAGTCCCCCCTCCGACACCAGCCAGTGATGAATCGCGGCTCACCGACGAGCTGGTGTCACCCAGTTCGCTGACGCCCTACCCATGGGGGCGCCTGTGTTCGGGCCTTCGAGGTGAGGTGCCACCCCTTGCACGGCGAGCAGAAGTGGGCGCCCCGAGGCACCCTGCCCACCTTCCCGTCGGACTTCTTCCGAATTGCTCGTAGAGCAGCAAGAGCGTCCCAGTGGGACCCGTACAGTCGCTTGGCGCAGTCGGCCATGCTGACCGATCTCCTTCAACCGAGGCACGTGGCGGGTCTATCCCCACCTCCGTACCAAGACCGGCTCCATATGGTGCCGATCCCAGGACACGCCAGCGAAGGGCGTGCTTCGCCAGGAACTCTACCTGCGGGGCAAGGGCACGCAAGCCTGACAGCAGGGGGAAGCGCAGGCTTTAGCGGGCTCGAAGTCGCCACTCAGGATCTGGTGACGAAGGTCCTCCGACACCATCTCAGGGAGACGCTGTCCCGCCCGCCGCTGTGGTGGCCGGGGCGAGGGCGGTCCAGGCGAAGCCGAAGAGGTGCTTGGCCATGCTGGCCATGAGCGACTCAGCGTGGGCCTTGGCATGGTCGGCGTGGGGACCGGTCCATCCGGCGTCGATCGTGGTCGCCCACAGTGCGAACCAGCGGTCGCAGTGCTCGGGTCCGATGGCGGCCTTTTCGTGGAGGTGACGGTGGACCTTGGCGACCGATGCCGGGTTGCGGCCGGTGCCGAACAGGATCCAGCACCAGTAGTCGATGAGCTTGGGGATGTGCTCCGCCCAGTCGACCTCAGCGACGTCGCCGAAGAACGGTTCGAGCAGCTCGTCCAAGGCGATCTCGAGGTAGAAGCGGGTGACCAGGTCGTGGACCTCGGAGGGCGTGGCCAGGTCGCCGAGCGCCGCTGGAGTGGCAGTCACGCGACGCCCGCGGCGGGGGAGTGACCCACGAGATGGCCGGCGTGCACGCGGGCCACGTTGTGCGCGAGGGCGAGCGCCCGGTCGACGTTCGGGCCGACCCACCCGAGCTCGACCGCGTCGTGGAAGAGCTGGAGCCAACGCTCGAAGTGCTCCTCCGTGAAGGGGGACCGCTCGTTGATCAGCGCGTGGGACCGAAACGGGTTGCCCACGTACCCCTCCTGCCCGAGCAGCGCCCGGCACCAGAACAGCGTGAGCTTGGGGAAGTGCTCGTTCCAGTCGACCTGGGCGACGTCGTTGAACACTGGCCCCAGCAGGTCGTCCTGGGCCACGTCTCGGTAGAAGCGCCGAACCATCTCCGCGATCTCCTCAGCAGTGTCGAGGTCTCTCGTCGGAGCTGGGCGAGTGGGTCCTGCGCTCATGGCACGTCCGTCTCGTGGTGGGTCGCTGGTAGCCGCCACCGTATCGAGTAGTCTCACACTATGCGACTCGAGGTCACGCGCCGATCTGATCTGGCCATCCGGGCCCTCCTCGTGCTGAACGAGCGAGGCGAGCGCACGAAGGCCGCAGACCTGGCCGAGGCGGTGGGTGCCTCGAAGGGGTTCTTGACCCAGGTCATGCACCCGCTGGTCCAACGTGGATGGGTGCGCTCCGACCCCGGTCCGACCGGCGGGTACGCCGCCGCGTTCGAGCCCGAGGTCGTCAGCGTCCTGGAGGTCATCGAGGCGAGCGAGGGCCCGATCGACACCGGGCTGTGCGTCCTGGAGGATCGCCCGTGTGCGGAGGCGGGGACGTGCGCCTTGCACCGACCCTGGTCCCGGGCCCGAGGGAACCTGGTCGACGAGCTCGGCTCGCAGACCCTCGCCTCGCTGCTGGTCTCCGGGAGCCGGTGACCTGACGGCGGCCACCGCCCAGGACTGAGTCGGTGCAGTCGGGCCGAGCTTCTCCCCGACGCCCACCCGCGCATTGTGGGCCCCTCGGGCTAGCCGTCCTGCCGGTCGGCCGGGAGGACGGTGAGGGCGCTCTCGATCACCTCGTGGCGAGCCCCCCACTGGCTGATGAGCGCCTGGCCCATGGCCGCAGCCGGCAGGGCCAGCACGGCGCCCACCGCCCCGAGCATGGCGGCGCCGGCGAGCGCTGCCCCGAACGCCAGCGCCGGGTGAAGCTCCATGGTGTGGGCGGTGATGCGGGGCGAGAGGAGGTAGTTCTCGATCTGCTGGTACACCACGATGGCGATGAGGACGATCAGGGCCTTGAGGGGGGAGTCGAGGAAGGTCAGGAGCACCGGCAGCACCCCGGCCAGGTAGGTGCCCACCACCGGCAAGAACTGGCTGATGATGCCCACCCACAGCGCCAGGGCCACCGGGGCCGCGATCCCCAGCGACTGGAAGACGACCCAGTGGAAGACGGCAGAGAGCACCGCCAGGAGGGCTCGGCTGTAGAGGTAGCCGCCGGTCTTGGTGCCGGCCAGCTCCCATGCCCCCAGCACGCGCGCCTGGCGGGCCGGGGTGAGCCGGCTGCAGATCGCTCGCCGGAGCTTCGGCCCGTCGGCCACGAGGTAGAAGGTGAACAGGAGCACCGAGAACAGCTGCAGCAGGCCGCCGAGTGCGGCGACGGAGAGCCGCACGACGTTGTCCTGCTGATCGGCGATGAACTCCTGCACAGCGCCGTCGGGGTCGTTGAAGTCGTCGATCACCCCTTGGGCGTCGAGGTTGGTGCCGAGCGTGTCGTTGATCGCGTCGACGCTGTCGCTGATGTAGGTCTCGGAGTTCTGGAGGAGGTCGGCGATCTGGGTGCCGACGAGCGTCCCGATGGCGCCGACGAAGAGCAGGAAGGCCGCCATCACCCCGAAGAGGATGAGCGCCGTGGCCCTCCCTCGACGCCACCCGCGCCGGGCCAGTCGGTTGACGCCGGGCTCGATGGCCAGGGCGAGGAACACGGCAACGGCGAGGAGCACGAAGAACCCGCTGAGCGTGGTCCACAGCGAGCGAAGGGCCACGGATGCGAGGAACCCGGTCCAGAACACGATCACGGCGGGGACGACCCAGGGGGGCATGCGCCGATCGGCCCTCGAGCTGTCGCCCACCTCGCTGGCCGGATCCTCGATCGGCTCGGCGTCGTGGTCGGTGGGCACCAGCGAAGCGTAGCGACGGCGGGGCCGGGCCCCCGGTACCGGCGTGCGGTGGGGCTTGCCCTCCTTCCTGTGACGATCGTCACATGACGGGCCGGCGAGGAGTAGGTTGCCGGTGCCCGGCGTCGAGCCGGGCCGTGAGCCAACCGGGGGTCAGCCATGTTCGGACGTGCCACACGTCGTGCCCGGATCGTCGCGCTAGCGGGTCTGCTCGCCGCGGGATCGGTCACCACCATCGTCGGCGCATCGCCGGCCGCCGCCGACGGACCCGACGTCGGGGGACCCTGGGTCGTCAGCGTCGGCGACTCGGCCATCTCGGGTGAGGCCGGCCGGTGGGCCGGCAACACCAACCAGTCGTCGAGCAAGGTGGATGCTGGCGGCGCCGACGCCTACTTCGACAACGCCGCCAACAACGGGGAACAGATCCCCGGCTGCCATCGGTCCGAGTCCGCGGCCGTGCACCTCGGTGGCGGCGTGGGCTCGATGAACCTGGCCTGCTCGGGTGCTCGCACGACCACCCACGGGGGTGGCAGCTCCGACTTCAAGCCTGGCCTCGACTTCTACAACGGCCAGTACGGAAAGGGCCAGGCCCTGGCCTTGCAGGAGTTCGCCAGCACGCACAACGTGGAGATGGTGTCGGTGCTGATCGGCGCCAACGACTACGGCTTCGCCGACATCCTCCAGGCCTGCTTCCTGAACTGGTACTTCTCGCCGTCGTGGTGGCCGAACTACTGCCACGACGACAGCGGCATCAAGTCGCGGTTCACGGCCAGCAACGTCACCGCGAAGACGACCGCCATCCGCGATGCGCTGCTGCGGGTGCGCCAAGCCATGGCGAACGCCGGCTACGCCGACTCCTCGTACACGATCATGGTGCACACGTACTGGTCGCCGGTGCCGAAGGGCTCGGCCAACCGCTACTCGCAGAACGGCTACAGCCGGCAGACGATCGGCGGTTGCGGCATGTGGAACAAGGACGCCGACTGGGCCAACAACACGGTCGTGCCCACGTTCAACAGCTCGGTGCGCAACGCGGCCTCACAGACGGGCCTGGGCAACATCAAGATCCTCGACCTGCAGTCGTCGCTCAACGGCAGGCGACTGTGCGAGAACACCGTCGGGCTGCTGGAGGAGAAGGGCGTGGCCTCGTGGACCTCTCCCGGCGCCGTCGACAAGACGGAGTGGGTGAACCAGCTGCGCACCACCAGCACGGTGTTCGGTCCGTACCAGATCCAGGAGAGCGTCCACGCCAACTACTGGGGTCAGCTGGCCATGCGCAGCTGCATGCGGCAGGCCTACAACGGTGGCGTTCCCCGTGGGGGCAGCTGTGTGCGCTCCGCCAACGGCCTCAACTCCTTCGGGGAGCCGAACATGGCCCTGCGGTAGGGGCCTGGCGGCGCCTCAGCGGAGGTGCTCGGCGAAGAAGGCCAGGGTCCGGGTCCAGGCCAGCTCGGCTGCCTCCTCCTGGTACATGGACGGGGCGTCCCAGTTGCTGAAGGCGTGCCCGGCGGCGTAGCGGTGGAGCGTGGCGTCCGCCCGATCGGCGATGGCGGCCTCGACCTCGTCGACCTTGTCGGCCGGGATGAAGGGGTCGTCGTCGCCGTACTGGAACAGGATCGGGCACCCGACCTGGTCGAGGAGCGGGAGCAGGTCGTTGTTCCCGGAGCCGTAGTAGGACACCGCCGCGTCGATGCCGCGACCGCCGACCCGGCTGCGGGCGGCACAGGCAAAGGCCAGGGTTCCGCCCAGGCAGAAGCCCACCGCCCCGACGGTGCCGGTGCACTCGGTCATCGACAGGAGATGGGCGTGGGCGGCGGTGATGTCGGCGGCGCCCTGCTCCGGGTCGAAGCGCTGCACCATCGCGAAGGCGTCGGCCATCCCCGACTCGTCCTTGCGCTCGAAGCGGGGCTCGAGTCGCCAGAACATGTCGGGCACCAGCACCACGTAGCCCTCGCCGGCCAGCCGGTGGGCCAGGCCGCGCATGTTGTCGTTGATCCCGAAGATCTCCTGGAACAGCAGGATCCCGGGCCCGGCACCGGCGCTGGGGACGGCACAGAAGGCCTCGAAGCTCCCGCCGTCGTGGGCCGTGATCTGCTCGTAGCGGTCGCTGGTGGTCATCGGTGCGGCAGCGTAGACCCCGAGTGGGCCCAGCCGACGGGCGATGCGGTCAGGTGCTGCTGGAGGAGCGGGAGGGATCGACGCCACCCGGTTCGTCGGCCTCGTCGGCGTCGTCGACCGGCGTGTCGTGGGGCGGCAGGATGCCCGCCTCGCGGTCGCGCTTGTCGGCCCGCAGAGACGCCACCACGGCCACCGTGAGGACGAGTCCGATCACCCCGAGCGAGGCGAAGGTGGGCAGGTGCACCTCGAAGGGCTCGCCGATGAGGAGCATCTTGATGCCGACGAAGGCGAGGATCACACCGAGGCCGATGTTGAGGTATCGGAACTTGCCCTGCATGCCGCCGAGCACGAAGTACAGCGAGCGCAGGCCCAAGATGGCGAAGGCGTTGGACGCGAACACGATGAACGGCTCCCGGCTCACGGCCAGGATGGCGGGCACGGAGTCGACCGCGAAGATCACGTCGGTGGCCTCGATGAGGATGAGCACCGTGAACAGCGGGGTGGCCAGGCGCTTGCCGTTCTCGATCGTGAAGAGCTTCTGGCCGTCGTAGCGGTCGGTGGTGGGGATGAACCGGCGCACCAGCCGGATGGCGACGTTCTTGTTGTAGTCGACCTGCTCGTTCTCGTCGTGACGGGCGATCTTCACCGCCGTGTAGAGGAGGAAGGCGCCGAACACGTAGAGGATCCAGTCGAAGCGCTCGATGAGCGACACGCCGGCGAAGATGAAGATGCCCCGCAGCACGAGGGCGCCGAAGATGCCCCAGAACAGCACCCGGAACTGGAACTCGGGGGGCACCCGGAAGAACGACAGGATCACGGCCCACACGAACACGTTGTCGACCGAGAGGCTCTTCTCGATCAGGAAGCCGGCGTAGTACTCCCCGCCGGCCTGGCCGCCCTGCCACACGATCATCACGATCCCGAAGGCCAGGCCGAGCGAGATCCAGATGGCCGACTCGATGGCGGCCTCCTTGATGGTGATCACGTGGGCCGTGCGGTGCACGAGGAGGAGGTCGGCCACCAGCAGCACCACGATGGTGCCGATCAGCGCTCCCCAGACCCACAGCGGGACGTCGAAGCTGACGAACTTGTCGGCGCCGGCGGTGTCGGCCGCGGCGACCAGGGAGGGGATCGGGCTGCTCGCCACGACCTGTCCGACTACCACTGCATGCATCTCCTGCTTTCGGGGGACCCTGCGATCCCGTCCTCATGGGCGATCCCCATGGCCGACGCGGTACCAGCCCCGCTTCGTCGACGGCACGAGGCTACCCGCCCTCCGGCGTGGATCGGCTGCGCCCATTTCGTGGTCATCTGGCGGTGGGTACCCCGGGGATGGCTGGATGATGCGCGGTCAGCGCCGGCGCTCGCGCAGCGAGCTCTGGCGGTGGGCCAGGAGCATGAGCTCGGCGTCGCTCCAGGTGACCTCCTTGGGCACCATCAGGTTCTCGAGGGCGGCGCAGGCGCTCTTGGTCATGGCCAGGGTGAGAGGGTCCATCGAGAGCAGGCGCTCGGCCAGGGCCCGGGTGGCCGCCGGGAGGTCGGTGGGCGGATGGACGTGGTTGAGGAAGCCCCAGGTGGCGGCCTGCTGAGCGGTGAAGCGCTCGCAGGCCATGGCCAGCTCCTTGGTGCGAGCCGGGCCCAGCTCGCGCATGAGGCGGGGGAGGGCCTGCCAGCTGAGCGGGAGGTCGAGCTCCACCTCGGGGATCGAGAACCAGGCGTCATCGGCGGCCAGGCGGAGGTCGCAGCAGGCCAGGAGCACGACGCCCCCGCCGATGGCCAGCCCGTTGGCCACCCCGATGGTGACCTGGGGGAGCCGGTCGATCAGCTCGCAGGTGCGGCCGCCGAGGTGCACGCGCGCCCGGCGCTCGATGTCGTTGACCGGAGGCTCCGGCCGGCGGTCGGCCAGCTCGGCGCCCGCAGAGAACGCCCGGCCGGCGCCGGTCAGCACGACGACCCGGACGCGGTGGTCGGTCTCGAGGGCGACGAGCACGTCCTGGAGCTCGTCGTGGAGGGCGACGCTCAGCGCGTTGAGCTTGTCGGGTCGGTGCAGGGTGATCGTGAGGAGGCCGTCGAGGTCGGGATCGGCCTCCACGAGGAGGTGCTCGTAGGCGGTCATCCGGTGATTCAACACCAGATCCGGTGTGCGGACCGGCGGTGGCCTGTGCATGTCGCTGTGGCCAACCGGTGGACAACGCGACGTGTTCTGGGGACAACTGAAAAGGTTGGTGGATAACCCTGGGGATGTCGCGAAACCCTATTGACGACCGTTCGGGCGGGGTCCAGAGTCGCTCCTACCGCAGCGGAACGGAGCGGTGCGAGTCCGAGAAGTGACCGGAGGCTTCGGCCAACGGAGAACCCCCGGGCTGGCGCCGAGACCACCGCAGTGGGAGGACGAGTGATCCACCGTCCGCTCCGGCAGGGAAGGCTTCGGCTGCCCCGGTCGAGCGGTCCGCCAGGTGGTGGGGGAGACCTCACGAACCAGCGGGATGGTGCCCAGGAGCTTCGGCGAACGGACACCAAACGGGCATCGCCCGCCAGAGCTTCGGCTCCGACGGGCGATGTGGGTGATCGAGATGAGGCTAACGCCGCAGACCGATCGCTTGGTGGATCCTCGGCCGCTGGTGGCCCCGGTGCTGCCCCTCGCTTCGGCGGGAGGCGCCCGGGGCCACCCCCGTTTTGCAGGGCGCCAGCGGGTAGCGTCATCGCCATGAGCGAGCCGTCCGGACAGAGTGGCGCCCCGGCCACCAGCGACGCCCTGGCCGGCACCGCCTGGGTGGTGGCCAGCATCGATGGCGAACCGGTCAGGGGTCTCGAGCCGGTCACCGTCGAGTTCGGCCACGACGGCCGGGTGACGGGCAGCACCGGCGTGAACCGGTTCACCGCCAGCTACAGCCTGTCGGCCGCCTACCTCACCATCGGTCCCATGGCCACCACCCGCCGCGGGAGCGAGGAGGGCCCGATGGCGCAGGAGCAGCGCGTGGTGGCGTCGCTGGCCGGCATGTGCTCGTTCGAGCTGGCCGAGGGGCACCTGGCCATCGACGGCCCGATGGGGTGGGTGGAGCTCTCCGCAGCCGGTTCCCGGCCCGCGCCCGAGTCCGACGAGCACCGCGGCTCGAGCACCCCCAGCAGCTGAGCGCCGCCCGTCAGCGGGCGATGGGGGTGAGGGGTGCCGACAGCTCGCCGAAGGTGAAGGGCTCGGCGGGGCGACCGGGCAGGCACTGGAAGCAGGTGCCGGTGCGACCCGAGCGCAGCGCCTCGATCACGCCATCGGCGATCTGGACGGGATCGATGATGACCACCCCGGCGCCTTCCAGCACGCCCTTCATCTCGACCCCGAGCATGGGGGTGTCGACGATGCCGGGGCACACGGCGTTGATGCTCACGCCACGGGCCGCCAGCTGGGGGTCGAGCGCCCGCACGAGGCCTACCACGGCGTGCTTCGAGAGCGTGTAGATCGGGTCGGCCGACCAGCCGATCAGCCCGGCCACCGAGGCGGTGGCCACGATGCCCCCGCCGTGCTCCATGGCCCCCAGCACGGCTCGAGCGCCGTTGACCACGCCCCGCACGTTGACGGCCAGGACCCGCTCGAGCTGGTCGTCGGTGAGCGTGAGCAGGTCGCCGCCTCCCGTCATCACGCCGGCGTTGAGATGCGCGATGTCGAGACGACGCTCCGCGTCGACGACCTCCGCCACAGCCGTCGCCCACGCTGCGCTGTCGGTGACGTCGAGGGGGACGAACCGGGCGCCGAGCTCGTCGGCCACGGCCCGACCGAGCTCGTGCTGCACGTCGGCCACCACCACGCGGGCACCCTCGGCGGACAGGCGAGCGGCGGTGGCGGCGCCGATGCCCGAGGCGCCGCCGGTGACGAGCGCGACCGCGCCGTCGAGGTCCGTGAAGGCGGGGATGTCGGGCAACGGGCCGGCTCAGGCGGCTTGGGGCTCGGGGCTGGCCAGCGCGTGGAACTCAGCGAGGATGTCGGCGCCGCCGTCGTGCTGCAGGCTCCAGTGCTCGACCTCTCCGAGGACCGCCTTGCGGGTCTGGGCCCGTCCCGCGCCGAGCGACTGCTCGAGACCTCGGTCCCAGAGGCGGCCGATCATGTCGGTGCCGGCGTGCTTCTTTCCCCCGTCGCCGATCCAGGTGCGGTCGCGCATCTCGGTGAGGGCGGTCTTGAGGTAGCCGACGTGGGGGGTCTCGTCGGCCCGGATGTACGACACCAGCTCGGCCGCGCGGCCCTCGCCGGCGACGAGGTCGGTGTCGGAGAGCCAGTCTTCGGCCCAGGCGAAGGTGTGGAAGGCCTGCACCTCGATGAACAGCACCCGGAGCATCAGGTTGGCGATGAGCTCGAGGTTGACGTCGACGTCCTCGGGCAGGAGGCGCTCCGCCTGGGCACCGGGCCCCGAGCCCGGCTGGCCGAAGCCCATGCGGGCGAGCATGGCGTCGATGTCGATCTTCGCGGTGGGCGACTCGAAGGCGATGTCCCGGGCGGCGAACCACATGGCCTTGTGCCCCGCCTCCTCCTCCCAGCCGGCCTCATCTCGCCCGTGGGCCTCGAAGAGGCCCTTGCCGAGGTGATCGACGGCCGTGCCCCGGATGTCCTCGTCGAAGTGCACCTGCATGTCGCCGGGCTGGAGGAAGCGGATGTTGGCGCCGAAGCCCTCGACGGTGCCGATGCGCGTGAGGGTGGCGATGAGGGGCTCGGGGACGCCGCTGGTGATCAGGTGGCGGGCCTGGGCGACGTTCGGGATGTGCGCAGGCCAGGTGTCGAGCGGCACGTGGAGCACGTCCGTGCCGAAGGTCTCGACGTTCTGCGCCTGCCAGGCCTCGATGGCCGGCACGCGGAAGCGCGTGCGGGGCGACACGTAGGCGCCGTCGTCGTCGAACCCGCCGTGGCAGCGCACCCCGCCCTCGACGAGCGGCTCCGCCATGTCGTGGTCGAGCAGCAGCTCGGCCTCGGTGAAGTGGACCTGGTCGGTGGTCATGTCGTCCCCCTGGTGATCGCCTGCCCCGCCTGTATTCTACGATGTGTACACCGTCAAGGAGCAGCCCA
>JBPPMN010000075.1:0-6982 GCA_051306055.1 Acidimicrobiales bacterium
GAGGGGCGACCACTCAGGAGGGCCGGCCACTAGGGCGATGCGCACCTGACCGTGGCCAGGCAGGGCGATCAGCGGGATCGGGATCGCGTCCATCACGCTGCCTCCGGCATGACGATGCTGCGGCGCCGCTTGGCGGCCCCCAGCTCGGGGTGCAACGCCGTCAGCGCCCACACGAGGGCGTCGAGGCGGTCGGGCGACGTGCGGCTCTCCGGCGTCCACGAGCACATCTGCTCCTCGAGATCGGCCAGGTGGCCGACGTGGTGCACCCGGCCCTGCTCGTACAGCCCGGCCACCGGCTGGGCCCGCAGCGCCTTGCCCCGCGTCGCCGTCACCCGGTCGACTCGCACCGAGGCGTCGACGGTGCGGATCAGCGCCGGCAGCCAGTCGCCGCCGTTGTTGCCCTCCACCACGATGCGGTCAGCGGCGAGGTCGTGGTAGGCCCGCACTGCCGTGGTGGCCACCGTGTGCGGGTCGGCACGCAGCGACAGGTCCTCGAGCACGTAGGACCGCTCGCCTGCCCGGCCGGCCACCACGATGCCCGACTCGTCGCTGGTGTCCTCGCTGGTGACGGCCGGGTCGATGGCCACCACGACGCGCTCGAGGTCATCGGCGTCGACCATCCGGAAGTCGGGCCGCTCGAAGCTGGCCAGGGTCCACAGGGCGCCGGGCGTGTCGAGCAGCAGCTCGCCGTCGAGCTCCTGGCGACCACGGCGCGTGCCGCCGTAGGCCTTCTCCAGCTCAGCCAGGGCGCTGGGGCTCAGGTTGGCGGCGTTGTCGTAGGTGCGCATCTTGGTGACCCTCACGTCGGGGTCACTGGTGAGCAGCTTGACGAGGCCGTGGCCCTCCTTGGGGGTGCCGGAAGCGATGATCTTGGCGGGGGCCAGGCGCACGGCGAAGGCGATCGACTCACGCCAGGCGAGGTCCCATCGGCGCCAGAGGCCCACCTCATCGCACCACACGCCGCGCAGGTTCTTGCCTTGCACACGCAGGGCGCCGTCATCGGCGCCGTCGACGTAGACCACGGTGCCGTCAGGCAGCCGCAGCTCGCCCATGGAGCGGTTCCAGCCGGCGTAGGTGCGGGGCAGGCCGAGCGCCTGCAGCAGCCCCGACGGGCCTTCCATGCAGACGTCACGACCGTCGCCGTAGGTGGGGGCGACGATGCCCCACTCGCCGGGCTCGCTGTCCTCGATGAGCTCGGCGAAGGCCTCGGCTGCCCCCCTCGTCTTGCCGCTGCCTCGACCGCCCTGGAGGTACCACGTGCGCCACTCGCCGGTCGGCAGGCGCTGCTCGAAGCGGGCGGCCCGCTGCCACAGCCGGCGGCGCAGACGGCGCTTGTCGTCCGGTGGCCAGGTGTGCCAGTCGGCCGGTCGATCGAGCACCGCCGTGGTCACGAGGTGGCCTCGAGGAGCCGTTCGATCTCGCGGTCGAGCTGGTCGGTGGTGCGGCTCTCGGTGCGGCTGGTGGCCTCGCCGCTCAGCAGCTGCGCCTTGTCGACGAGGATCGCCATCGTGGTGGCGAAGTCCTTGGCGTCCTTGCAGGCGCCGGTGGCCACGGCCGCCTCGGCCTGGGCCAGCGCCATGTGGGCCACTGCGCCGATCTCGTGCACCATCACCAGGCGGCGCTCGGCCCACTTCGTCTTGAGCGCCTCGACGTTGGCCCGGCGGTTTTCGTTGCAAGCCGTTGCAACGCCGCTGCGGTGCGCCCACGACTGCAGCGTGCCCTCGGGCACGCCGGTGAGCCGTGCCGTCTCGGCAGCGCCGTGGCTGGCGTAGAGCGCCAGGGCCTCGGCCTTCTGCTCGTCGGTGTAGGTGCGGCGGCCCATCGTCCGTCCATTGTCCGACAGGTACCGGAAATCGGCTCCGGCGATCACGAGGCGAGCACCTCCCGGTCGCCGTCCCAGCCTCGCCAGACGACGGCGGGGTGCCACCCGCAGGCGATGGCCCAGCGGTCGGCTTGGAGCACGGTGAGGCCCTGCACGCGCATCGTGCGCACCGTGCGGTCGGTGACGCCGACCCGGGCTGCGATCTCCTCGTCGGTGAGGTGCGTGAGCGCCTTGAGCTCGTCGAGGTCGTACCGCTGCGAGGGGGGCATGGTCAGCATGGCCCTGATCGGGGGTCGAATCCAGCGCGGTCCGCAAGCGCGCCGCCCATAGAGGGCGGCGGCGCGCTGTGCCCGGGCAACCCTGCGCAGCGCGTTTCAGCGCGTTGGGCAAAACCCCTGGTCAGGGGTCCAGCGGATCCCGCAGCGCGATTCAGCGCGTTGGCGCACCGGGCCAGATTCCGCCGCACCGCGCTGCGCCAGATTCCAGCGCGCTTTGTGCGCTTGTGAACGCCAGTTATCCACAGGCCAGCCAGCACTAGAACGCCGCCTCCTCGTCGGCCTCGCCGACCATCTCGGCCACCTCTCGACGGGCCAGCTCCTTGAGGTACCGGTGCGCCGCCCGCAGCACGTTGGTGTCGCCGTGCAGGCCCGCCTCCCGGTAGGTGGCCAGCGCCTTGGTCTGGCTGTCCTGCGGGGTGATGCCGAGCCGCTGCATCTCGGCGGCCGCATCCTTCGTGCCGGCGGGCCACAGGCCGCCGCTGGTGACCATGTGGCGCAGCGGCTCGCTGGTGCGCAGCAGTGCCACCTTGTCGGGCACCCAGGACATGCGGGCCACATCTCGCACGAGCTCGAGGCCGCCGTCGGCCGGCCGCAGCTGCCACACCACGTCCACGTCGTCGCCCTTGCCGCTCGAGCCCCGCTGCCCCTTGCTGGCGTCCTTGCCGCCGTGGTCGAGGCGCAGCACCGAGATGCCCATGGCCTTGAGGGTGATGCCGGTGTGCCGGTAGAAGCTGCGGTAGGTGTCGGCGTCGTTCTCGTCGCCGGCCACCACCCTGGCCATGGTGTCGATGACGACGGCCTGGGCGCCGTGCAGGGTGGCGAGGTTGGCCAGCATGGCGCCGCCGGCGGCCGTGTCGAGCGGCGGCATCGACGGCAGCAGGTAGTAGTGCAGCCGGCTCATGTCGACCTCCGGCCCGTAGCCGAGGTCCTCGAGGCGCTCGCGCAGGTCGTCTTCGGTCATCTCCATGTCGAGGTAGATCACGTCGATGGGCTCGGCGGCCGCCTGGGAGAGGCAGCCCTGGCCGGTGGCCAGCGCGGCGGCCACCTCGAGGGTGAGGAGGCTCTTGCCGGTCTTGTGGCGGGCCCAGATGGCCACCTGGCGCCCACGGGGCAGGATCGGGTGCACCAACCAGTCCTCGCCGATGTGCTCGCGCTGCCAGAAGGCCGACCAGTCGATGGGCTGCGGGCCGAGCGGCGGCACCACATCGGGCCCGGCCTCGGGCTGCGGGCCGACGATGGGCGCCTGGTCGCCCACCAGTGCGTGCACGTCGATGCGCGGCCCCATGGTGCCGCCGATGGCCTCCCGTGCCGCCCTGGCCGCCTCGCGCTGGTCGCCGCCGTGCTCGAGCACGGCGTAGGCATGGAAGGGCGTGTAGCCGTGGGGGTCGCCGGGCTCGGTCACCTCGAAGGGCGTGTTGGGCGTGTAGGCGAAGAGGCAGCCGTGCTTGATCGTGGCCGACACGGCGCTGGTGGCCCGCGGGTGGCGCCAGGCGCTCCCGTCGCTCTCCCCGTCGCCTTGCACGAGCGTCCAACCCTGGGGGCCGAGCAGGCTGGCCCAGCTGGTGGTGGCGCTGAACCGATCGGCGATGCTGTCGGGGTCGGGCGTTGCAGGCGGCAGGCTGGCGGCCGGAGCGGGCGCGGGGGCGGTGAGCAGCTCGACGAGCAGCGCCGGCATCGGGGCAGGCTCGGCGCCGAGGCCACGGCCGTCGACCCACACGTAGGGGCGGTGCGTCTCGGGGTGCGGGCTGGGCGGCAGGATCGTGTAGCGGTGGTCGCGGTGCAGCAGGTCGATGCCGCTCGTCCAGCGGTTGGTGACAGTGCCGTCGGCGAGCGTGATGGCGTGGCCCACCTCGCGCTCGCGCGCCCACTCGGTGAGCGGCTTCACGTTGAGGCGCCCGCCGGGGTGCTGCCACCACAGGTGCATGCCGAGGTCGCCCCGACCCGACTGGTGCACCCTGGTGGGCGGCAGCTCGCCGATGGCCCCGCGCAGCGCCTTCCAGGTCTCCAGACCCCCATGGCGGGGATCCACGTCGGTCACGACGACGCCGGCGGCCAGGCGGTGCCCGATCAGGGCCTCGGGCCACTGCCGCCACCACACGGCGAGCGTGTCGACGTCGCAGGTGGCGTGGTGCTGGCTCTCGAGCGGCGTCTTGTCCCTCGGGTTGACCGGGAACACCTCGAGCCCTGCGGCTGCGTAGGCGAGCGCATGCTCGACGAGCGGCCCGCCGATGGGTCCGAGCACGGTGGCCCCCTCGCTCATGCTGCTCTCCTGATGATCTGCTCGAGGTACCGCTGTGCGGCGCGCAGGAGCCCCGGGTCGTCGCGGAGGCAACCGATAGCCGTGTTGCACGGCCCGCACAGCCAGCCACGGAACAAGCCCGTGGCATGGTCATGATCGAGGTACAGGCCCCGAGGCCCTCCGTCGCCCGCACAGATCTCGCAGCGCTGATCCTCGGCTGGTCGGAGGCCAGCGTGCTCACGCGCCACCCCACGGTGCACCCGGGCATTGGCCAGGGAGCAGTCACCGCATTGGCGGTTGAGGCCCCCGGGGCCGACCGTCATCCTGGAGAACCTCGCTACGAGCAGGTCCCGACGGCAGCTACCACAGCGCCGCAGTGGGCCATGGTCCAGCACCTCGTCCTCGTAGGTGACGACAGGCTCTTCGGGGTCGAAGAGCGCCAGCTGACCGTGCGTGTAGTTACACGGTGAGGATTTGCCCTGGGGGCGCCCGGAGGCGTCGGCGGACTGCGGGGGCATGGCTAGGCCGCCTTCGGTGCATGGCAGTTGGGCCGGCCGCAGCTGGCGGTGAGGCCCTGCTGCACCATGGCAACGGGCAGGTTGACGATGTCGCGCTCACACCAGCAGGTGACTGGCAGCCGCCCCGTGGAGATGGCGCGGGTGTCCTCGCGCTCGACGGAGGGGCGCCTGCCCCGCTTGTAGGTGCGCATGGCGTGCTGGCACGCGCCGCAGGCTGCCTCGTTGGCTCGCACGTGGCGCTGGTAGCCCGCCTGAGTGCCCTCCCGGTCGCCGCAGATCACGGCAGGGTGGCCACCACGAGCTGGGCGTTGGCCAGGGCGTCGATGATGTCGGCCGCGCTGTCGATGGCGGTGGCCACGTCGGCCCCGTTGAGGTCGGCGTAGGCCTGGGCGATGATGGCCAGCACCACGCGCTCGGGGGCAGCGGTGAGCACGTCGGCGGGGGGCTCGCGGCGTGCGGGGGCCGGCGCCTTGGCCGCCTTGGCGGGCTTGGCCTTGCCAGCCACGCCGTGGATGGCCTGGCGGTGGCGGCCGATGCCCTGCGGGGTGCGGCTCGTGAAGTCGCACTCGTCGCAGCGGTGCTCGGGGGCATCGGGGACGGCGACGGGCTTGGAGGGCAGCGGAGTGACGGTGGCTTCGCTCATGGTGGGTTCCTTCGGGGTCGGTGTCTGCTGGCCGTTGGGGCCGTGGCAGGGGCATGTGCAGCGCGTCTGGGCTGTGGCGCACATCAGGTGGCTCTCGCTGCGACACATGGCCGAGTAGCCGGCCTTCTGGTCCCGCGTGACCTGGGGGTCGTCGTCGATGACGCTCATGCCGCCGCCTGACGCTTGCGGCGGCGCTGGCGCTCGGTGGTGCCGCCCCAGATGCCCCAGCGCATGCCGTGGGCGAGGGCGTAGTCGAGGCACTCCTGGCGCACGGGGCAGCCCATGCAGACCTCCTTGGCCATGGCCGTCAAGGCGCCGCGCTCAGGGAAGAACAGATCGGGATCGATGCCCACGCATGCAGCGTGGTCCTTCCACTGTTCGTCGAGCTCTCGGGCTGGCCTCACGCTGCTGCCCTCCTCGTGGCCAACCAGCCGTGGCGCGCGATCAGTGCCGCCTCGGCCCGGCCGTCGTCCTTCACGCGGGCGAAGAGCTCGGCCTCGTTGGGCCACAGCTCGATGGCCCGGCGCCGGCTGGCCGCCTTGTCGCTGGTGAGCCCGGCGGCCTTCTTCCAGGTGGCGGGCGGCACGGTCTCGGTGGGGATGCTGAGGGCACCGAGCACGCCGAGCACCACGCCGTAGCCGGTGCCGTAGCGGAAGGCCGAGGCGATGCCCTGGCGCGGGTAGGACTGCGCGCGCTCGACCACGGCGGTGCGGGGCCCGTTGCCTTCGAGCACGCAGCTGGCGAGCAGCGGGGCCGAGACGGCGCCGTCGAGGTAGGGCATGTCGGCGAGGTGCACGAGGCCGCCCTCGTCGTCGAGGATGGCGACGGCGCCGCTGGCCCCGGGATCGATGCCGATGGTGAGGCTCACCTCGTCACCGCGCGGTAGATCCAGCTGGCGACGGCGGCCCCGCCGGCTGCGCATCCGAGGGCGAGGCCGACGGTGAGGGCCAGGCCGACGATACAGGGCGTGACGGGGTTGGGGAGCGGCCGGGGGGTGCCGAGCAGCATGTCGTCGGCGGTCACTCGGCTTCCGCTCTGCTGTCGAACTGCACCAGTTGCGAGTCCCACGAATCGGCCTCGCCGCAGACGGTGCACCAGTCCCAGTTCGGTTCGCCAGGCTGGTCCACATCGATGCCAGGGACGAAGTGGTGTCCGTTGTGGCACAGGCGTAGCGGGCACTCTGCGACCGTCGCTCCCCTCGTGGAGTGGGTCGGGCACGGGTTCCAGATGCACATGCCGCCACGCCCGACGTGGCAGGTTTCTGCCCGCCCTATCTCGCCACTCACGGCTGGACCTCCCTGTCGAAGAGGACACGACCAGCGGCACGCTCGGTGAGGTACTTCTCGTGCTCCATGAACACACCCTCGGACCCGTAGCGCCCCGTCGCCTTCTGGCACACAGCGCAGGCGCAGCCCTCACGGGGGCGGTGCTTGTGGGTGTCGCCGTCATGCGGCACGCCGTAGTAGCCCTCACAGACCTTGC
>JBPPMN010000077.1:0-5014 GCA_051306055.1 Acidimicrobiales bacterium
GCGTTGCCGGAGGGTACGGAGATGTGCATGCCTGGTGACAACACCGTGATGCATGTGGAGCTCATCCATCCGATCGCCATGGACGAGGGTCTGCGGTTCGCCATCCGTGAGGGTGGTCGTACCGTGGGCGCTGGCCGGGTCACCAAGATCATCAAGTAAGTCGAGAGAGGCACACCATGGCCAAGGCCGGAGACAAGCGCATCGCCGTCACCCTCGAGTGCACGACGTGCAAGCGCCGCAACTACATCACCACCAAGAACAAGGTGAACGATCGCGAGCGCATCGAGATGAAGAAGTACTGCCGGTGGGATCGCTCCCACACGGTCCACAAGGAGACCCGCTAGCACCAGCGGTGGAGCCCGGGTCGCCCCAGGGCGGCCCGGGCCTTCGCCGTTTTCCGACGTCATCGACGCACAAGCGTCGCGGAATCGTCACGTAACGCAGGGCCCCCCGAGGAGGTCGAACGCCCGATGCCACAGGATGTGGCCCACCTGGTCACCGCCGCTCGCGACGGTGACCGAGAGGCATTCGACGAGCTGGTCAAGGCGACGTACGCAGAGTCGTACACGCTCGCGCTCCGGCTGACCGGCAACGAGGAGGACGCACGCGACGTGGTGCAGGAGGCCTACATCCGAGCCTTCCGTGGGCTGCAGCGCTTCCGCGGCGACGCCCAGTTCTCCACGTGGATGTACCGCATCACCGCCAACTGCGCCAACACCCACCTCGGCAAGCGGAACAAGCACCGCCACGAGGACCTCGACGACCACGAAGGCGTGGCCGACGACCGCCCCACCAGCGACCCCCAGGCCCAGGCCGACGCATCGGCGCTGCGCGATCGACTGGGTGTCGCCCTGGAAGCCCTGCCCCCGAAGCTCCGCCAGGTGGTGGTGCTGCGCGACATCTACGACCTGCCCCACGAGGCCATCGCCGCCGAGCTCGGGATCTCCGAGACCGCGGCCAAGGTGCGCCTCCACCGGGCTCGCAAGAAGCTGCGGGACGACCTGTTCCCCCGCCGTGAGGAGGAGGCCGCTGATGCGGTGTGAAGATCTCGTCGACGACCTGGCCGCCACGGCCGACGGCTCCGTCCTGCTCGGACGCCACGAACGCCGCCACGTCGAGCACTGCCTGCGCTGCCAGGCCGAGCTCGTGCAGTACCGCAGGCTGCTGCGGGCCATGCGCTCCATGCGCACCGAGGTGCTCGAGCCGGCGCCCGGCTTCCTGGCCGAGGTGCTCGCCAACCTCGAAGAGGCCGGCGAGCGCCGCGCCATCCGATCGCTGATCCAGGGCCACAAGGCGGCCTACCTCGGTGGCCTGGCCGCCGCCACCGCCGCCGGCGCAGCTGGCGCCATCGTGTTCGCCAGCCGGGCCCGCAAGCTCCGCACCGCCAGCTGACCTCCGCTCCGTAGGCGCTCCCTCCGGAGGGTCCACCACGCAGAGTGAGAAATCTGGTAGTCGCCCGTACCCTCGTCGCTCTCGGTGGCGATGGCCGGGTGGGGATGCGATGAACCCCTGGGCGTAGCTGGTCACGGAAGCCCAGGGCGGAGCAAGCGTGAAACCGGCCCCATCACAGATCCAACGCTTTGGAGGCGGATGTGATGGAGAGCGGGCAGCGCATGGTTCGTCGTCGTCGGGCGGGGGCCGTCCTCGTACTGGTCGGGTTGCTGAGCGGGCTGTTCGCCACGTTCGCGCCCCTGGCCGAGGCAGATCCGATCAACCCGGGGGCCACCATCGGCGGGTTCGAGATCGACGGGTCGGTCACCCCGGCCCCTGATCCGAGCGACCCCGACGTCGTCGTCAACAGCGCCAACTTCGTGCTCGACGGCACCGGCACCATCGACTGGGCGACCGTCTCCGATCTCGCCTCCCGCCTCCACTTCGACGACGAGTACCTGCCCGGCGACGACGGAGACGACCAGGGGTTCTCGGGCGGCGACAAGGAGTTCGACCCCGCCGGCTGGAGCTGCGCCGACGACTCGGGCGACGATCCGCCCAAGGACGACATCCACTGGATCCTGTCGTACCCGTCGCTCAGCCTGAGCAACTCGACGGTCGCGTTCGCCTTCTACCGCGACAAGCCCGAGGGCAACACCAACGTCGTCCTCGAGCTCAACCGCAACAGCATGGACTCGTGCAACGGCGCAGCCGGCCGCTCGGTCGGCGACCTGATCCTGCACTTCGACTTCCCGGGTGGCGACGGCGCCGCCGACCTCGAGGCGTACGTCTGGACCGGCACCGCAATGGTGCCCTTCGACGTGCCGACGGGCGTGGCCCAGGCCTCGACCAACAGCACCGCCCTGACCGTGCCGGCTGCGCTCCAGCCGGCCATCACCGCCGAGGGCCTGCCGACGGTCCTCCCGGCCCGCACGTTCGGCGAGGCCGCCATCGACCTCGTCGCCCTCCAGGCTGCGCTGGCGGCCGACCCCGACATCGGCGACGAGATCGACGACGAGATCCTCGACTGCCCTGGCGTCGGCTTCGCCAACATCCGCACCCGCAGCTCCGGATCGTCCGCCCAATCGCAGCTGCACGATCTCGTCCCCGAGCTCCCCATCGACCTCTCCGACTGCGCGTCGCTGCAGATCAAGAAGGTCGACGACCTCGGCCAGCCGATGGAGGGCATCCAGTTCGGGCTCTTCGCCACCGAGCAGGCGGCCATCGACGGCAGTCCGCTGGCCCAGCTGCCCACCACGCCGCCGCAGGACCTGGCGTGCACCACCGACGCCGCCGGCCTGTGCAGCTTCCCGAAGGTCCCCGACGGCACCTACTGGATCAACGAGCTGAACCTCCCGGCTGGCTACACGCCCGATCCCGACCTGCCCCTCCAGGTGACCCTGGCCCAGTTCGAGGACAAGGACCTCAGCGGCAGCCCGTTCGAGAACACCCTGCGCACCGGCTCCGTCGTGATCGAGAAGATCGTGCACGACGGCGAGGGCGAGGAGCTCGATCTCGTCGACAACTCCTACCTCGATGGCATCAGCTTCGAGCTCCAGGACGACGCACAGAACACCGTCCAGAAGCGCGGCGGCGGCGACGCCACCTGCACGTTGGACGTTCCCAACGCCGACAGCCCGGTGACCTGCCAGATCGACGGCGTGCCCTTCGGCACCTACGACGTGGTCGAAGATCCGACCACCCTCCCGGCCGGCCTCGGCGCCGGGCCGTCGGTCGAGGTGACCGTCGACGAGGACAGCCCGGCCGTGGCCGAGGTCGACTACGTCAACGTCGCCGACCCGCTCAACATCTCCATCGACAAGGCGGGCCCGAACTTCGCCGAGATCGGCGAGCAGATCACCTACGTGTTCAACGTGGGCCTGGGTGACCTGCCCTTCGACACCACCGACGACGCCAACCTCCAGCCCCTCACCTCGGTGACGGTCAGCGAGGTCATCTCCGGCCTCGACTACGACGACCGCTGCGACGCGGCGACGCCCCTCGTCAACACCGACAAGGACGACCTCGGCCCGCTCGGCAACAGCTGGCTCGAGGACGGCGAGATCTGGACCTACGAGTGCCAGCACGTCGTCACCGTGGCCGACGCCACCGACGACGACGGCCTGAGCCTCAAGAACCGGGCCAAGGTCGAGGGCACCGACCGCTACGGCCGTGAGGCCGAGGACACCGACGACCACGTCCTCACCATCCGGGTCCCCGATCTGGAGGTCGAGAAGCTGGCCGCCGACGGCGTCGACGCCGACGGCGACGCGAGCGACGACGAGACCATCGACGCTCCTGGCACCGCCAGCTACAGCATCGTCGTCACCAACAACGGCCCGGGCGCGGCGCAGAACGCCACCCTGACCGACACCCTGCCGGCCGGCTCCTGGACCGTCACCCTGGCCAGCCCCGACGGCGACGACGACTGCCCGGTCGGCGGCAACCCGGCCAGTGGCTCGTTCACCTGCACCTTCGGCTCGCTCGCCTCCGGTGCCAGCAAGACGATCACCGTCTCCCGGGCCGTCGCCATCGGCACCAGCCCGACCGCCCCCGGCGACTGCGCCGCCGAGCTCCTGAACGAGGCCTCGGTCTCGACCACGGTCTCGGTTCCCGGCGCCCCGCCGGTCAGCATCGACTCCGACGAGACCAACAACGACTCGTCGGCCACGATCACCGTCCGCTGCCCCGATGTCGGGGTCGACAAGACGGCCACCAACACGCCGATCAACGCCGGTGAGCGCGCCGAGTGGACGATCACCGTCACCAACTTCGGTGCCGGTGCCGCCACCGACGTGCACCTCACCGACACGCTCCCGGCCGGCCTCACCTTCCTGAGCGAGGACAGCGCCGACTGCTCCATCGCCGCCGGCATCCTCACCTGCGACTTCGGCGACCTGGCCCCCAACGGCCAGCCCGGCGACAGCGCCAGCGTGACCGTCAGCGGCCTCACCGACGCCGCCGACTGCGGCACCGTCCCGAACACGGCCACGATCGTGAACGGCCAGGGCGGTGCCTACGTCGACAGCAACAGCCAGAACAACTCTGACTCCGCCGACGTCGTGGTCCAGTGCCCCGACGTGTGGGTGGAGAAGGACGCCGACTCGGCGACCGTCGACGCCAACGACACGATCACCTGGACGATCACCTTCGGCAACGACGGACCCGGTGATGCCTACGACGTCACCCTCACCGACAACCTGCCGACCGGCATCACCAGCTACCTGCTCGGCGGCCCCGACGCCGACCTGTGCGAGCTGACCGGCACCTCGCTGACCTGTGACCTCGACGTCATCGACGTCGGCGCCGAGTACGAGGTCACCATCTCTGGCACGACCGACGCCGCCGACTGCGGCCTGGTCACCAACCCGGTCTCGATCGCGGCCGGCAACGAGCCCAGCTCGGCCACCGGCAACAACAGCGACTCGTCCTCGGTCACCGTGCAGTGCCCCGACATCGACATCGAGAAGACGGCCGACGACGCCCTCGTCAGCGCCGGCGACGAGGTCGGCTTCTCGATCACGGTGACCAACGACGGTCCCGGTACCGCCTACGGCGTGACGCTGAGCGATCCGCTGCCTGC
>JBPPMN010000083.1:0-19613 GCA_051306055.1 Acidimicrobiales bacterium
ATCAGTGGCGAGGAGGTCTACCGGGAGGTGGCCGACGAGACCTGCCTCAAGTACCTCCCTGCGGCCGACGAGATCGCCGGTTCGGTGCTCTTCTTCGCCTCCAGCCTCTCGAGCTGCGTCACCGGCCAGAGCCTCGACGTCAACGCCGGCCACTGGATCGGGTGAGGTCGGCGCCGTGATCAAGCTCACCGTGCTCGTGAAGCGCAACCCCGCCCTGTCGATCGAGGAGTTCCACGAGGAGTGGCGGATCCACGGCCGGATGATCGCCGACGAGCCCGTGTTCCGCCGCTTCATCAAGCGCTACGAGCAGCACCACCGCGCCATCACCGACTACCGCAACGGCGACACCTACGACGGCATGGCCATCCAGTGGTACGAGCGCTTCGGCGACTTCATGGACCTCATCGCCACGCCGGAGTACGCCGCCAAGATGCAGCCTGACGAGACTCGCATCCTCGATCCGTCCGGGTTGGTGGTCCTCTTCACCGAGGAGGCGGAGGTCTTCATCGGCTGAGCACGGTGCGTACGGTGCCTTACACATTCCGTGAGGCGCGCACAACTGGGTCATCGACGCCGATATCGTGCGTTCCGGCGATGGAGACCCAGCACGGCGGAACGAGCAGAGGCGACGACGGCACCCTCCGCTGCTGGTGGTGTGGCGACGACCCGCTCTACATGGCCTACCACGACGAGGAGTGGGGGCGACCGCTGCGCGACGAGCGCGGCCTGTTCGAGCTGCTGTGCCTGGAGGGGTTCCAGGCCGGCCTCTCCTGGCTGACCATCCTGCGCAAGCGGGTGGGCTTCCGGGAGGCGTTCGACGGCTTCGACTTCGCCGCGGTGGCCCGCTACGACGACGACGACGTCGTCCGTCTCCTCGCCACCCAGGCCATCGTGCGACACCGCGGGAAGATCACCGCCACCATCGCCAACGCGCAGGCCGTGGAGTCGATGCACGAGGCCGGCACCTCGCTCAAGGAGATCGCCTGGTCGCACGCGCCGGTGGCCCGACCCTCGCCACCTCGCGAGCGGTCGCAGATCCCCGACAAGACACCGGAGTCGATCGAGCTGGCCCGCACGCTGCGGAAGTGGGGGATGCGCTTCGTCGGTCCCACCACGGTGTACGCCTTCATGCAGTCGGCCGGCATCGTCGACGACCACCTGGCCGGCTGCCACCGCGCCGGCGTGGGGCAGCCCGTGCAGCGGCGAGCCCCACGGGCGGGCAAGGCCCTGCCCGCCCCCGTGAAGCGCAAGCGCTGACGGAGGCGGGCCCGAGCCGGTGGATCAGGCGGTGGGGCTCACGTGGAGGAGCCGGTTGTTTGCGGTGGCCGGGCGGCACAGCAGGAACAGGAGCCGGCAGCTGCGGGCCGTGCCACTGACCTTGCCGAGGGTGGCCGAGCTGTTGAGGGCGGCCTCCACCTGCGCCGGGGTGGCCCCCGGGTTGGCCTGCAGGTGACGGGCGGCGGCACCGGCCACATGGGGCGCCGCCATCGACGTGCCGCTGATCGTGCTGGTGGCGGTGGGGCCGGTGTGCCACGCCGAGGTGATGCTCACGCCCGGAGCGAACAGGTCGACGCAGGTGCCGCCGTTGGAGAACGACGCCATGGCGTCGTTGCGGTCGCTGGCGGCGACGGTGATGGCCTCGGCCACCCGGGCCGGCGATCCGCTGCAGGCGTTGGTGGTCTCGTTGCCGGCCGCCACCGCCACCGCCACACCGTCGGCGCTGAGGTTGCGGATGGCGGTGTCGAGCGCGGCGCTGGCGCCGCCGCCGAGGCTGAGGTTGGCCACGGCCGGGGCGGTGGTGTGGTCGTCGATGGCCCACTCGACCCCGGCGATCACGCCTGAGGTGGACCCGCTGCCGTTGCAGTCGAGGACCCGGACGGGGATGAGGGTGACCTGCTTGGCCACGCCGTAGGTGCTGCCACCGATGGTGCCGGCCACGTGCGTGCCGTGGCCGTTGCAGTCATTGGGTCCCCCGGAGAAGGCGCTGAAGCCGCGGCTGCTGATGCGGCCGGCGAAGTCGGTGTGGTCGAGCCGGATGCCGGTGTCGATCACATAGGCCTCCACGCCCGAGCCGGTGCTGGTGTAGCCGAAGGTGCTGTCGAGCGGGAGGTTGCGCTGGTCGGTGCGGTCGAGCCCCCAGGTGGCACCGGGCTGCTCGGCGACGGTGCGCACCGTAGCGTCGCGCTCCACGGTGAGGATGCCAGGCACCCGCAGGAGCTCGAGGCCGGGCACGGGGAGGGTGACGACGGCGCCGTGGATCGCTTCGGTGAACACCGCGTCGACGGTGCCGCCGAGGGGCGCCACCGCGGCCTGGAGCACGTCGACCAGCGGCCCGGCGGCGGGGTCGACCTGCACGATGTAGCGGGTGCCCACGGCGGTGGGGGCGGCCGCAGTCTGCGGTCGGGCGTCGGCGGGCGAGGCGGCCACGACCCCCAGCAGGAGCGTGAGGACGGCCACGAGGGCGGCGAGCTTGGGCCAGCGTTGCATGGCATCTCCCTTTCGCGCGGACCACCCCAGCGGGGTCCGATCGAGCGAGGAGCCTACCTGTCCGGTTTGCCCTGGTTCAGACCGGGCTCACCAGAGCTGATCCGTGTAGCGATCGGTGCCGGGGACGGTTGGCTGGAAGGGACCCGACCACAGCACCTCGCCGCCGGCGACCGGGGGTTCGGCACCACCAGTCGCACCGGGCGGGTCCGTGGCGAACGACAGGACGAGCACGCACCCTTCGAGCCGGTCGTGGCCCTGCTGGCTCACCGGCGCGTCGGCGGGCAGCGGGATCGGGGTGAAGCCGATGGCCAGCTCGGGCGAGCCGGCGGCCACCTGCTCGGCCAGGTGCTCCACGGGCACGCCGCCGTGGGGCCGGACGAGCGTGGCGGTCATCCCGCCGAAGGGGTGGTCGAGGGCCAGCTCGGCGGGCACGGCCGCATCGCCTCGGGCGCTCACCGTGAAGGCGTGGCGATAGAGCAGCGTGTGGATGTGGTCGCGCTCGGCGTACATGCGGCCGTTGGCGTGGAGCCACTGCACCTGGCGCAGCGCCCAGTCGACGTGGTCGTCGTGGTGCTCGTCGAGGATCCAGTACACGGCCAGGTAGGAGCCCAGATCCGCCCCACCGAAGAGGTCGGCCTCGGTGCCCGAGCGCTGGTCCTTCAGCTCCTTCGTGGCCACGAACCGACGGCCGGCGAAGAGCCACGGGCCCACCATGCAGCCGGCGTAGAAGTGGTCGCGCTCGTACCAGCGGTTGTAGGTGACCTCGTGATCCCGGTGCGGCTCCACGAGCGTGAACAGCATCGACCCCAGCCGCACCTCGCCTCCGATGTCGCTCATCGAGGGCCTACTCCGTGATGCCGTAGCGCTCGAGGCCGTAGGCGCGGATGGCGTTGCCGCGCAGGAACTTCCAGGTCTCCTCCTCGGAGAGGCCGGCCTGGACGCAGATGTCGGTGGCCACCTTCTTGGAGTGGGGGAAGGTGCTGTCGGCGTGGGGGTAGTCGGTCTCGAAGCAGATCTGGTCCATGCCGATGAGGTCGCGGTTGCGCAGGCCCACCTCGTCGTCGAACACGCAGCCGTAGATCCGATGGTGGATGTAGCTCGACGGCTTGCGGGGGAGCGAGGTGCCGAAGGAGTTGTCGCCCCGCTCGGCCCACAGCTTGTCGGCCCGCTCGATCACGTAGGGCATCCAGCCGACCTGACCCTCGCTGTAGGCGATGACGAGGTCAGGGAAGCGCTCCATCGTGCCGGAGAAGATGAAGTCGAGCATCGACCCCATGGCGTTGGAGAAGGTGAGGGTGGAGCTCACGATGAACGGTGCATCGGGGGACGTGGCCGGCATCCGGCTCGAGGAGCCGATGTGCATGCACACGACGGTGCCGGTCTCCTCGCAGGCCCGGAAGAACGGGTCCCAGTGGCGGCCCTTGTCGTGCACCGAGGGGAGGCCGAGGGGGTGCGGGTTCTCCGAGAAGGTGACGGCGTAGCAGCCCCGAGCGGCGTTTCGCCGCACCTCTGCCGCGGCCAGCTCCGGGTCCCAGAGCGGGATCATGCCGAGCGGGATGAGGCGGCCGGCGCCGTCGCCGGCGCACCACTCCTCGATCATCCAGTCGTTGTAGGCCTGCACGCACAGGAGCGCGAGCTCCTTGTCGTCCCGCTCGTAGAAGGCCTGGCCACAGAACCGCGGGAGCGTGTTGGGGAAGCAGATCGACGCCTCCACGTGGTTGGCCGTCATGTCGGCCAGGCGCTCGGGCTGCTTCCAGCAGCCGGGGCGGATCTCGTCGAAGGTGACCGGGGTGACGTCGAGCTCCTCGAACCCGATGGCCGCGCTCAGCTTGGGGAAGGGGTAGACGAGGTCGTCGTAGAGCCACCAGTCGCACCACTCGCCGTCGGGGGTGCCCTTCTCGTAGGAGAAGACGCCTCCCTCGAAGGAGAACTTCGCCCGATCGCGCACCACGCGGGGCCCGCGGTCGAGGAACTTCTTGGGGAGGCGGTCGCTCCAGAGGGTGGGGGGCTCCACCACGTGGTCGTCGACGGAGATGATCAGCGGCAGGTCGGCCATGGGCCGATGCTACCCCTCCCGATTAGAACGTGTTCTAGTTCTGGGGCGGGTCGGTGGGGTCGGCGGCGACCTCGGCCTCCGGCGGTGTCGACGGGCCACCGGTGTCGACGTCGGGGTCGACGTCCTCGGCGTCCGCCTCGAGGATGTCCGCCTCCTCCCAGCGGTCCTGGGCCCGCTGGCGCTGCTCCTCGGCCGAGCGGCGGGCACGCTTGGCCTGCTCTTCGAGGTCGTCGGCCTCGGCGGCGTGGGCAGCGGCCCGCTGGCGGGCCTCGCCGGCGAGCTCACGGGTGGCTGCCGCCACGTACCGCTGCTCCTCTTCCTGGCGCGCCGACCGGCGCCGGACGACGAGGAGGGCCACGACGGCGACGAGCAGCACCAGGCCCGCGATGGCCAAGAGAACGGTGGTGTCCATGGGCACCCTCTACCCAGCGGACCCGACATCGACACGGCAGGGCGTCGCCTCGGTAGCAGGCGGGTGTACCGTCCGCGCGGTGAGGGACCTGCTGCGCCGGGCGTCCGGCACCGTGGAGGGCTGATGGGCGGCGTGCGCATCGACGCCCCGGCGTGGCTCGACGACGAGGCCCGTCCGTCGCTCGGTGTCGCCGCCCGCGACGAGGAGCGGATGGCCTGGGTGTGCCGGCTGCTGGAGCGCCAGGTGGCCGAGCGCACCGGCGGCCCCTTCTCGGCGGCGGTGTTCGACGGCTGGACCGGCGAGGTGCTCAGCGCCGCCGTGAACCGGGTCGAGCCCGCCTCGGCCTGCATCGCCCACGCCGAGACCCTCGCCCTGGCCGAGGCCGGGCAGGTCGTGGGCAGCTTCACCCTCGACGGTCGAGCGGCCGTGCTGGTCACCAGCGCCGAGCCCTGTGCGATGTGCCTCGGAGCCATCGGCTGGTCAGGCGTCGACCGCGTGGTGTGCGGCGCCACCGATCCCGACGCGCGGGCCATCGGCTTCGACGAGGGCGACAAGCCGGCCGACTGGCAGGCCAGCCTGGAGAGCCGGGGGATCTCGGTGGCGACGGGTGTGCTGCGGGAGCAGATCACCGCAGCCATGGAGCGCTACGTGGCCCAGGGAGGCACGGTCTACAACGGCGAGCCGGAGGCCTGATCAGGAGCGGGCGGCTCGGCGTCGGCGGTGGCGGAAGACCAGCGTGACCAGCTCCCACACGACCGTCAGCCCCAGGGCCGCCAGCGCCACGATGAGGAAGAGGGGGGCGCTGAACTCCGTCCACAGGACCTGCACGTCGACCGAGTCGGTGTTCTGACCCAGGATCACGGCCAAGAGGATGCCCAGGACGAGGGCCAGGATGGACCACTTGGACACGCCGGTCCCGGTGTGCTCTCTGTGGCGGTCGCCGTCGTGTTGATCGGCGTCGGTGGTGGTGCGGAGGTCGTCAGCCATGACAGATGGCTTCCCCATCGAGGCGCCGGTCATCCATCGACCCGCCCAGCCGTGCTGGCTAGGTCGAGACGGTGCCGATGCGGAGGCGGTTGCCGTCGGGATCGGTGACCTCGATCTCGCGCCCCCACGGCTGGGGCGCCACCCGCAGGTCGAGGTCGGCGGCCAGCGCGTCGACGTCGTCGACGTAGAAGTAGGCCACCGATCCGGGAGGGGCGTCCCCCGTGTGCTCGGAGAGGTGGAGGTGCACCTCGCCCCGCCGCAGGAAGAGGTACAGCGGCAGCTCCGGAGTGAACCGGTGCTCGCCGACCACCTCGAACCCGAGGCGCTCGTACCACTGGGCGGCCGCTCGGCCGTCGGCCACCCTGAAGATCGGCACCAGCTCCTCGCCCACGAGGCTGAGGCTATCCAGAGCTCATGAGGCAGGCGATGAGCCGCCCATCCCGGCCTCCCGGGCCCGCACGATCGCCTGCGCCCGATCGGCCACCTGGAGCTTGGTGAGGATGTTCGACAGGTGGTTGCGGACCGTCTTGGGGGAGAGGGAGAGGCGTCGGGCGATGGAGAGGTTGTCGAGGCCGCGGGCCACCTGGTCGAGCACCTCCCGCTCGCGGTCGGAGAGCTCGGGGAAGGCCGTGGCGCCGCCGGTGCGGGTGCCAGCCAGGAAGGCCACCGCGCGCGCCGCCACCGACGGGCCGAGCAGGATCTCCCCGTTGGCCACCGCTCGCACGGCCCGCTCGACCTCGGAAGGATCGGCGCCCTTCAGCAGGTAGCCCCGCGCGCCGGCCCGCATCGAGGCGAAGACCGAGTCGTCGTCGTCGAGCATGGTCACCACGAGCACGCCCACCTCTGGGTGCCGGGCGGCGATCTCGCGGGTGGCATCGACCCCGGAGGAGTCGCCGAGGTGGAGGTCCATGATCACCACATCGAGGGCGTGGGCGTCGGCGGCGGCCACGGCATCGGGAGCCGAGGCCGCCTGGGCCGCCACGTGCAGGCCGTCGATGGAGTCGAGCAGGGCGGCCATCCCCATACGGAAGACGGGGTGGTCGTCGACGACCAGGATGCGGATGTCGGTGGGGTCGGTGGGGGTCACGGCTGGGCTCCGGGGACGAGCGCGGCGAGGGGCACGCGCACCACCACCTCGGTGCCGTGGGGATGGGCAGGGACGATGTCGACGGAGCCGCCCACGCCCTCGGCCCGCTCGCGCATCGAGCGGGTGCCGACGCCGGCGGGCCGGGTGGTGTCGATGCCCACACCGTCGTCGGCGACGCTCAGGCGGAGGCCGTCGCGGGCATCGGCGGTGATGCGGCAACGAGTGGCGCCCGCATGGCGCTGCACGTTGCGGACGGCCTCGGCGACGATGCCGTAGACGGCCGATCCCACCTCGGGCGGCACCGGCGGGAGGTCGGACACGTCGACCTCCACCAGCAGGCCGGTGGCGGTGTGGCGCTCGGCCAGCTCGAGCAGCGCCGGCGCCAGGCCCAGCTCTTCGAGAGCGGGGGGCAGCAGCCCGCGGGCCAGACCGCGCACCTCCTCGACCCGGGCGTCGAGCTCGCCCGCCAGGGCGTCGAGCAGCTCGGTGGCGGCGATCGGATCGGCGGCCAGGAGGTTCCGGCTGGCCTGCAGGCCGAGGCCGATGCCGGCCAGGGCCGGACCGAGCCCGTCGTGGAGCTCGCGGCGCAGCACACGACGCTCCTCGTCGCGCGCCTCGGCCAGACGGCCTCGGGAGTAGCGGAGGTCGTTGGTGGCGGCAGCCAGGGCCACCGTGGCGGCCACCACCGGGGCCAGCTCCTCCACCGACTGCACCGTGCGGACGTCGAGCCGCTCGTTCATCCGGGGGCCCACCGTGAGCCTCCCCACGACGCGCTGCTGGTGCACGAGGTCGATGTCGGTGGCGCGGTGGTCGATCTCGCCGGTGGCGGCCAGCATGTGCGGACCATCGGGCGTCACGGCGGTGATGGCCGCG
This sequence comes from Acidimicrobiales bacterium, assembly GCA_051306055.1. Taxonomy (GTDB): domain Bacteria; phylum Actinomycetota; class Acidimicrobiia; order Acidimicrobiales; family VFJN01; genus VFJN01. The sequence continues at coordinate 7,903 of JBPPMN010000083.1, forward strand.
CCCCCCAGGCGCAGGGAGCTGGCCATGCCCTCCACCAGGCCGCCCAGCAGCTCGTCTGGATCGCCGGCGTCGCCCAGGGTCTGGCCCAGCCGGCGCACCACCTGGCCCGGCTGCCGGGCGTCGCCGTGCACGAGCGCGTCGACGCCGCGCTGCACGCGCAGGCGGACCGGGTGGAAGCCAGCGGCCAGCAGCGCCGTGGTGACCACCTGCGCGAACCCCTCGTCGCCGGGCAGCAGGTGGCCCAGCACGCTCACCACCACCACGTACGTGACGACCAGGCCGCTGGAGAGGAGCCACCACGTGAGCGTGCGCCGCACCGCGAGGTCGACCCCCCAGAGGCGGCGGCGAAGGACCACGCCGGCGATGGCAGCGGGGTAGAGGGCCTGCGACACGAGGTGCACGAACGGGGTGAAGGCGAGAGGGAGCCGGCTGGAGGTGTCTTCGGGGAGGGCCAGGGGGAGGAAGGCGATCGAGAGCACGGCCACGGCGACGGCCAGCCAGCCGTAGGCGCGCTGGTCGGCGTCGCTCAGGCCGCGCCGCCGGCGCCAGACGTCGCCGGCGGCCACCAGGCCGAGGGCCACCAGCAGCCCGTTCTCCCAGGTGGTGGACCGGAGGACGAACTCCTCCCAGGTCTCCGACCGGATGGCCAAGGGGGAGTACGGCTCGCCCGAGGGCGTGAGGAAGGGATCGGTGAGCCGCACGAACATCGTCCAGGTGATGAGGGCCACCCCGAGGCCGATCATCACCCGAGAGAAGGCGTCGAGCCGGCCCTCCCGCACCAGCCACGGGAGCACCACGATGAGGGCCAGCGTGCCCGGCACCCAGGCCGTCCCCTGGAGGAGCTGCACCGTCGGGAGCTCGGGGAGGTCAGGCTGCTCCGCCCAGAGCAGCGTCCACTGCGCCCCGACCGCGGCCAGGCCACCGCCGACGGCCGTGACGGCCAGGATCCAGGCGATCGGGTGGCGCAGCCGACCCAGCACCAGCCAGGCCACCACGCCGTAGACGACGGCGTCGACGGTGTCGACGGCCCAGAACCACTGGTTGATGTTCCACTCCGGGCGGACCACGAGGGTGAGCGCCGTGCTGAACAGGGCGAGGGCGAGCGAGACCACGAGCACGCCGAGGGCGACGGCCGGCCGGCCGTCGCCCTCGAGCTCAGGGGGCTCGTTCGTGGGAGCCGTGCGGGCCACGAGCGAGATCATTCCAGGAATCCGCCGCCCGTCAGGCGGACCGCTCCTGGCGGGCCAGGCCGATCCCGGCGGCGATGAGCCACGGTGCGCCCACGAAGGCGGCCATGTACTGCAGCGGCACCAGCTGGGTGAGCACCACCAGCACCGTTGCCACGGCCGACACCCAGCCCAACCAGCGGGGGAGGGAGCCGTGGCGCAGGGCGGTCACCGCCACCGAGCCGGTGGTGAGGCCGATGCCGGCCCACACCCACGCCATCGTGTTGAAGATGGCCAGGTTGGCCACGATGGTGTCGGGGTCGGCCTTGCCGAGATCCTGGCTCAGCGACCAGAACAGCTCGGTGGAGATGCCGCCGCCCACGAGGAGCATCACGGCCACCGACGCCAGGCCGGCGGTGGCCAGCGCCGGGAGCAGGCTGTCGGCCGGCGCCTGGGCGGCCAGCCGTCGGCGGAGCCCCGCGGCGAACACGGCGATGCCGAGAGCGGCGGCCGAGCACAGCACCTGGGTGAGCCACACGATCATCTCGCCGTCGATCACGTCGGCGGCCAGGAGCGCGTTGTCGGCGTAGAGCGCCTCGTCGTTGCTCGAGATCCCGCTGCTGGTGAAGAGCATCACCAGGGCGGCCAGGCCGCCGAGGGCACCGGCCCAGGCCCAGCCCCGCCCGGTGGTGGCCGGGCGGTCGAGCGAGATGGTGGTGGGGGGAGGGGTGGAGATGGCAGTCATCGGGTCGTCTCTCTTCTCGTGTCGGGTGCGATCGGGGTCAGGCGACGGTCAGCTCGGCGACCATGCCGCCGGTGAAGTGGGGCGGGCCCTCTTCGCCGCCGCCGATCGGGATGAAGCACAGGGCGATGTACTCGCCGGCCTCGAGGTCGAGCATGGCGGTGGCCTCGGCGCCGGGGGCGTCGGCGAACACCACGCCGGCCATGGCCACCTTCGTGAACACCTCGTCCTCCGGGAGGGCCAGGAGCTCCTCGACGGTCTCGTCGGTGCCGGGGAGGCGCTGGAAGAGCACCAGCTCGTGGGGCTCGTCGTGCTCGGTGGCGTTGGTGAACCGGAGCGCCACCCGGCCGGCGGCGACCTCCTCGGGGAGGCCCTCGAAGCCGTAGTCGACGCCGTCGACGTCGAGCTCGGCGCTGGTCTCGCAGCCGGCGAAGTAGGCGTCGGCCACGGCGGCCGAGGCCGCGACGAAGGCGTCGTCGCTGAAGACGCTGGGGTCGCCGCCCTCGGCCAGCGCCTCGTAGGCCGTCACCATCGTGGCGGCATGGTCGGCCAGCTCGGTCGGGGCGGTGTCGACGAAGGCCTCCACGGCCGCGCCGGCCTGGGAGGGGTCGCCGGCCATGGCGCCGGACAGGCCCACGTAGGCATCGCAGGCATCGACCGTGACCGGCTCGGCGCTGGGCGTGGTGGTGTCGGTGGTGGCGTCGTCGTCGTCGCCGCAGGCGGCGGCGCCGAGGAGGAGGGCAGCAGAGAGGCCGGTGGCGGCCAGGATGCGGGTTCGGGTGCGGAGCATCGGGGGGGTCCTTTCGAAGGGGTCGTCGTTGACCGCTGCAGCATCCGACGACCGGTGTCCCGGGTGCACGGGGCAGGTGTCCCGATCTGCCGGGCGATGTCGGAGGGACGCGTGGGACCGGCCCCGGTCGACGCCCTCCGGTACGGTCGCGCCCCTATGGCCGGCCCGAAGGTGCTCGTCGTCGACGACGATGCCGACGTCTCGCTGCTGTGCTCCCTCCACCTGCGCCAGGAGGGGTTCGAGGTGGTCACGGCCGCCGACGGCGCTGAGGCCATCCGGCTGGCCCGCCAGGAGCGACCCGCGGTGGTGGTGCTCGACTTCATGCTCCCTGACCTCGACGGCCTGAGCGTGCTCGAGCGGTTGCGGGCCGATGCGAGCACGGCCGAGATCCCGGTGGTGATGCTCACCGCCCGCACCGAGAAGCACGATCAGCAGGCCGCGTGGGAGGCCGGCGTGGCCGACTACCTCACCAAGCCCTTCGAGGCGGGCCGCCTGGTCGCCGCGGTGCGCGCCGCGCTCCACCCCGATGGCGATCCCGAGCTGAGCACCCGGCGCCGCGAGGCCCTCGACCGCCTCCGCGCCAGCGACCTGGCGGCTCTGGAGCAGCAGGCCTCCATCGTCGACCACGCCGACGACGCCATCGTGAGCACCACGAGCGCCGGCGTCATCGCCACGTGGAACCGCGCCGCCACCCGGGTCTACGGCTTCGAGCGCGACGAGGTCGTGGGCCAGCCGATCTCCGTGCTGGCGCCCCCCGATCAGCCCGACACCCTGCTCGAGCAGCTGCACCGGGCCGGTCGGGGCGAGCCGGTCGGCCAGGTCGACGTCGCTCGGCAGCGCAAGGACGGGACCGTGGTCGACGTGTCGGTCTCGCTGGCGTCGATGCACGATGCGTCAGGCACGGTCACCGGCGTGGCCACCGTGCACCGCGACGTCTCGGACCGCCGTCGCGCCGACGACCGCTTCCGATCGCTGGTGGAGACGGCGCCCGACGCCATCGTGATCGTCGACGAGCTGGGGCGCATCGAGCTGGTCAACGCCCAGACGGAGCGCCTGTTCGGCTACGAGCGGACCGAGCTGATCGGCCAGCCGGTGGAGGTGCTGGTGCCGGCCCGCTACCGCACGATGCACCCGGTGCACCGCACGGGGTACGTGGCCCATCCGAAGGTGCGGGGGATGGGCGCCGGCCTCGACCTCCACGGCCTGCGCAAGGACGGCAGCGAGTTCCCGGTGGAGATCTCCCTCAGCCCGCTCCAGACCGACACCGGGATGACGGTGTCGGCCGCCATCCGCGACGTCACAGAGCGCAAGCAGGCCGACGACGCCCGGGCCCACGCCCTGCGCCGCGAGCAGGAGGCCAGCGAGCGGCTGCGGCAGGTCGATCGCCTCCGGTCCGACTTCCTCTCCACGGTGTCGCACGAGCTGCGCACGCCGCTCACCACCATCACCGGGTTCGCCGACATGCTGGTGGGCGACTGGGGCGGCTTCCCCGACCCGCAGAAGCAAGACCTCGTCCAGCGGATCTCGCGGTCGGGCGCCCGGCTCAACGCGCTGATCGGCGACCTGCTCGACTTCACCCGGCTGGAGGGTGGCCAGCTGCGCTTCGTGGTGGAGGAGGTGGAGGTGGTCGACGCGGTGGCCGACGCCGTGCAGCGATGTGGCCCGATCCTCGAAGACCGCCGCGTGCACCTCGACGTCCCCGAAGACGTGCTGGTGCTGGCCGACCCCACCGCGCTGGGGCGCATCCTCGACAACCTCCTCGGCAACGCCGCGAAGTTCTCCGGGCCCGGGGCCACCGTGAGCGTCCGGGCCTCCGCCAGCCACACCGGCGCCGAGACGGCCATCACCGTGGCCGACGAGGGCATCGGGATCCCCGCCGACGAGCTGGCCAACGTGTTCGACCGCTTCTACCGGGTCGGTGGCCAGAGCAACCGGCGACCGGGCACCGGCATCGGGCTGGCCATCGTGAAGGAGTTCACCGAAGACCTGAGCGGCCGGGTGGGTGTGACCTCGATCGAGGGCGAGGGCACGGAGTTCACGGTCGTCTTCCCGGCCCCCACCCCGGCCACCTGACACCGGACTAGAACGCGTTCTAATCTCGCCGGATGGCCAGCAACGGGTTCCAGCTCCTCATCGGTGGCGATCGGGTCGACGGTGAGGCCGGCGCCTACGCCATCGTGAACCCGTCCACCGAGGCGGTGGTGGGCGAGGCGCCCGAGGCGTCCACCAGCCAGGTCGAGGCCGCAGCGGCGGCGGCGGCGGAGGCCTTCCCGGCGTGGAGCCGCACGAAGCCCGAGGCTCGGGCGGCGCTGCTCAACAAGGCGGCCGACCTGCTGCGCGACCGCATGGACGAGCTGATCCCGCTCGTGCAGGCGGAGACCGGCGCCACCCAGCGCGTGGCCTCCACGATGCAGGTGCCGACCTGCATCGAGCGGTTCCGGCGCTACGCCAAGGGCGCGCTCGAGCCCTCCACCATCCCCCTGCCCCCGGGTGAGATGCCCACCACCGCGCTGGCGGCGGGCGGGATCATGGGTGCCATCGCGGTGCGCCAGCCGGTGGGCGTGGTGGCCTGCATCACGCCCTACAACTTCCCCATCGTGAACATGGCCGGGAAGATCGGACCGGCGCTGGCCATGGGCAACACCGTGGTGGTCAAGCCGGCCCCGCAGGACCCGCTGGCGGTGACCGTCTTCGGCGAGGTGCTCCACGAGGCGGGGTTCCCGGCCGGGGTGGTCAACATCGTCACCGGGTCGTCGCCCGAGGCCGGCCAGGCGCTGGTGGCCTCCCGCCACGTCGACATGGTGAGCTTCACCGGCTCCACCCCGGTGGGCCAGGCCATCGGCGAGGTGGCCGGACGCGACATGAAGCGCCTGCTGCTCGAGCTGGGCGGCAAGGGTGCCGGCGTCGTGTTCGACGACGCCGACCTCAAGACGGCCATCTCCACCATCGCCAGCGTGTGGGCCTTCCACAGCGGCCAGATCTGCACGGCCCCCACCCGGGTGATCGCCCAGCGCGGCGTCTACGACCAGGTGGTGGCCGGCCTCCAGGCGGCCGCCGGCCGCATGAAGGTGGGCGACCCGCTGGCCCCCGACACCGTCGTGGGCCCGCTCATCTCCGCGCTGCAGCGCGACCGGGTCGAGGCGCTGATCCAGACCGGCGTCGACCAGGGCGGCGAGCTGGTGGCCGGCGGCCAGCGCCCCGACATGGAGGCCGGCTTCTACGTGGCGCCCACGCTCATCGCGGGGTGCAAGCCCGACAACGCCGCGGTGCAGCAGGAGTTCTTCGGCCCCGTCGTGGTGGTGGTCCCCTTCGACGACGAGGACGAGGGGATCGCCATCGCCAACGGCACCGAGTTCGGGCTCTACGACTACGTGTTCAGCGCCGACACGGCCCGCGCCCTGCGGGTGGCCAAGCAGCTGCGCACGGGAAACGTGGGCATCAACACCGCGCAGCGCAACCACGAGGCCCCCTTCGGCGGGTTCAAGATGAGCGGCGTGGGCCGCGACGGCGGCAGCTTCGGCCTGCACGCCTACAGCGAGCTCCAGAGCATCGTCTGGCCCGGCTGACGGCAGCGATGGCCGTGGACCGCGAGGAGCAGGGCGCCGTGGTGGTCACCGTCACCGGGTGGGTCGACGTCGACGCCGACCCTCCCGTCGCCCTGGCTGAGCTGGTCGACGCCGCCGGCGACGTGTGGGAGCTGCCGGTGCCGGGTCCGCTCGTGGCGGATGACCTGCACCCTGGCGTCGGCCTCCCTCGGGCGGGCGCAGTCGCCTGCACGATCGTGCGCGATGAGATGGTGGCCGGGATCCTGATCGTGCACATCGACACCGCTCGGCCCGACGGCATCGCCTCGGTCGACGGCGTGTCGCGCTTCCGGGTGCTCCGGGCCTCCGTGCCCTGAAGGTCGGCGGGGCGGGTCAGCCCTGGCCCAGCACCAGGGCGCCCTGGAGGAGGCCGACGGCGCCGCCGAGGACGCCGCCGATGATGATGAGCGTGAGCTCGTCCTCCTCGAAGATGCCGCGCAGCAGCCGCTCGAACTCCGGCTTCGACATCACCGCCATCCGCTCCTCCACGACGCGGGCCACCCCGAGCTGCTCACGCAGGTAGGGCTCGAGCTCCCGCTGGAGCCCCGGGAGGTCGGCCGTGACCCGCGTGACGATCAGCGCCTTGACGACCTCGATCTGGTCGTCGGTGATGGGTTGCTGGGCCAGCATCTCCAGCGTGGGGCGCTGCTGGTCGACGCGCTCCGACACCCGCTCGAGCACGAGCCGGGCGATCCGGGTGCCCGGCTCGCCCTCGGTGAGCACCCGGAAGAGGTTGGCCGGTGTGAAGATCTCCTCCTCGGCCACGAGGGCGAACTCGCGAGCGATCTCGGCCTGACGCTTCGGCGGCCCGATCCCCACGAACTCGCTCGGGTGGAAGATCGTCTTCACCGCAGCCCGGTTGGTGCTGTAGCCGATGAAGGCGGTGATCAGGGGCACGCCGAGCGCGATCCCGACCGTGACGTCGTCGAACACCCTGCACCTCCGGCGCCGACCCCCAGCGGGCGGCGGGCGCCAGTTCACCACACCCGGCTGGCCGGGGTCCCGTCCGGGCATGATGCAGGGGTGATCGAGCCCCCCATCCCCGACGACGACCCGCAGCGGGTGGCGTCGCTTCGAGCGCTCGACCTGCTCGACACGCCGCCGGAGGAGCGCTTCGACCGGATCACCCGCCTGGCCCAGCGGCTCTTCGGGGTGCCCATGGCCACGGTCACCCTCGTCGACGAGGACCGTCAGTGGTTCAAGTCGCGCATCGGGATCGACGTGGCCGAGACCCCGAGGTCGGAGTCGTTCTGCGGGCACGCCATCGCCAGCGGTGAGGCGCTGCTGGTGGCCGATGCCCGCCTCGACGAGCGGTTCGTCGACAACCCGTCGGTGCTCGACGACCCCAACATCCGCTTCTACGCCGGCATCCCCCTCAGCGCCCCCGACGGTGCCCGGGTGGGGACGCTGTGCGTGATGGACGACGTGCCGCGCGAGATCGACCCCGACGACGTGGCCGCCCTCGAAGACCTCGCCCTCATGGTGGAGCACGAGATCGCCGTGCGGCACCTCGCGGTGAACGACGAGCTGACCGGCCTCAGCAACCGGCGGGGGTTCCTGCTGCAGGGCCGCAAGGTGCTCGAGGTGTGCCGCCGGCTCGGCCAGCCCGCCACGCTCCTGTTCGCCGACCTCGACGGCCTCAAGGCGGTGAACGACGAGCAGGGGCACGAGGCAGGCGATGTCGCCATCCGTCGAGCCGCCGACGTGCTGGCCGGCTCGCTGCGCGGCGCTGACGTGCTGGCGCGGCTCGGCGGCGACGAGTTCTGTGCCCTGCTGTCGGGCACCGCCGATCCCTCTGCGGTCATCGAGCGCCTCCAGCACGCGATCCTCGTCCACGGCCCGGACGGAGCCACCTCGCTGGGGATGAGCGTGGGGGTGGCCACCTTCGACCCCGGTGCACCCGTCGACCTGGAGGCGCTCATGGCCTCGGGCGACGCCGCCATGTACGACCAGAAGCGGAGCAAGCCGGGCGCCCGCTGATTGCCCGAAAATAGAACGTGTTCTACTGTCGCCCCATGGCGACCTTCGACCTGGTGATCACCAACGGGACCGTCGTCGACGGCACGGGCCTGCCTCGGCGGCGGGCCGACGTCGGCGTCAAGGACGGTCGCATCGCGGCCATCGGGTTCATCGAGGCCAGCGAGGGGGAGCGCACGATCGACGCCGAGGGCAAGGTGGTCGCCCCGGGCATCGTCGATCCCCACACCCACTACGACCCGCAGCTCACCTTCGAGCCCTACGGCACCTCGAGCTGCTACCACGGCGTCACCACCGTGGTGGCCGGCAACTGCGGGTTCTCCGTGGCGCCCCTGAAGCCCGGCGACGCGCCGTGGCTGATCCAGCTCTTCGCTCGCGTCGAGGGCATGGACCCGAGCGCGCTGGAGGGCATCCCGGTCGACGGCTTCGAGAGCTTCCCGGAGTTCCTGGCGTCGATGGAGGGCAAGATCGGCATCAACGCCGCCTTCTACGTGGGCCACTGCGCGCTGCGCCGCTACGTGATGGGCGACGACTCCCAGGCCCGGGAGGCCACCCCCGAGGAGATCGAGCAGATGGCGGAGCTGGTGCGGGAGGCCATGCGGGCCGGCGCCGCCGGGTTCTCCTCCACCCACTCGCCCACCCACTTCGACTCCGCCGACCGGCCCGTGCCCTCGCGGCTGTCCAGCCTCGAGGAGCTCACCGCGCTGGCGGAGGCCGCCGGCCGAGCCGGCTCGGGATCGCTGGCCTACCTCCCCGGCTCCGCGGTGGGCGGCATCACGGCCGACGACGAGGAGCTGCTCATCGACCTCTCGTTGCGCTCCCGCATGCCGGTGATCATCCAGGGCCTGGGTGCCCGCTCGAAGGTCGACGCCCCCACGGCAGGGTGGGACAACGCCAAGCGCTTCGTCGACGAGGCCACCGCCCGCGGTGCCGCCGTCTACTCGATGGCCATGTCGAAGCCGTTCAACCGCACCTTCAACCTGGCCGACGGCACCAAGCTCTACGAGGGCGCGCTGCAGCTCAACCGCCTCTTCACCGAGGCCACCACGGTGGAGGAGCGCTTGGCGCTGGCCGCGGATCCCGCCTTCCGCGAGGCCGCTCGCTCGTCGGTCGACGAGCCCAACCGCGATCCTGCCGCCGGTCCCACGCTGCCGCCGCCCGGGTGGGCCGTGCTCCACGTCAACAAGGTGGCGCAGCCCGAGAACGAGAAGCTGCTGGGCCGGTCGCTGGTGGAGATCGCCGAGGAGCGCGGCGTGCACCCCACCGATGCCTTCCTCGACATCGCCGCCTCCGAGGACCTCGCGGTGGAGTTCCTCTGGAAGACGGAGACCCCCGAGTGGATCGAGGGCACCAAGATCGCCCAGGACGACCCGCACATGATCGTGGGCACCTCCGATGGCGGTGCCCACCTCGACCGCGACGACGGAGCGGAGGCCCACACCTGGTTCCTCCAGCACTGGGTGCGGGAGTGGGGCGGCTTCACGTTGGAGGAGGGGGTGCGCCAGATCACCGCCATCCCTGCCGCCCTCTGCGGCTTCACCGACCGTGGGCTCCTGCTCACCGGGTACGCCGCCGACATCATGATCTTCGACCCCGACACCGTCGGTCCCGACCAGAAGTGGCTGGCCCACGACTTCCCCAACGGCGCCGCCCGCTGGACGTCCAAGCCCAGGGGCGTGCACGCCACCATCGTCAACGGCGTGCCCATCGTGGTCGACGGCGAGCTGCAGGCCGATGCCGGCCTGCCCGGCCACGTCTTGAGCCCGCGGTGAGGGGCCTCGTCTGGACCGGCGAGCTCGAGGTCCGCGACGACGTCGAGGTGCGCGACCCGCGCCCCCACGAGGTGGTGGTGCGGATCGTCAACGCCGGCCTGTGCCACTCCGACGTGTCGGTGCTCGACGGCACGATCCCGTTCCCCACGCCCGTCGTGCTCGGCCACGAGGGCGCCGGCGTGGTCGAGGAGGTCGGCTCGGCGGTGCGCAAGGTGCAGGTCGGCGACCACGTCGTGCTCACCACGCTCGGCAGCTGTGGGCTCTGCGCCGCCTGCGACCGGGGGCAGCCCACCCATTGCCGCGACACCATGGGCAAGCTCAGCCGGCCCTTCACCGTCGGCGGCGAGAAGGCCTTCCAGTTCGCCAACGCCGGCGTCTTCACCGAGCGCACCGTCGTGGCCGAGAGCCAGGCCGTGGTGATCCCGCAGGAGGTGCCGCTCGAGGTGGCCTGCCTGATCGGGTGCGCGGTGGTCACCGGGGCGGGCGCCGTGCTCAACCGGGCCAAGGTGCAGCCGGGCCAGACCGTCGCCGTGATCGGCGCCGGTGGGATCGGCCAGTCCGTCATCCAGGCGGCCCGCCTCTCGGCGGCCGGCCGCATCGTGGTGATCGACGCCAACCCCGGCAAGGAGGCGGTGGCCCGCCAGTTCGGCGCCACCGACTTCCTCGACGCCTCCTCGATCGACGACACCGTCGCCGCCGTGAAGGACCTGGGCCTGCCCGACGGGGTCGACCACGCCTTCGAGTGCGTGGGCCACCCCGCCCTCATCCGCACGGCCATCGACCTGCTCGACTGGGGCGGGCAGTGCATCCTGTTGGGCGTGCCCAAGCTGGGCACCGAGGCCAGCTTCGTGGTGAACAGCCTCTACAACGACAAGTCGATCATGGGCTGCCGCTACGGCAGCACCCGCCCCCACCACGACATCCCCATGTACGTGCAGTTCTTCCTCGACGGGCGCATGCCCCTCGACCAGATGGTGAGCCAGGTCTACGACCTCGCCGACGTGCAGCAGGCCCTCGACGACATGCACGCCGGAAAGCTCAACCGCGGCGTGCTCGCCGTCTAGCCGGGCGCCGAGCGGTAGGGTCCGCTCGCCGGTACGGCAACCACACCTCAAGCGCGGGAGCAACCAGATGCGGACGACCACTCGACTCCTCGGCCTCGCGGCCGGAGGCGCCTTCACCCTGACCGCCCTCGGCACCGTGGGCCCGGCCTCGGCCGAGCCGGTCACGGAGTCCTTCGACGAGCCCGGCCAGCAGGAGTGGGTCGTCCCCGCTGGTGTCAGCTGTGCCACCTTCGACCTCTACGGCGCCGCCGGCGGTGCGGGCGGTGACTTCGGAAGCCTCGGCGAGGGCGGCGACGGCGGCATCCAGTCGGCCGGCGTCGAGCCGATCTCCGAGGGCGGCGCCGGCGGGCTCGGGGGTCGGGCCACGGCCGCCCTCGAGGTCACCCCCGGCGAGACGATCGTGCTGGTCGTCGGTGGCCAGGGTGCGCCTGGTGAGGAGAGCGAGGGCAGCGACGGCGGCGCCGGTGGCGCCATCGGTGGCGGAGCGGGCGGCGCCGGCGAGGGCAGCGGCGGCGGTGGCGGCGGCGGCGCCTCCGACGTGCGGCAGGGCGGCGACGGCCTGGCCGACCGCGTGCTGGTGGCCGGCGGCGCCGGTGTGGCCCTGACCGACATCGCC
>JBPPMN010000088.1:0-2680 GCA_051306055.1 Acidimicrobiales bacterium
TCCTGCTCTTCCTCGCTGCCACCGTCGGCGGCCAGGAGGTCGAGCGCTTCGTGCGCCTGCTCCTTGGTGATCTCGCCCTCGGCGATGCGCCGAGCCAGGTCGACCGCCGCGTCCACGGCCACCTTGGCGCCCCGCACGGCTAGCACCTTGGCGCCGGGCACCGCGCCCCGCAGCACCAGGCTGACCTCGTCGAGCTGCGCCTTCTCGATGACCTCGCGCACGCCTGGGTAGGTGATGCGCTCGTCGTCGGTGGGGTCACGCCGCGTGGCCCCGTAGAAGCCGACGCTGCAGTCCTGGATCGTGCCATCGGCCACCTGGGCATGCGCGCGCCGGGCGATCGGCACGGCCTCGAAGTCGGAGAACAGGAACCGGATGGCCGGCCCCTCGTCGCTGGTCTCGTAGTCGACGCCGGGGCCGAGGGGCTCCGACCAGTCGTGCGCCCAGCACAGGGTGGGGAGCCGGGTGGCGAGGCTCTCGTCGAAGGCGTCGGCGGCCCACAGCGAGCCATAGTCGTCGACGACGCCGGGCCTGATGGCGTGCAGGGTGACGCCGGGCTTGCCGTCCACCTCGGTGGCCCGGATCTCCACGTTGCGCACGGTGCGCTGCTCGATGGTCATGCTGCTGCCTCCAGCGCCCGCCGGAAAGCGAGCAGATCGGTGTTCTCGTTCACGAGCTCGAACAGGTTGCGGGCCGCCCGCACCTCAACCAGGCGGCCACGCCCAGCGGCACGCTCGGCCATCTCCTCGGGCGTCAGGAAGGCCACCGTGCAGCGACACTGGATCGTGTTCGCCGAGCGGCCTGACGGGTCGCCCGGGTAGGCGAGGCTGTCGCCGGCCACCTCGAAGGGCTGCCCCACCGCCACCACCTGGCCGTCGGCCGAGGCGTGGGCAGGGCGGGTACGGCCGTCGCGGGTGGCGATCCACTCCTGGCCGGCCACCACGTCGGCGGGCAGCGTCGAGGCGCCGGCCACCGCGGCGCCGTTGTAGGCGCTGATCACCTCGGTGCGGGCGATCACCACCGAGCGCCGCTTGCTGGCGTCGGCGAACACCTCGCGGATGCGCTTGGCCAGGTCGTCGATCGCCTCACCCTCGGCCACGCCGTCACGCAGGGTGGCGGTGATGGCGTCGTAGGTGGTCTGCGTGACCGGGCCGGCCAGCTGGTTGGCGCGCGCCTCGATGAACTCGCCCACCCAGGGGGCGTCGAGGTCGAAGGACAGGCCGAACAGGTCGGCGATGCGAGCCAGGCTGTCGGCGGTCACCTGCTCGAACAGGTCGCCGGCCGCCTCGCTGGTCTCGCTCGTCCAGAAGTCGGGGTCGAACACCTGGGACGGGTCGATGTTGGGCGACGGGTCGCCGGGCGCCCGCTCCTCGGGCTGGCCCTCGGGCGTGTAGCCGAGCGCCTGGCGGCCCCGCTTGCCGGTCAGGCGGGCGATGGTGGAGCGCTCCTGGCGGGCGAAGAGGCGGCGCATGGCCCGCTCCCAGCGCGACTCGAGCGTGGTGACGATGGCGTCGGTGGTGCGCCAGATCTTCGCTCGGCGGGCCTCGATCTCCTCGGGGCTGGCCGCCCGGTCCTCGTCGCTGGCCGGGGGCAGGGCGGGAGGTGCAACCACGGCCGACAGGTCGCCGTCCTCCTCCTCGCGGTCGGAGGCACCTCCCGCCCCACGCTGCTCCAGCGCCAGCAGGGCAGCCCTGATCGACTCGTCGCCGGCGCTCGTCTTGAGGGCCTGGATCTCGTCGACGGTCATCACCCGGTCGCCGTCAGGCAGCGGATCCAGGCCGTAGTCGAGCCGGGCCTCGTTGATCTTCATCAGCTGCGCCTGCACCAGTGTCGGCACACCGACGGTCTGGGTGACCGGCACCACCTTGCGCTGCAGGGCCCGCACGCTGTGCCGGTCGAACCAGCAGATGTCGCCGCCCAGGCGCGGCGCCAGCTGCATGTTGATGTCGTCCTCGAGGTCGCTCATGTCGGGCTCGTTGGTGTCCTCCCACCACGAGCGGTCCTCCACCTCGGCGTTGTCGAAGGTGCGGCCCGACGCATCGAGCTTCGACCACGGCGTGCCCAGGCAGATCGCCACCTCCATGAGCGCTTCCTTGCGGGCCTCGGCCAGCTGGGCGTCACGCTGCGACAGGCCCAGCACCTTCACGTCGATGGCGTCGCCGACCGGGCCGTCGCCGTCGCCGGCCTCGCTGAACCGGGTGCGCCCGGCGTTGTCGACGCCGCCGAACTCGGCATCCCACTGGGAGCGGAAGCGGCGCCGGTGGTCCTCGTCGGGGAAGGCCTCGGTCGTCACCACGGTGGCCGGGGTGGCGTTGTTCTGCAGGAAGCTGATGCTGTAGCGGTCAGCGAGGGTCACCATCGACAGGTCGAAGCGGGCGGCCTGCAGGGCCGACTGGGCCTGGCGGAAGTCATCGCCGGCGGGCTCCCAGCCAAAGAACACGTGGCCGGGCGCCAGGGTGCGCTGGTCGCCGGCCCGGCCGTAGCGGAACACCCGGAACCACTCGGTGCCGCCGGCCGAGGGCATGGCGTCGAGGCGGGCGCTGACGAGCGGCCAGAAGGCGACAGGCATGCCGTCGACCTTGCCGTCGGCGGTCTCGATCTCCCAGGCCCGGCGGCCGGTGACGATCTGCTGGGCGACGGTCCAGCGCAGCAGCTTGCGGGCCGACAGCTTGGGGGCGGGGCC
>JBPPMN010000091.1:0-27954 GCA_051306055.1 Acidimicrobiales bacterium
CGCACCGAGGTACGCCCCCTGCAGCTGGCTGGCCATCTCGCTGGGTCGGCCAGCGGCGCGGATCTCGCCGTTGACCATCACGGCCACCTGGTCGGCGACGTCGAGCACGTAGGCGGCGAACTGCTCGACCAGCAGGATGGCCACACCCGTGCGGGTGATCTCCTTCACCTGGCCGTAGAGCTGCTCCACCACGAGGGGCGCCAGTCCCATGGACAGCTCGTCGAGCAGGAGCAGGGCCGGGCGGGTGGCCAGCGCGCGGGACAGGGCCAGCATCTGCTGCTCGCCGCCCGAGAGGAGGCCGGCGGCCATGCGGCGGCGGACCTCGAGCTGCGGGAAGTGGGTGAAGGCCACGTCGGTGGCGTGGCGTGCCGTGGTGCCGCCGTGGCTGAACATCAGCAGGTTCTCGTCGACCGAGAGGTTGGGGAAGATGCCCCGACCCTCGGGGATGGTGCACACACCGGCGCGGGCCAGCGCATCGGGCCCGGCCCCGGTGACGTCGACGCCGGCCATGCGGATGGTGCCCGAGCTCGGTCGCAGCAGCCCGCTCACGGCAGCCAGGGTGGTGGTCTTGCCGGCGCCGTTGGGACCGAGCAGCCCCACCAAGGTGCCGGCGGGCACGGCGAGGTCGATGCCCCGCAGCACCTCGATGCGGCCGTAGCCGGCGCGCACCCCGCGCAGCTCGAGGACGGCAGGGGAGAGGGTGGTGGGCTCAGGCATCGATGGCCAGCTGGTGGTCGACGGCGGCACGGTGGCCGGGCTCGAGCGGGATGGTGAGGCCCAGCTCCTCGAGGCGCTCGGGCAGCTCGCCCGGCGCGTCGTCGGCGCGAGCGTGGCGGCCGGCCCACAGGTCGCCGAAGGCGAGGGCCAGCCCGTCGGGCCGGCGGGCCAGGGTGAGGCCGATGACGCCGGGGCCGAGGATGGCCAGGCTCTCCAGCCACGACACCTCGTCGGCCAGCACCGGGATGGCGGCCAGCACGAGCCCGCCGATCAGGGCTCCGCTCACCGCGGTGATGCCACCGAGCACGGCCAGCAGCACGATGGGCAGGCTCTCGAACATGGCGTAGTCGGCCGCCGTGGCTGTCTGGCGCAGCCCCGCCAGCAGCGCACCGGCCAGGGCTGCGATGGCGGAGGAGAGGGCGAACACCTGGAGCTTCGTGACGGTGGTGTCGAGGCCCATCGTGGTGCAGGCCACCGGGCTGTCGCGCAGTGCGGACAGCCGCCGACCGAAGGTGCCCCGGCGCAGGGCCAGCAGGCCCACGGCCACGGCTGCGAACACGGTGGCGAGGAGCACGAAGTAGGCCCGCTCACCCGCGAAGGAGATGCCGGCCACCTGGAGGCGCTCCACTCGCACCGCTCCGAGGGCCCCGAACACGTCGCTGCGCACGAAGAAGACGTTGTCCATCAGCACGGCGAAGGCCAGCGTGGCCAGCGCCAGGTAGAGGCCGCGCAGCCGCAGGGCGGGCAGGGCCACCAGCGCGCCGACCGGTGCGGCCACCGCCACGGCCAGCACCAGTCCGAGGACCGAGCCGCTGGAGGCGAGCTGGGCGGCGGCGAAGGCGCCGATGCCGGCGAAGGTCATCTGGCACAGCGACACCTGGCCGGCCCACCCGGTGAGCGGCACGAGTGAGAGGGCCACCAGCCCGAGGCCGAGCCCGGGGGCCACCTTCGACAGCGTGCCCTCGGCCACCACGGCGGAGAACACCCAGGCCCCGCCGATCAGCAGCCCGGCGCCCGCCAGCGAGCGGCGCAGCGAGGTGGGCCGCGGCATGCGGGCGGCGATGGTGGCGCCGGCCCGGAGGCGCACCTCCGGGATGAGCAGGAGCACGAGGAACAGCATCAGCGTGGGGATGGCCAGGCGGATGTTCGAGAAGGCCCCGGTGGAGGGGAGGTAGCCGACCGCGTAGGACTCGATGAGCCCGAGGGCCATGGCCCCCACGAAGGTGAGGGGCACGCTGCGCAGCCGGCCCACCATGGCGGCGGCGTAGGCGTTGACGACCAGCAGCGTGAGGGCTTGCACGTTGAGCTGCAGCACGGGCGCCAGCAGGATCCCGGCCAGGGCGGCCAGCGAGGAGCCGAGCCCCCAGCTGAGCATGCTCGAGCGGGCCGGTCGGGCCCCCACCAGCGTGGCCAGCGAGCGGTGGTCGACCACGGCCCGCATGGTCACCCCCGACCGGGTGCGGAACATGAACAGGCGCAGGCCCACCGCCACGCCGACGGCCACCGCCACCGTGATGGCCTGGTGCCAGGTGACGAACACCGGGCCCAGGTCGAAGCCGCCGGGCGAGAAGAAGCCGCTGACCCGGCGACCCTCGGGCGGCCAGATGTTGAGGGCCAGCCCCATGAGGACGAGGAGGAGGCCGATGGTGACGACCAGGCTCGAGACCAGCGACGCCCGGGCCAGGTTCCGGGCCAGGGTGCGCTCGATCAGCGCGCCGAACAGCGGCGCCACGATGAGGAGCACGGCCACCAGCGCCACCGGGGTGGGCCAGCCCCAGTCGAAGCGCAGCTGCCAGTACAGGAACGCCATCAGCATGCCGACGGCGCCGTGGGCGATGTTGAACACGCCCGAGGTGGTGTAGGTGACGACCAGCCCGCTGGCCGCGACCGCGTAGATCGACCCGGTGACGATCCCGACGATCGTGAACGCGAGCAGGTCGGTCAAGGAAGGGGCCTAGTGGTCTGTCGTCGGAATGGCGACGTGGTCTGGGCGAGCCAGGCGTGCCTCTGGCAAGGACGCAGGACGAAGGACTCCCCCAGCGAATGCGAGGACGAGGACGCCGCCAGGGGTGCGACTGGCCGGCCAGGCCGCTCGATCATTTCGGCGACAGGCCACTAGGAACCGAACGTGTAGAGGTCGTCGGGTGAGCAGTGGAAGCCTTCGTCGGGGAAGACCCGCACGTAGGTGCCGTCCTGCACCTGGGCCAGCAGGAAGCACGACTCCGCCTGGATGCGCTCGCCCACGTCGATGGGCGGGATGAGGCCGTCGGCGTCCCAGTCGGTCATGCCCTCGAGCTCCGCGATGAGGGCGTCGCGGGTGAGCTCGGGGCCCACCGCCTCGGCCGCCTCGTGGAACAGCTTGGCCCGCACCCAGGCCTGGAGGCCGTTGGAGGTGGGCAGCTCCCCCGGCACGGTGCGATCGAGCCAGGTGACGTACTCCTCGAGGGCCTCGATCTGGTCGGCCTCCTCGAGCAGGGCATGGGCCAGGGGCACGTAGCTCCCCTCGCCAGCGGGACCGACGGCCTCGAGGTAGTCCTGGCTGTAGCCCTGGGTGTTGACGTCGGCGACCGTCACCGTGACCCCCTGCTCCCGCATGGCGGTCTGGAGGCGCACGATGTTGTTCACGTCGGCCACGAAGCCGAAGGCCTGCACGCCGCGCCGCTCCATCTCGAGCACGTGGGGCGTGTAGTTGGACTCCAGGGTGGCCACCGGCTGCTGGTAGATGTACTCCCAGCCCACCGAGCGCCGAGCCTCCATCTGGTTGAGCGCGGCCAGCTCGGTGACGGGGATGTTGCCGTGGAACATGGCGGCGTTCTTGACCGCCTCGGGGAACTCCTCGGCGAACCAGCGGGCCGCGCCCACGCCCACGACGTCGGGGCTGGTGCGGGGGAACACGAAGTCGAGCTCGTCGACGGCGTCGTCGGTGGTGAACCCGGCCAGGTGGGGGAACCCGCAGGAGGCCACCGCTTCGTAGCCGCCGGTGTCGAAGGCCGACTCGGAGCCGACCGACGCGAATACGGCGTCGCAGGCCTCCTCGTAGGCGAGGCGGTTGCCGTTGTCGTTGGTGCCGGTGTCGAACACCTCGACCACCAGCTCGCGGCCGTGGATGCCCCCGGCCTCGTTGACCATGGCGGCGTAGGCCTGCACGGCGTCGGGGGCGGCCTTGAAGAGGCCGGGCACCACACCGGTGAGGTCGGCGATCACGCCGATGGTGATGGCGTCGTCGGTGACGCCCACGTCGGTGGCGCCAGCCCCGCTGCCGCTCGGAGCCTCGGTGGTGTCGGTGCCGTCGGATGGGCTCTCGCCCGTGTCCTCGTCGCCGGCCCGGTTCCCGCACGCGCCGGCCACGAGCACCAGCACGGTGAGCACGATCGCTCGCGTCTTCATCGACTTCCCCCCTTGCGGCACGACGGTCCGTGCGTGGCGTCACCATAGCCCCATCGCGAGAACGCGTTCTAGGGTTGACCCAACAATCGCGAGAGGGAGACCAACGTGAAGCTCGGACTGACGCTCGGCTACTGGGGAGCCCAGCCTCCCACCGATGCCCTGGAGAGGCTGCTCGAGGCCGAGCGCCTCGGCTTCGACGCGGCCTTCACCGCGGAGTCGTGGGGCAGCGACGCCTTCGGGCCGCTGGCCTGGTGGGGCTCGCAGACGGAGCGCATCCGCCTCGGCACCTCCATCGTGCAGATCTCGGCCCGCACGCCGGCGTCGTGCGCGATGCACGCGCTCACCCTCGACCACCTCTCCGGCGGGCGCTTCGTGCTCGGGCTCGGCGTGTCGGGTCCGCAGGTCGTGGAGGGCTGGTACGGCGCTCCCTTCGGCAAGCCGCTGGCCCGCACCCGCGAGTACATCGACATCGTCCGTCAGGTGCTGGCGCGGGAGGCTCCGGTCACCAGCGCCGGGCCCCACCACCCGCTGCCCTACACCGGCGAGGGCGCCCTCGGGATGGGCAAGCCGCTCAAGCCCATCACCCACCCGCTCCGGTCGGAGATGCCCATATGGCTTGGCGCCGAGGGCCCGAAGAACGTGGCCCTGGCCGCCGAGGTGGCCGACGGCTGGCTCCCGATCTACTACTCACCGAAGGTGGCCTCGATGTACCAGGGCTGGCTCGACGACGGCTTCGAGCGGGCCGGCGATCCCGCCAAGCGGGAGCGGTTCGAGATCGCCACCAACTGCTCCGTGGTGGTGACCGACGACGTGCAGACCACGCTCGAGGCGATGCGGCCCACGCTCGGGTTCTACATCGGCGGGATGGGCGCCAAGGACATGAACTTCCACCAGCAGGTGTTCGCCCGGATGGGCTACGAGGCGGAGGCCAACCAGATCCAGGAGCTCTTCTTCGCCGGCCGCCGCGACGACGCCATCGCGGCCGTGCCCACGCAGATGGCGGCCGACATCTCGCTCGTCGGCTCCGTCGAGAAGATCCGCGACGACCTCCAGGCGTGGGAGGAGGCGGGCGTGACGATGCTGGTCGTCGGCGGGGGGAGCGTGGCCCAGATGCGGGAGGTGGCCGAGGTGGTCCTCGGCGCCTGAGCACGGTCGGCTCGATGGACGCCAGGTGAAACGCGTTCTACCCTGCGGCCCGTGACCGACACCGTGGGCTTCTGGACGCTGGCCGAAGAGGAACCGAACCGCATCGCGGTGATCGACCCGTCAGGGAAGGAGGTCACCTACGGCGAGCTCTACGCCGAGTGCAACCGCCTCGTGCACGGGCTCCGCGCCCTCGGGCTCGAAGCCGGCTCCGGTGTGGCGGCCGTCGTCCCCAACAGCTTCGAGATGCTGGCGCTGTACTTCGCCGCGATGCAGGCCGGCTGGTACCTCACCCCGATCAACCACCACCTGGTAGGCCCGGAGATCGCCTACATCGTCGACGACTGCGAGGCCGACGCCTTCATCGGCCACGAGCGCTTCGCCGACACGTGCCGCACGGCCGCCGACGCCATCTCGCTGCCGGCCGACCGCTGCTTCTCCATCGGCTCCATCGACGGCTTCCGGCCCTACACCGACCTCACCGACGGCCAGCCCGCCGATCGCCCGGGCGACCGCTCCGGTGGTGCCGCCATGCACTACACCTCCGGCACCACGGGCCAGCCCAAGGGCGTGCGCCGCAAGCTCTCGGGCGCCGATCCCGACGCTGCGGCCGCCGGTGGCGGGTTCTTGCTGCGCCTGTTCGGCACCGTGGCCCACGACGGCAACGTGCACATCTGCGGCTCGCCGCTCTACCACACGGCCGTGCTGGCCTTCGCGTCCACCTCGCTGCACCTCGGCCACCCGGTGGTGCTCATGGACCGGTGGACCCCCGAGGGGATGCTCGAGCTGATCGAGCGCCACGGCGTCACCAACAGCCACATGGTGCCCACGCAGTTCCACCGCCTGCTGGCCCTTCCTGAGGACGTGCGCAACCGCTACGACGTCTCCACCTTGCGCTCGATGGTGCATGCCGCCGCCCCGTGCCCGGTGGAGATCAAGCAGCGCATGCTCGACTGGTGGGGCCCGGTGATCTACGAGTACTACGCCGCCACCGAGGGCGGCGGCACCGTCGTCACCCCCGAGCAGTGGCTGGAGCGGCCCGGCACCGTTGGGCTCCCGTGGCCGAGCAGCGAGATCCGCATCCTCGACGACGAGGGCGTCGACACCCCCACCGGCGAGATCGGCACCGTCTACATGAAGCTGGGCCAGGGCGACTTCGAGTACTTCAAGGACAAGGGCAAGACCGACGAGAACCGCCGCGCCGGCTTCTTCACCGTGGGCGACATCGGCTACCTCGACGACGGCGGCTACCTGTTCCTGTGCGACCGCAAGTCCGACATGATCATCTCGGGCGGCGTGAACATCTACCCGGCCGAGATCGAGGGAGCGCTCCTCACCCACCCGAAGGTGGCCGACGCCGCCGTCTTCGGCATCCCCCACGAGGACTGGGGCGAGGAGATCAAGGCGGTCGTCGAGGTGGCCCCCGGCGTCGAGCCCGGCGACGACCTCACCGCCGAGCTGACCGCCCACTGCGCCGAGCGCCTGGCCAAGTTCAAGCTGCCGAAGAGCATCGACTACACCACCGAGATGCCCCGCGACCCCAACGGCAAGCTCTACAAGCGCAAGCTCCGCGACCCTTACTGGGAGGGCCGCACGCGCGCCATCTGACAGGGTGGCGGCCGGCGGTGGCCTCGCCGCCTCGGCGATCGGGCATGCTCGGACCGATGGCTCACGCCCACCGCCCCACTGGTGCACACCAGCCGAGACTGACCCTGACACCGCTCGGTCCGGGCGGCCGACCGTTCGCCCGGTGGCGCGGCTTGGTGACGCTGCTCGCGCTCGTAGCGATGGTGGCCACGGTCGCCGTGCTGGTGTCTGCCCGGGCCCCCGGGGTCGTCGACGACGTCTCGGACCGGGTCTCGACCCGGCTGGACCAACGTGCACCCGGGGCCCACGAGGCTGCCGAGCGAGCCCTGCAACGTACCGGGGTCGAAGAGTCCGATGCTCTCGCCCACATCGGGCTGTGGGCTGGGGCGATGCTGCTGGTCGGGCTGGCCACCTGGTCGTGGGGTTCGTTGGCGGCGATGGCGCTGGTCGTGTTCGCCGTGAGCACTGGGCTCGAGCTGGGGCAGGAGCGGCTGTCACCGACGCGGGTCACCGAGCAGTCCGACCTGGTTGCCAACGCGGTGGGGATCGGCATCGGACTGGCTCTGGTCGTCCTCACCACCATCGTGGGCGGTCTACCGGCCCGCGCCCGACGGTGGAAGCTCCGTCGCCAGTAGCGCCACCGCCGTGCTGCTCGCGGCCCGTCGGCCGGACGGCTGCGTCAGCTCAGCATCGACACATCGCCATGCGTCAACCACGAGCTGATGCATGGCTCCTGCGCACGAGGCGCTGGCGCTGGGCCACAGCTACATCGGCACCGAGCACCTGCTGCTGGCGCGGTCGGTCAGCTGAGCTTGTTGCCGTTGCCCTTGCGCTTGGACTGCGTGGCCTTGGCCTCACGCTCGTAGGGCGTGATGAGCACACGGGCGGCCCGCTCGAGCTCGGTCATCACCGAGGGGAAGTCGCGCCGACCGTTGGCCCACGACACCAGCGTGGAGTACCAGACGTGGCCGAGGGCGGCGAGGATGTCGGCGCGGACCTCGGGGCTGAGGTCGCCGAGGATGCCGTCGCCCATCGAGGCGATCTGCCGCTGCACCTCCACGCCACTGGCCCGCACGCCGGCGTCGGCCGACGACAGCGCCCGCACCAGCGCCTCGCTCAGCTTGGGCTGGCGCTCCATGGCCTTGCAGGCCCGGTGCAGCACGTCGACCATCTGGTCGGCGGCGGTGTCGCCGCGCGGCGGTGACTGGGCCACCCGACCCCGGAGCCGACCGGTCCACTCCGTCATGGCCGCCGCCAACAGGTCGTCCTTCGACGCGAAGTAGCGGTAGATGGTGGCGAGGGCGACGTTGGCGGTGACCGACACGTTGCGCATCTGCACGGCTTCGTAGCCGCCCTCCGCGCCCAGCTCGAAGGCGGCATCGATGAGACGGCGACGGCGGTCCTGCTGCTCGGGCGAGAGCTCTGGCTCGGCCGTCGTCATGAGGTGATCCTACGGGAGGTCACGGAACGGGAGGTGCTTGTCGACGCGGGGCTCTGCGGGCAGGCCCAACACCCGCTCGCCCATCACGTTGCGCTGGATCTCGTCGCTGCCGCCGGCGATGCGGATCGACGGGGCGCCGAGGAACGACTGCTGCCAGCGGCCTCCCTCGGGGGCGTCGGCGTCGAGGAGCATCCCCGACGCACCCTGGATGGCCATGGCCAGCTCGCCGTTGCGCTTCAGGTTCCAGGCCGCGAACACCTTGCGCACCGACGCCTCGGGCCCGGGCGGCAGGCCCTGGCTGGCCCGGGTGCGGCTGCGGTAGCCGAGGTAGGTCATCACCTGGGCCCGGGTCCACGACGCGGCCAGGCCCTGGCGCACCACAGGCTCCTGGTCGACACCGAAGTGCCGGGCCAGCTCGATGAGGTCGGTCACCACCGGGCCGCTGCTGCCGCCGCCCATCATCGTGCGCTCGTTGGCCAGGGTGGTCATGGCCACGCCCCACCCGCCGTTCACCTCGCCGAGCACGCGATCGTGCGGGATGCGGACGTCGGTGAAGAACACCTCGCTGAAGTGCGACGCGCCGGTCATCTGGCGCAGCGGCCGCACCTCGATGCCGGGGGAGTGCATGTCGACCAGGAAGTAGGTGATGCCACGGTGCTTGGGCTGGTCGATGTCGGTGCGGGCCAGCAGGATGCCGAGGTCGGAGTAGTGGGCGCCGGAGGTCCACACCTTCTGACCGTTGACCACCCACTCGTCGCCGTCGCGCACCGCACGGGTGGACAGGCCGGCCAGATCGGAGCCCGCCCCCGGCTCGCTGAAGAGCTGGCACCACACCTCGTCGCCGCGCTGCAGCGGCGGCAGGAAGCGCTGACGCTGCTCGTCGGTGCCGTGGGCGATGATCGTGGGCCCGGCCATGGCGATGCCCACCGCAAAGGCGTTGGCGGCCAGGCCGAGCTTGGCGGCCTCCTCCGTGAAGATGGCCTGCTCGGCCGGCGTGCCGCCGCGCCCGCCGCTGTCGACGGGCCAGGTGATGCCGGCCCAGCCCTCGTCGGCCAGGCGGGCCTGCCACGGCTTGGCCCGCGCCAGCCAATCGCTGTCCAGCCCCGGTCGCCCGCCCTGCAGGCCGCGGGCCTCCGGCGTGTCGGCCGCCTTCTCCAGCCACTCCCGGGCCTCGGCCCGGAAGGCTGCCTCCTCCGGGCTCTCGTCGAAGTCCACCCCTGCTGCCTCCACGCGGTCTCGGAACGCCCAGAGTAGAACACGTTCTCGCGCTGTGGTCCAGCGCAGCAGCAGGCACTCCTTGCGCCGGTCACGAGAACGTGTTTCACTCGGCGCCACGCCGTCCGGGGGGAGCGCACGTCGTTGGCCGACGCCGACTTGAGCACCGAAACAGGCGGGTCCGAGCCTTCAGCGACGCCCGGGGAGAAGCCGGGCAAGAAGGCCAAGCCGAGCTGGGGACCCTACGGGCGCCGACCCGCCAAGGTGCTGGCCGGCGTGGCGTTCATCGACGCCGTCGACCGCGGCATCCTGCCCGGCGTCCTCACCCAGGTGCAGGACGACCTCGGCTTCAGCGACACCCAGGCCGGCCTGCTGGGCACCGCCTTCGTGCTCACCGGGTTCCTGGTGGTGCTGCCGGCCGGCTACCTGGCCGACCGCTACCGGCGCACCCGCATCATCGCGGTGGTGCTGGCGTCCTGGGGCCTCATCTCCGGGCTCAACGCTCTGGTGCGCAGCTTCTGGCAGTTCCTCGCGGTGCGGGCCGCCCTCGGGATCGGGGAGACGATCGACAACCCTGCGTCGCAGTCGCTCATCGCCGACTACTACCCGACCGACGTGCGAGGTCGTGCCTTCGCGCTCCAGCGGGCCACGCCGTTCTTCGGGCAGGCCATCGGCCTGGCCCTGGCCGGCGGCATCGCCGCCGTCTTGAGCTGGCGCTGGGCCTTCCTCCTCGTCGGCGTTCCCGGCTCGATCCTGGCCCTGCTCGTGTGGCGGCTCCCGGAGCCGAAGCGGGGCGAGAGCGACGTGGCCGCCGAGCAGCCCGATCCCGTGCTCCCCGTCGCCGCGCCATCGCCACCGGAGCGCGACTCCGGTCCCGCCGCCCTCTTCCGCGACGTGATGGTGGCCGCCCGGGTGAGGACGCTGCGGTCGCTCATGATCGGCTCGGCCATCGCCGCCGGTGCGCTGTCGGGCCTCGGGTTCTGGGCCGCCGCCTACTACGACCGCCACACCACCATGAGCTCGGGCCTGGCCGCCGGCCTGGTGGGCGGGCTCATCCTCATCGGCGCCATCAGCGGCACCTTCGTGGCCGGCGGCATGGTCGACAAGCTGCGCGACCGCTACGAGGGGGCGCCGATGCTGCTGGCCGGCACCTGCCAGGGGATCGGCGCCTGCTTGCTCATCCCGAGCTTCCTCGAGATCCCCCTGTGGCTGCGCATCCCCATGCAGGGCGTGGCCGTGGCCTTCATCGTGGGCGGCCTGGTGGCCATCCCGGTGATGATCACCGAGGTGGTGGCGCCCACCATCCGGGGCATCGCCTTCTCGGTGACCGGGTTCCTCAGCGCCATGGCCGGCGCGGCGTCTCCCCTGATCATCGGGTTCGTGGCCGACCGCTTCGAGTACGTGGTCGACGGCGAGGTGCGCGGCAACCTGGCCAACGCCTTCCTCATCGTCACTCCGCTGATCCTGGTGGGCGCCGCGGTGCTGCTGCAGGGCCGTCGGCACGTGGCCGGCGACATCGCCCGGGCCAGCGCCGCCCGCTGATCCACCCCCCGAGCCCGCGAACTCGTCGCGGGATGGTCCGATTTCTACGACCAGAACGCGACGGGTTGGGATGAGGCGGTGAACTGGTCGCGGGATGGTCGTGTTTGTGCGACCGTTTCGCGACGGGTTCGGAGGGGGTGGCTCGATCCGTTCGGGTCAGCTGGTGTGGAGGGCGACCGGCAGGTGCTTGATGCCGCCGATGAAGTTGCTCCGCAGGCGGTCGGGTGCCCCGAGGGCCTCGATGCGGGGGTAGCGCTTGGCCAGCTCCTCGAACAGCATCCGGATCTCCAGGCGGGCCAGCTGCGCGCCCAGGCAGAAGTGCGGGCCGCCGCCGCCGAAGGCGATGTGCGGGTTCGGATCGCGGGTGATGTCGAAGCGGAACGGGTCCTCGAAGTGGTCCTCGTCGCGGTTGGCTGAGATGTACCAGAGGCTGATCTTGTCGCCCTCCTTGATCTCCTGGCCGCTGACCACGATGTCGCGCGTGGCGTTGCGCCGGAAGTAGAGGACCGGGGTGGCCCACCGCAGGATCTCCTCCACCGCACCGGGCAGGTAGCGGTCGGGGTCGCTCACCAGCAGCTCGTACTGGTCGGGGTTCTCGAGGAAGGCGTTCATCCCGTGGGAGATGGCGTTGCGGGTGGTCTCGTTGCCGGCCACCGACAGCAGCAGGAAGAAGAGGTTGAAGTCCATGTCGGACAGCGACTCGCCGTCGACCTCCGCGCTGAGCAGAGCGGTGATGATGTCGTCGGCGGGTTCGGCGCGCCGCTTCTCGGCCAGGGCCTGGGCGTACATGAACATCTCGACCTGGGCGTTGAAGATCTCCTCGGCCGACACCGCGTACTCCGGGTCGTCGGAGCCGATCATGCGGTTGCTCCACTCGAAGATCTTGTGGCGCTCCTCGCTGGGCACGCCGATGAGCTCCGCGATCACCTCGAGGGGCAGCTCGGCCGCGATGTCGACCACGAAGTCGATCTCGGTGCCCTTGGCGACCGCTTGGTCGAGCACCTGGTCGGTCAGGTCGCGGATGTGGGGCTCGAGCTGCTTGATCATCCGCGGTGTGAAGCCGCGGTTGACGAGCTTGCGGTAGCGGGTGTGGTCGGGCGGGTCCATCATCAGCATCAGCCGACCGCCGGCCTGCTCCGCCTCCGAGGGCGGCGCGTCGCGCTCGGGGAGGCCGACGACACCGCCGCGCGCCTGGTCGGAGGAGAAGGTGGCGGCGTCGCGGTTGCAGGCCACGACGTCGTCGAGCTTGGTGATCACCCAGAAGCCGGGACCGTCGGGCTCCGGGTGCTTGTACACCGGGGCGTTGGCCCGCAGGTGGGTGAACCACTCATGCGGGACGCCTTCGGTGAAGCGATCCATGTCGAGCAGGTCGATGTCGGTGAGCTCCATGGTGTTGCCTACTTCCCCTTGAACTGCGGTGTGCGCTTCTCCATGAAGGCCATGGGGCCTTCCTTGGCGTCGTCGCTCTTGAACACGGCCATTCCGATCTCGGAGTCGATGCGCATGGCCTCCTGCTCGGGCACGGCTTCGGTGGCCCGCAGCGCCCGCAGCACGGCCTGCACGGCGACGGGACCGTTGGCGGCCACCTTGGCCGCCACCTCGCGGGCCCGGTCGAGGGCGGTGCCGTCGGGCACCACCTCGCTGATGAGGCCGATCTCCTTGGCCTCCGGCGCCATCACGTGGCGGCCGGTGAGGAGGAGGTCGGCGGCGATGGCGTAGGGGATCTGGCGGCGCAGGCGCACCACCGATCCGCCCAGCGGGTAGAGGCCCCAGCGCACCTCGGCCACGCCGAAGCGAGCGCTCTCGCCTGCGATGCGCAGGTCGGTGCCCTGCAGGATCTCGGTGCCGCCGGCCACGGCCGGGCCCTCCACGGCGGCCACCAGCGGCTTGTCGAGGAGGAACCCCTTGAGCAGCGGCTTGATGATCCCCGACGACAGGTCGGACGTGCCCTCCTGCTTCTCGAAGGCATCACCGGGGTGCGACTGCGTCATGGCCTGGAGGTCGGCGCCGGCGCAGAACGACCCGCCGGCTCCGGTGAGGATGGCCACCCGGATGTCGGGGTTGGCGTTGACCTCGTCCCAGGCCTCGCCCATGGCCTGCATCATCGACGGCGACAGCGCGTTGCGCCGCTCCGGCCGGTTCATGGTGAGGATCAGGACGGGTCCGTCCCGCTCCACCAGCAGGTGCTGATCGGGAGGCGTCTCGGTGGCGGTCACGGCTTCTCGTTCCTCAGGACCCACATGGCGAAGTACTGGGCGGCGCCGCCGTAGGCGTGGCCCACCGCGGTGCGCACGTCGGCCACCTGGTGCTCGCCGGCGGTGCCCCGCACCTGCATGGCCGCTTCGGCGAAGCGCAGCATGCCGGAGGCGCCGATGGGGTTCGACGACAGCACGCCGCCGGACGGGTTCACCGGGAGCTTGCCGCCGATCTCCGTCTCGCCGTCGTCGGTGAGCTTCCAGCCCTCGCCCACCGGGGCGAAGCCGAGGTTCTCCATCCACATGGGCTCGTACCAGCTGAAGGGCACGTAGCACTCCACCACGTCGACCTCCTCGAGCGGGTTGGTGATGCCGGCCTGGCGGTAGACGTCGGCCGCGCAGTCCTGACCGCCCTGCGGGTTCACCGGATCGCGCCCGGGGAACTGGCCCAGCTCGCTGCGCACCGCGGTGCCGTGCACCCACGCCGGCGGCTTCGACGCGGCGTCGCCGCCGGCTTCGTCGGTGAGCACCATGGCGCAGGCGCCATCGGAGGCGGGGCAGCTCTCGAGGCGGCGGACGGGCTCCCACACCATCGGAGAGTCGCGCACCATCTCGAGGGAGATGTCGGGCAGCTTGAGGTGGGCGTAGGGGTTCTTCAGGGCGTTCTTGCGGTCCTTCACCGCCACCATCCAGCCCACGTACTCCGGAGCGTTGGAGCGCGAGATGTAAGCGCGGATGTGCGGGGCGAAGTAGCCGCCGGCGCCCACACCGCCACTGCGGCCGCCGCCCAGCGCCCAGGTGGTGTCGCCCTCCGACTGCTTCTCGAAGGCGATGGTGAGCACCCGACGACGCACGCCCGACTGCACGAGGTGGGCGGCCACGATGGCCGTCGAGCCGCCCACGCTGCCGGCGGTGTGCACCCGGAGGATGGGCTTGCCCGCCGCACCGAGGGCGTCGGCCAGGTAGAGCTCCGGCATCATCACGCCCTCGAAGGAGTCGGGGGCGGTGCCGATCACCACGGCGTCGATGTCTCGCCAGGTCATCTCGGCGTCGTCGAGGGCCCGCTGCCCGGCCTCTCGCAGCAGGCCGGCCAGCGACACGTCGTCGCGGACCTTGGTGTGGTGCGTCTGTCCGACGCCCACCACAGCACAGCGCTCGGCCATCAGTCGTCGTCTCCTTCGAGCAGGCAGATGAGGTTCTGCTGCAGGCAGGGGCCGGAGGTGGCGTGGCCCAGGGTGCGGTGCTTGCCGTGGTCGTGGATCTGGCGGAAGGCCTCGCCGATGCGGATGAGCCCGGTGGCCATCAGCGGGTGCCCGGTGAGCGGGCCGCCGGAGGGGTTGACCTCCACGTCGTCCCCGAGCCCGAGGGCGGCCCGCAGGATGAGCTCCTCGTGGCTGAAGGTGGCCGAGAGCTCGGCGACCTCGATGGGGGCATCGCCCACACCGACGTGCTCGCCGGCCAGCTTGGTGGAGGTGCTGGTGGTGAGGTCGCGCACACCGGGGTAGTGGGGCTCGATGCGGTGGTCGACGCCGCGGATCCAGGCCGGGCGCTGGCACACCTCCCGGGCCTTGTCGCCAGCCACCAGCACCATGGCGGCGGCGCCGTCGGACACCGGCGGGCAGTCGCCCGCTCGCAGCGGCGACACCACGTAGGGCTCGGCGGCCATGGCCTCGGCGGTGACGTCGGCACCGACCTGGGCGAAGGGGTTGCTCGCACCCGCCCGTCGGCTGCGAGCCGCCACCTCCGCCAGGTCGGCCTCGGTGGCCGCGCCCGACTCGAGCAGCGCCCGAGCCTGCAGCGCGCCCAGCGACACGTGGTCCGCCCACAGCGGCATCAGGTAGTAGGGGTCGTTCTGGAGGCACAGCACCTCGCGCAGGTCGCCCCGGGAGCAGATGCCCGAACCGAACACGAGGGCGGAGTCGATGTCGCCGTGCTGCAGCCGCACCCAGGCCTCGTAGAGGGCCCACGCGCCGTCCATCTCCACGTGGCTCTCGGAGATGGGCGGCCACGCACCGGTGGCCTCCAGGTTCCCCACGAAGGCGAAGGACGCTCCAGCGAGGTAGTCGGCGCTGCCGGAGCAGGTGAAGCCGATCTCCTTGCGGGGGATGCCGGAGCGCTCGATGGCCTCGGCGATCACCGGGAACAGCATCTGCGACTCGGTCTCGCGCACCCCGTTGGTGATCGGGGTCTGGGCGAAGCTCACGATGGCGACGTCTCGCATGGGGCCGCTCACAGCACGTGCTCCGCGAAGGCGTCGGCCGACACGTCGGGCTCGCCGGTGGGCCGCCAGGCCCGGATGGCGTTGCCGAAGCCGTAGCCGCGGTCGCCCGGGTCGTCCTTGCGCTCCTCGGCCGGCACCCAGATGGCCTCCACCCGCATGCCCATCCGGATCTCGTCGAGGGGCACCTCGGCGATGCGCTGCTGGCCGACGGTGCCGTCGGCGCCGTCGAGCAGCACGCTGGCCAGGGCGTAGTCCTCGCGCTCCTTCTGCCCGTGGTACTGGATCGGGGTGAGCACGGTGAACGAGGTGACGGTGCCCTTGTCGGCCAGCTCCACCTCGTCGGCCTCGCCCATGGCCACCGTGCACATCGGGCAGAAGGCTCGGGTGGGCACGTAGACCAGGCCGCACTGCGGGCACTTCTGGCCCACGATGCGCCCCTCGCGCAGCTGCTCGCCGAAGCGCTCGGCCAGGGGGCTGATGCGCACGGCGTAGTCGAGGGCGATGTGCTGCTGCATGAAGCGCACGGGCCCCGGCTCCTCCGTGGCGGTGTCGGTGTCGGTCACGACGCTCCCTCGGGCTCGAAGCAGGCGATGTCGGTGATGTGGCCGGCCCGCTCGTCAGCCCAGCGCACCTGCACGCGCAGGCCGGTCGACACGGCGTCGGGGCCGGGCACGTCGAGAGCGTGGACGAGGTCGGTGTCGGCGCCGTCGAGGCGCACCATCACCCAGGCGAACGGATGGTCGAGCGGGTGCTTGCGCATCGGCTGATCCACCCAGGCCCAGCTGGTGACGGTGCCGGCGGAGCCCACCTCGACGAGGTCGTCGACGGCGTCGCCGGTGTCGGGGTCGTACTCGAGCGGGGGCACCAGCACCCGCCCTGCCGCCGTGCGGCTCCCGAGCACCTGCTGGTCGCGCAGGGCGGTGAAGAAGGCTCCCACCACCGGACCGACGCTTCGTCGGTACGGCAGCTCGAGCGTGTAGGACGGCTCCCCCGAGGTCACGGCCGCAGTAGAACACATTCTACCTGCGCCTGCCACCGCCCCGTCCGTGCTGGGGTGTAGCCG
The DNA here is from genome assembly GCA_051306055.1 of Acidimicrobiales bacterium. Taxonomy (GTDB): domain Bacteria; phylum Actinomycetota; class Acidimicrobiia; order Acidimicrobiales; family VFJN01; genus VFJN01. The sequence continues at coordinate 16,512 of JBPPMN010000091.1, forward strand.
GTCCGTTGCTGCCCAAGTGAGAACGTGTTCTACTGCGGGGCATGGCCTACAACCTCGCCGACTTCATCGAGCACACGGTCGACGCCGTCCCCGACCGCACCGCCCTGATCTGCGGCGACCGCCAGGAGACCTTCGCAGAGCTCGAGGATCGGGCCAACCGGCTGGCCCACCACCTGGCCGTCCAGGGCGTGGGCCACAACGACCACGTGGCCGTCTACTCCTACAACAGCCTCGAGTTCGTCGAGGTGATGTTGGCCGCCTACAAGCTGCGGGCCGTCCCCATCAACGTCAACTACCGCTACGTGCCCGACGAGCTGGTGTACCTGCTCGACAACAGCGACGCCGTGGTGCTCGTGCACCAGGCCCAGTTCGGCCCCAACGTGGAGGCCGTGCGCGACCGGCTGCCGATGCTGCGCCACGTGCTCACCGTCGACGACGGCACCGGCACCGCCCTCCCCGACGGCGCGGTGGACTACGAGGAGGCCCTGGCCGCCGCCTCCCCGGAGCGCGACTTCGGGCCCCGCAGCGACGACGACCACTACATCCTCTACACCGGCGGGACCACCGGCTACCCGAAGGGCGTCGTGTGGCGCCACGAAGACGTGTGGCGCACCCTCGGCGGCGGCATCGACTTCATGACCGGCGTGCGCATCGAGGACGAGCACCAGATGTCGCGTGCCGCGGCGGAGGGCGAGCCCTCGGTGGGCCTGGTGCTGGCGCCGCTGATGCACGGCGCCGCCCAGTGGGGCACCCTCGGCGGCCTCATCAAGGGCACCACCTCGGTGATCCTCCCGCAGTTCTCCGGCCACGCCGTGTGGGCCGCCATCGAGCAGTACAAGATCGCCACCGTCGCCATCACCGGCGACGCCATGGCCCGGCCGCTCATCGACGCCCTCCAGGAGAAGGACTACGACACGTCCTCGCTGGTCGCCATCAGCTCCACGGCGGCGGTGTTCTCCCCGATCGTGAAGGACCAGCTCTTCGAGCTGCTGCCCGACCTGTTCATCAGCGAGGCGGTGGGCTCCTCGGAGAGCGGCTTCAACGGCATGCGCCTGGTGGAGAAGGGCAACACCACCACCACCGGCGGACTGGTCAACGTCACCCGCGGGCCCGACACCATCGTGATCGACGAGCACAACCGGCCCGTGGAGCCCGGCGAGGTCGGCCGCATGGCCCGGGGTGGCAACGTGCCGCTCGAGTACTACAAGGACCCGGAGAAGAGCGCGGCCACCTTCGTCGCCATCGACGGCAAGCGATACTCCGTGCCCGGCGACTTCGCCCGGCTCGAGCTCGACGGCTCCATGACGCTGCTCGGGCGCGGCTCGCAGTGCATCAACTCCGGCGGCGAGAAGATCTACCCGGAGGAGGTGGAGTCGGCCCTGAAGGCCCATCCGAAGGTGTTCGACGCGCTGGTGGTGGGCGTGCCCGACGAGCGCTGGGGACAGCGCGTGGCCGCCGTGGTGGAGGCCCGCCCCGGCGAGGCCCCCACCCTCGAGGAGCTCGGTGAGCACTGCCGCACGAAGGTGGCGGGCTACAAGGTGCCCAAGGAGCTCCACCTCGTTGACCAGATGCCGCGGCACCCGAGCGGCAAACCCGACTACCGGCGGGCCAAGGCCGTCGCCGAAGGAGCGACCTCATGAAGAACCGCCTGACCGAGATGTTCGGCATCGAGTACCCCCTGTTCGCCTTCAGCCACTGCCGCGACGTCGTCGCCGCGGTGACCAACGCCGGCGGCATGGGCGTGCTCGGCGCGCTGGCCTTCTCCGACGAGCAGCTCGAGCTCGAGCTCCAATGGATCGACGAGCACGTGAACGGCAAGCCCTACGGCGTCGACGTGGTGATGCCGGTGAAGACCGTCGACCGCGACGCCGGCCTGGCCGACACCGCCGACATCGGCGCCAAGCTGCGCGAGTACATCAGCCAGGAGCACTGGGACTACGTCGACAAGATCCTGGCCGACCACGGCGTCGACGTGTCCGGCGCCGCCGAGCTGGAGAGCGGCGCCGGCATGGGCGCCGGCGTGTTGGGGTGGACCGAGGCCACCGGCGCCCCCCAGATCGAGATCGCCCTCTCCCACGACATCGCCCTGCTGGCCTCGGCGCTGGGCCCGCCCCCCAAGGCGGCCATCGACCAGGCCCACGAGCAGGGCGTGAAGGTGGCGGCGCTGGTCGGCCGGGCCGAGCAGGCCGTGCGCGACGTGCAGCAGGGCGTCGACATCATCATCGCCCAGGGCTACGAGGCGGGCGGCCACACGGGCGAGGTGGCCACCATGGTGCTCATCCCCGACGTGGTCGACGCCATCGCCCCCGTCCCGGTGCTGGCCGCCGGCGGCATCGGCAGCGGTCGGCAGATGGCGGCCGCCATGGCGCTCGGCGCCGATGGCGCGTGGACCGGCTCCATCTGGCTCACCGTCTCCGAGAACACCCAGGGCGGCGTGGTGACCGACAAGCTGCTGGCGGCGAAGTCCACCGACACCGTGCGCTCACGCGCCTTCACCGGCAAGCCGGCCCGCCAGCTGCGCACCGCCTGGACCGATGCGTGGGAGGCGCCCGAGAGCCCGGGCACGCTGCCCATGCCACTGCAGTTCATGCTCAACGCGGCGGCCAACCGCAAGATGGGGTCCAACCCGCCCAAGGAGCTGGTGGGCATGCCGGTGGGGCAGATCGTGAGCCGCATGAACCAGATCCGCACCACCAAAGCCGTCGTGCAGGAGATGGTCGAGGAGTACGTCGACACCGCCACCAAGCTGGTCGCCGACCTCGAGGGCTAGACCCCCCGACGTCTCTGGTCGATCTGGTTCGCTCGGCGAGCGTTCTCGACCGGAGACGTCGTCACTCCGGGGTGGCGGCGAAGGTCTTGCCGATGGCCAGCAGCTGGTCGGTGGCGCCGCCGAGGGTGAGCTCGATGGCCTTGGCGGCCACGAAGTAGCGGTGCAGCGGGTAGTCGTTGTCGATGCCGGTGCCGCCGTGGATGTGCACGGCGGTGTGGCCCACGCGGTGGGCGGCCTCGGCGGCCCAGAACTTGGCCACCTCCACCTCGGTGGCGGCCGGCAGCCCCTCGGTGAGGTGCCACACCGCCTGCCAGGTGGTGAGGCGCAGGCCCTCCACGTCGATGTAGGCATCGGCCAGACGCTGGCCCACTGCCTGGAAGGTGGCGATGGGGCGGTCGAATTGCACGCGCTGCTTGGCGTACTCGGCGGTCATCTCGAGCGCCCGCTCGAGCACGCCGAGCTGCTGCGCGCACAGCGCGGCGGTGCCGTGCAGCACCGTCCAGCGCAGCACCTCGTCGCCGCCCAGCACCGCTTCGGCGCCGACCGTCACGCCGTCGAAGGTGAGCAGCGCCTCGGCGTCGCGGTTGGTGACCTGCTGGGCCTCGACGGTGAGCCCGGCGGCGCCGCGCTCCACGATCACCACCACGACCGCGCCGCCGGGCGTGCGAGCGGGGACGACGATGGCATCGGCCATGGTGCCCGCCGGCACGCGGGTCTTCACCCCGTCGAGCCGCCAGCCACCGCCGTCGACGGGGGTGGCGGTGGTGGCCGGCGCGTACGGGTCGCGGTTGGCCGGCTCGCTGAGCGCAGCGGTGAGCACGGTGCGACCCTCGGCGGCCGGCACCACCCAGCGGGCCCGCTGCTCGTCGGTGCCGAAGTGGGCGACGGGGCCGGCCCCCAGCACGGTGGTGGCGGCGACGGGGACGGGCGCCACCGTGCGGCCCACCTCCTGGAGCACCACGCACTGCTCGAGCAGGCCGCCGTCGCTGCCGCCGACCGAGGCCGGCAGGCCCACGGCCAGCAGCCCGGCACCGGCCAGAGCATCCCAGGTGGCCTGATCGAAGCGGGCGTCGGCCTGCTCGCTGGCGCGGAGCACCTCCTCGGTGACCTTGTCGGTCAGGATGCGCCGGGTGAGGGCGCCCAGCTCCTGCTGCTCCTCGGTGAAGGCGAAGTCCATGTGTCGTCCGTCCTATCTCGGTGCCCGGGGCAGGCCGAGGCCCACCATGGCGATGATGTCGCGCTGCACCTCGTTGGTCCCGCCGCCGAAGGTGAGGATGAGGCTGGAGCGGTACGACCGCTCGAGGCGGCCCCGCAGCAGCGCTCCGGGGGAGTCGCGCTGCACCATGGCGTCCTCGCCCAGCACCTCCATGAGGAGGCGGTAGGCCTCGGTGGAGAACTCGGTGCCGAACACCTTCGTGGCTGACGCGTCATGCGGGCCCACGCCGTGGCGCACCCCCCAGGCGATCTTCCAGTTGATGAGCTTGAGGAACTCGACCCGGGCGTGCACTCGGGCCAGGTGGGTCTGCACCCACTCCTGGTCGATCACGCGCCGGCCGTCGGCCAGGGTGGTGGCGTGGGCCCAGCGCCGGACCTCGGCCAGGCTGTTCTGCACGCCGGCCGGCGAGCACAGGGCCACCCGCTCGTGGTTGAGCTGGTTGGTGATGAGCTTCCAGCCCTGGTTCTCCTCGCCCACCAGGTTGGCAGCGGGCACCCGGACGTCCTCGTAGAAGGTGGCGCTGGTGGAGGTGCCGGCCATGGTGTGCACCGGGGTCCAGCTGAAGCCGGGGGAGTCGGTCGACACCAGGAACATCGACAGTCCCTTGTGCTTCGACACATCGGGATCGGTGCGGGCGGCCAGCCACACGTAGTCGGCGTACTGGATGAGGCTGGTCCACATCTTCTGCCCGTTGATCACGTACTCGTCGCCGTCGCGCACGGCCCGGGTGGTGAGCGAGGCCAGGTCGGTGCCGGCCCCGGGCTCCGAGTAGCCGATCGAGAAGTGCATCTCACCGGCGAGGATCTTGGGCAGGAAGCGCTGCTTCTGCTCGTCGGTGCCGTAGTGCATGAGGGTGGGGCCCACGGTGTTGATGGTGAGGAAGGGCACCGGTGCGCCCACGAGGCTGGCCTCGTCCATGAACACCAGCTGCTCGAGCATCGAGCGCCCCTGCCCGCCCCACTCCGTGGGCCAGCCGATCCCCAGCCAGCCGTCGGCACCCATCTGGCGCACGAGGCGCTTGTAGAGCTCGCCGCCGCCGTACTCGCCGGAGCCGGAGGCCATCTCCTCCTGCACCTCGGGGGTCATCAGGTCGGCGAAGTAGGCCCGCAGCTCCTTGCGCAGGGCGTCCTGCTCGTCGGTGAAGGCGATGTGCATGCGGGGGCTCCGTGCTCTGTTGGGTGGCGTCAGGTGGTGGTGGCGGTGCCGAGGTAGGCGGTCTGCACGAGCTCGTTGCCCTGGATCTCGGCCGGGGTGCCGGCCGCGATGACGCGGCCGAAGTCGAGCACGTGGATGCGGGAGCAGACCCGCATCACGAGCTCCACGTCGTGCTCCACGAGCAGGATGGCCAGGCCCTCGGTGGCGAGGTCCTCGAGGAGGACGGCGAACGAGTCGGTCTCCTCGGCGCTGAGCCCCGACGACGGCTCGTCGAGCAGCAGCACGGTGGGCTCGCCGGCCAGGGCCCGGCCCACCTCCACGAGGCGGGCCAGCCCGGTGGGCAGGGAGTCGACGAGGTCGTCGGCCACCGCCCGCAGGCCGACGCGGTCGAGGATCTCCTCGGTGCGGTCCTCCGGGGAGGGGCCGGAGCGCTGGCGACGTCCCACCCAGCTGCGGCGCACGTCGGCCGCCACCCGCACGTTGTCGCGCACCGACATCGAGCTGAACACCTCGAGGCGCTGGAAGGTGCGGGCGATGCCGAGCCGAGCCCGCTTGTGGGCGGCGACGCCGGTGATGTCGCGGTCGCTCAGCTTCACGAGGCCGTCGCCGATGGGCTGGAGCCCGCAGATGGCGTTGAAGAGCGTGGTCTTGCCGGCGCCGTTCGGCCCGATCAACCCCGTGGCCTGGGCGGCGGCGACGTCGAGGTCGACCAGGTGGAGCGCCTTGACCCCGCCGAAGGAGACCGAGACCTGTTCGACCTCGAGCAGCGACATGGGCCACACTGTAGAACGCGTTCTCGCGTCACGGGGGAGAAACCGAGATCCGCACCATCGCCGAGAGCCGAGCCGACACCGGGGACCGCACGTTCCGCCGCACGCTGGTGATCTTCATCGGGCTGCAGCTGGGCCAGGTGATGAGCTCCATCGACGGCACCATCGTGGCCACCGCGCTGCCCACCATCGCCGGCGACATCGGCGGGTTCTCGCGCTCCACCTGGGTGGTCACCGCCTACGCCCTGGCCATGGTGGCGTCGATGCCCATCTACGGGAAGCTGGGCGACCTCTACGGCCGGCGGCGCGTGCTGCTGGTGGCCATCGGGATCTTCCTGGTGGGCTCCGTGGCCTGCGGGCTGGCCCAGACGATGGACCAGCTCCTCGTTGCCCGCTTCGTGCAGGGCATCGGCGGTGGCGGGCTCGGCGCGGTGGCCATGGCCACGGTGGCCGACATCGTGCCTGCCCGCCAGCTCGGCCGGTGGCTGGGCTACCAGGGCGTGATCTACGCGGTGGCCAGCGGCATCGGTCCCGTCGTGGGCGGCCTGTTCGTGGAGCACCTCAGCTGGCGCTGGGCCTTCCTCATCAACCTGCCCATCGGGGCGCTGGCCGCCACCATCGTCGCCACCAAGCTGCGCCTCCCGTACCGGCGGGTCCCGCACGTGATCGACTGGGCGGGCTCGGCGCTGCTCACCTCGGGTCTGGCCCTGTTCGTGCTGCTGGCCACGCTCGGGGGCAACGAGATCGCCTGGCGCTCGGTGCCCGCCATCGCTGCGCTGGCGGGCCTGGTGGTCATGGGGACGCTGTTCGTCCGGCAGGAGCGACGGGCCCCCGAGCCGGTCCTCCCGTTGCGCCTGTTCGCCAACCCGGTGCTCCGCGTGGCGGCGGGTGTGAACCTCACCAGCGGCCTCCTGCTGTGGTGCGGCATCTTCTTCGTGCCGCAGTTCGTGCAGCAGGTGCTCGAGGTGAGCCCCACCCGCTCGGGGCTGGTGCTCATGCCGCTCATGTTCGGCGCCGCCCTGGGCACGCTGGTGACCGGCCGGCTGGTGGTGCGCACCGGGCGCTACCGCCAGTGGCCCATCGTCGGCTCGGTGCTCATGACGGTGGCCGTCGTGCTGCTGGCCTCGATGGACCAGCGGTCCCCGGTGGCCGTCGCGGCGCTGGCCTCACTGCTGCTCGGCACCGGTGCCGGGTTCGTGATGCAGCCGTCGCTGCTGGCCGCGCAGAACGGTGTGGCCACCTCCGAGCTGGGCACGGCCACCTCCACCGCACTGCTGTTCCGCACCCTCGGCAACACCATCGGCATCCCCGTGTTCGGTGGGATCCTCAACGCCGGGCTGGGCGGCGCCGCCCTCACCCCAGCCAACGTGGCCGAGGCGCTGCGACCGGTCTTCGTGGTGGCCGCGCTGGTGGGGGTGGTCTCGGTGGTCGTGGCTCGGCGGCTGCCCGAGCGCCCGCTGCGCGAGCAGACCGCCTTCGAGGAGGAGCGCGACGCCGCTGCCGCGGTGGTGGCACCGGTCGAGCCCTGAACCGGGCTGGCGCGAGAACGCGTTCTACTGCAGACTGGCCCCCGAGGCGCCGGGAGCGGCGCAGAGGGGGAGCGCACCAGATGGCAGCCACCACGGTCGACGACCACTACACGATCATCTCCGCCGATTGCCACGCCGGCGGCAGTCACGCCCAGTACCGCGAGTACCTCGATCCTGCGTTCCACGAGGACTTCGACGCCTGGCGGGGCAAGTACAAGAACCCCTACAAGGACCTCGGCGACACCCGTCGTCTGCGCAACTGGGACAACGAGATGCGCAACTCCCAGCAGGAGTCCGACGGCATCGTGGGCGAGGTCGTCTTCCCCAACACGGTGCCGCCGTTCTTCCCCAGCTTCGTGCTCTTCGCCAAGCCGCCGACCGACGAGGAGTACCGCCACCGCCGGGCCGGCGTGCACGCCCACAACCGCTGGCTGGTCGACTGGTGCGGCGAGTTCGCCGAGCGCCGGGCCGGCGTGGGCCAGATCTTCCTCAACGACGTCGACGACGCCATCGCCGACGTCAAGTGGATCAAGGAGAACGGCCTCCGCGGCGGGATCCTGCTGCCCAACATCGCCCCCGACGTGAAGTGGGTGAAGCCGCTCTACGACCCGATCTACGACCGGCTGTGGGAGGTCTGCCAAGACCTCGAGGTGCCGGTCAACGTGCACAGCGGCACCGGCAACCCCGACTACGGGCCCTACCCGACCTCGATGCTCCTCTACATCAACGAGGTGAGCTTCTACTCCCAGCGCCCGCTGGTGCAGATGATGCTCTCGGGCGTCTTCGAGCGCTTCCCCCGCCTCAAGATGGTGATCACCGAGGCCGGCTGCGCCTGGGTGCCGCCGCTGCTCGAGCGCCTCGACCAGACCCTGGCCAGCATCCGCGACACCGGCAGCACCGGCGAGATCCGCTACGGCGCCGAGCACGTCCTGCCCCGGTCGGCCACCGACTACTTCCTGCAGAGCTGCTGGATGGGGGTCAGCAACCCGGGGCCTGCCGACGTGGCTGCCCGCCACGAGATCGGCCTCGACCGCTTCATGTGGGGCAGCGACTACCCGCACGACGAGGGGAGCCACCCGTACACGCGCGAGCACCTGCGGGCTCGGTTCAGCGATGTCGAACCCAGCGAGGTGCGCCAGATGCTCTCGGAGAACGCCGCCGCCCTGTACGACTTCGATCTCGACGCGCTGGCGCCGCTGGCCTCCAAGATCGGGCCCACCGTCGGCGAGGTCGCGACCCCGATCGACGCCATTCCGTCCAAGCAGCTCGAGCGGCTGTCAGGCGACATGGATCCGAAGGCCATCAAGTGAGCGACTACGGCGACGGCGACATCCGGCAGGCCGACGGCACGGGCGGTGGCGACCTGGTGATCGTCGACGAGCCCGCCCCCCACGTGCGGCGCATCACGCTCAACCGACCCGAGAAGCGCAACGCCCTCAACCACCCGCTGCGCGGCCAGCTCATCGCCGCCCTGCACGCAGCCGACCTCGACCCCGACGTGCGCGTGATGATCGTGCGCGGCGCCGGCTCCAGCTTCTCCGCCGGCTACGACCTCGGCGGAGGCAACGAGGGCCACGAGTACCCCCACTTCACCTCGCCGGGCGAGGGCCAGTGGCCCCGCCACGTCACCGAGACGTGGATGGGCATCTGGGACCTGTCCAAGCCGGTCATCGCCCAGGTCCACGGCTACTGCCTGGCCGGCGGTAGCGAGCTGGCCACCGGCTGCGACCTCGTCTACGTGGCCCACGACGCCAAGATGGGCTACCCGGCGGTGCGCTTCGGCGTCCCCGACATGCAGTTCCACGCCTGGTTCCTCGGCATGCGACGGGCCATGGAGATGATGGTGACCGGCGACTCCATCAGCGGTGACGAAGCCGTGCAGCTCGGCTGGGCCAACCGGGCCTTCCCGGCGGAGGAGCTCGACGACGAGGTCGTCGCCGTGGCCCAGCGGATCGCCCAGCTGCCGCCCGACATCGTGGCGCTCAACAAGCGCACGGTGCACCGCGCCATGGACATCATGGGCATCCGGCAGTCGATCCGCTCCGGCACCGAGCTGTGCTCGCTCGGCACCAAGCAGGAGAGCTTCCAGGAGTTCATCACCGGCATGCGGGAGAAGGGCCTCACCAAGGCCCTGCAGGAGCGCGACGAGCCCTTCGGCGACTACCGCACCGTGGAGCCGCACTCCGCTACGTGAGCGCCCGAGCCTTGCGCTCGGCGGCCCGGGCGGACCGCTCGATGGCGTCGTGCTCACCGAAGGCGCCCGTGTACCCTCGTGCGGCTGCGGCCCGACCAAGGACGATGGCGTAGGTCCAGAAGGCGGCGCCCACCGTGACGCCCACGGCCACCCGTACCAGGGTGGGCAACCCGCTGGGGGTGACGAACCCCTCGATGATCCCAGCCACGATGAAGGCCAGCATCAGGCCCAGTACCACCACGGCCGATCGGCGGCCCTCAGCGGCCAGCGCCTCGGCGCGGGTGCGGTCGCCGGGCGCGACGACGGCCCACCCGATGGCGAGACCGGCGGCACCCGCCACGATGACGGCAGAGATCTCGAGCACGCCGTGGGGCAGGATGAGCCCCCAGAACTTCGGCTGCTCGCCCACGGCCGCGAACAGTCCGGCCGCCACCCCCACGTTGGCGCCGTTGAAGGCGAGGATGTAGGCGGTGACCACGCACACGAGGATTCCGGCCGCGAAGGCCAGGATCGACACCTGGATGTTGTTCACGGTGACCGACGTGGCGAACTGCCCGGCCGGCGACGACGAGTAGTAGGCCTCGAAGTCGTCCTCCACGTAAGCCTGGCGCACGGCGTCGGGAGCCGATGCCTCCAGGGCGGCGTCGGAGCTGGCCAGCCACACGGCCATCACCGCGGCGGGCACCAGCAGGAGCAGGGCCGAGGCCACCACCATGCGGCGGATGTGCCACACCGCGGCGGGGAAGCTGGTGGTGAAGAAGCGGGCCGCGCCGGCCGCCGAGCGTGAGCGGGCGCCGTAGAGCACGTTGCCGGCGCCGGCCACGAGGCGGGTGAGGCGCACCACCAGCGCAGGGTCGGCCCGCTCGGTGCGGGCGTGCGACAGGTGGGTCGACGTGCGCTGGTAGAGCTGCACCAGCTCCTCCACCTCCACCGGGCTGAGGCCGCGGCGGGTGCGGGCGGCGGCGCTGAGCTGCTCGAGGCGGGCCCAGCCGGCCTGGTTGCGGAGGATGAAGCGGTCGACGTCCACGGTGGGGGCCGGCGACGTCACGCCGCCAGGTCACCGGTACCGTAGCCACCCATGGCCAGCCCTCCTCGCGGCATCGTGACCCCGGAGGCCGTCGTGCTCGAGTTCGAGACGGCGGGTCTGGCGTCGCGGGGCCTGGCCCGCCTCATCGACGCGCTGATCCAAGGGGCCCTGGTGCTGGGCATCGTGCTGGTGGGCGTGTCGCTCGACGGCTGGGTGGGGATCGCGCTCCTCATCTCCGGGCTGGCGGCCACGATCTTCGGCTACCCGGTGGCCTGCGAGCTGCTGATGCGGGGCCGCTCGCCCGGCAAGGCGGCCCTCGGCCTGCGGGTGGTCACCGTGGAGGGCGGGCCCATCGCCGCCCGCCACGCCTTCACCCGCTCGGCGCTCGGTCTGGTCGACTTCCTCATCCCGCCCGGTGGGCTGTTCGCGGTGATCACCTCGCTCCTCTCCGCTCGCAGCCAGCGCTTCGGCGACCTGGTGGCCGGCACGATGGTGCTGCGCGAGCGCAGCGCCGCGCCGCCTGCGGCGGCCGTGTGGTTCAACGCGCCGGCCGGCCTCGAGGGCTACGCCGCCACGCTCGACGTGTCGTCGGTCGACGACGCCCAGTTCGGGATCATCCGATCGTTCCTGGTGCGCGTGCACGACCTGGCCCCCGAGGCCCGCACCGCCCTGGCCCTGCGCCTGGCCCAGCCCATCACCGAGGCCATGCACCACCGTCCCCCGCCCGGTGTGCACCCCGAGCTCTTCCTCGTGTGCGTGGCCGCCGCCCACCAGCACGATGC
>JBPPMN010000151.1:0-11811 GCA_051306055.1 Acidimicrobiales bacterium
AGCTTGTGGATGTCGGCCGAGATGGTGGTGACGCCCTCCACGCGGAAGTCCCACGGCGGGACGGGCTCGCCCAGCATCTCCTTGAAGGGCAGGAAGAACCCGCCCATGCAGGCGTCGGTGTGGAAGTTGGCGCCTACCGACTGGGCCAGGGCCGCCAGCTCCGGGATCGGGTCCATCACCCCTTGCGGGTACTGCGGCGCCGAGCCCACCACCAGCACGGTGTTGTCGTTGACGGCGTCGGCCATGGCGCTCACGTCGGCCGTCCAGTCGTCGAGCACCGGCACCTTGTGGACGGTGAGGCCGAAGTAGTGGGCGGCCTTGTGGAAGGCGGCGTGGGCGCTGTTCGGCAGCACCATCTCGGGCGCCGTGATGCCGCGCTCCTCCCGGCACCGCTCCCGGGCTGACTTCACGGCCAGCAGGATGCTCTCGGTGCCGCCCGATGTCATGAACCCGGCCGCCTCCGGCCCGTGGAGGAGGTCGGCGGCCATCCCGCACACCTCCGACTGGATGCGCCCCAGGCTCGGGAAGGCCATGGTGTTGAGCGCGTTGTCGTGGAGGAACATGGCCGCCACCGCCTCCACCACCTCGTGCGCCTCGGGCCCGGCGTCGTAGACCATCCCGAAGGTGCGGCCCTCCTGCCAGCGCACATCGCCCTCGCGCATGGCGCTCAGCGCGTCGAGGATCTCCTGCTTGCCCATGCCTGTCTGGTCCAGCGTCATGGTTGGGCACGCTACCGATCGACGGGGCCGCTGGCGGTCGCGAGGTCGCCGAGGGTTCAGACGGCGGCCGATGGGGCAGGTGGACGTCATGATCCGACGCATGCTCCGACAGGTAGGTTCCGCCGCGATCGCAGGGTGGATGTGGCAGCACCGCGGCTCCGTCGTCCGCACGGCCGACCTGGCCCTGCGGACACCGCAGCTGGTCCGCACCGGACGCACCACCGACCTCCCCGTCGAGGCCAAGGCCATCATGGCGCTCGACCGCACCCACCCCACCGACCTCGACGTGCGCATCAACGGCATCAGCGACGGCTCGGTGTCGCTGCGCGACGTCGACGCCGCCGACCTGGAGTCGGCCCGCAGCAGCCTCTGCTCGATCCGAGAGGTGACCGAGGTGCAGACCCAGGGCGCCGACCAGCCCACCTTCGACGACGCGCTCTCGGCCGCCGGGAGGTAGTCGACATGGCCAAGGACGACCCCGTGGACCGCGCCGAGGGCTGGCTCGACGACCACACCCAGCCCGAAGGCGACCGACCCCAAGGCCTCGAGCACACCGACGGCCCCTCCGACGTCGCCGAGCTCCGTCAGCAGCAGCAGGACGAGATGACCCACACCGGGCTCGGCAGCCCGGCCCAGTCCAAGGGGGCCGCCCTCGGCTGGATCGCGGGCGCCATCATCGGAGCGATCATCGCCTTCGCCGTGAGCTTCCTGGTGGTCGACAGCATGGCGGGACGGGTGGTCCTCACCGTCGTCGGCGCTTGCGCCGGCTCGGCCGCCTTCTTCGTGTACTGGGGCGGACGGAACCCTGAGCTCGAGAACGAGACGATGACGGCCCAGGGGCGACCGGGCATCGGCACCACGCCGAGGGACTCCGGCACCGACGACCGAGGTCGATAGCCGCCCGGTCCCTCTGGACCTCAGCGCAGCCGGTAGCTCCAGCGGTAGGTCCCCGTGCGCACCAGGTGCTCCTCAGCGGTGTCGGGTCCACAGGCTCCTGAGCCCACGCCCCTGTGGGCGGCATCGATCCACACGTAGCAACGGTCGCTCGGGGGCAGGTCCTCCTGGTGGGAGGCCGCCGCCACCTCGTCGTCGGTCCACCGGCTGACGGACACCTGGAGGTCATCGAGCTCGTCGATCACCAGCACCGGAGCGCCCGCAGCATCGAGGAAGCGGAGCCATCGCACCCCCGTGCGGTTGCCGCTGCCCTGGGGGTGCAGGTAGCGCACGGTCCAGTCGTCGACGGCGGTCGTCCAACGGCCCAGCCGCACGCTGGCGCGCCGATCGGTGTAGGCCTCGTGCGGGCCCTCCCCCAGCCACTCCACCCGCTCGATGCCGGTCCCGAGGGCGAGCCGAACCCCCACGCGAGGGAGGTCGTCGAGCTCGGCCGGCACCTCCACCTCGTGGCTCACCCGGACCCCATCGGCGTCGGCGCTGAGCCCGGCGTCGAACGGCACCTGAGCGGCCGCGCCGGGGAGACCGAGGCCGGTCCAGCGGTCGGCATTGGCCGGGCCCCAGATCTCGTTGTCGATGGGCGCTCGCCACAGGGCCAGCTCTGGTGACAACGTCGCCAGCAGCTGCTCCGTGGCGTCGCGGTGAGGGGCCGGACCCGGAGCCGTCGACGGTCCGCTCCCCCGCCCCATGGGCAGCTGGACCCGGGCCACCACGTGGCCCGCCGGCGCCCAGAGCCGCTCGTGGGCGGTGGCGAAGGTGAGGCAGAGGTGGGCCTGCTGACCGGGGGCCAGGTCGACGGCGGGGACCGGTACCCGCAGCTCGGTGCTGGCACCGGGCTCGGTGGTCAGCGGCGGCAACGGGCCGCCGGCCACCTCGTCGCCGTCGACGGTGACCGACCACGACGGGGTCAGCCAGGCCAGATCCACGAACGAGTGCTCGTTGGTGACGCGCACCATGCCCTCGGGGGCGTCGACGGCGTCGATGCGCACGGGCGCGAGGACCGCGGCCGCCTCGAGGAGCGACGGGTGGGCGACGCCGTCGGCTCCCATCAGGCCGTTGCAGCAGAACGTCCCGTCGTTGGGGTCGTCGCCGAAGTCACCGCCGTAGGCGAGGCGGTGCCCGCCGTCGGGGAGCGACTGGAGCAGACCCTGATCCATCCAGTCCCACACGAACCCGCCCTGGAGCCCAGGGTGGGTGCGGATGGCGGTCCAGTACTCGTCGAAGGCGCCGCACGAGTTGCCCATCGCGTGCAGGTGCTCGCACATGATGAGCGGCCGGTCGGGCGGCGCACCGGTGGCCCAGGCAACGAGCGCCTCCACCGGCGGGTACATGGGTGCGATCACGTCGCTCTCCGGACGGGGAGCACGCAGCGCGTCGACGAGGTCGATCCCCGAGAACACGTCTTCGCTGATGCCGCTCTCGTAGTGCACCGGCCGGGTGGGGTCGAAGGCGCGCAGCCAGGCGGCTGCCGCCGCGTGCACCGGCCCCACGCCACACTCGTTGCCCAGCGACCACATGATGATCGAGGGATGGTTCTTGTCGCGCTGGGCCATCCGCGTGATGCGCTCCATCACTGCGGCCGCCCAGCGGGGGTCCTTGGTGAGGCTGCGCAGGTAGGCGTGGCTCTCCACGTTGGCCTCGTCGACCACGTAGAGGCCCAGGCGGTCGCAGATCTCGTAGAAGGCGGGGTCGTTGGGGTAGTGCGAGGTGCGCACCGCGTTGAAGCCGTGCTGCTTCATGGCGACCACGTCGGCTTCCATGGCCGCCACCGACACGGCCTTGCCGCGCCGGGGGTCGTGGTCGTGGCGGTTCACCCCCTTGATGAGGATCGCTCGCCCGTTCACGAGGAGCTCGTGGCCCCGAACCTCGACCCGACGGAAGCCCACCCTGAGCTCCGTGCGGTCGACCGCCTGGCCGGCGTCGTCGAGGAGCGTGACGATGAGGGGGTGGAGGGTCGGCGTCTCCGCCGTCCACGGGGCCACGTGGTCGCCCTCGATGGTGAGGGCCACCTGCCGGCCGGTGAAGGCCATGGCGTTCACGTAGGGGTTGGTGGCGCTCTCGAAGTGGACCGGACCGGTCGCCTGCTGCCCGAGGGCCTCGATGCGCACGCTCCAGCCCTTGGGCCCGCGTCCGGGGGCGTCGACGGCGGCGCGCACGGATAGGACGCCGCGCCCCGTCTCCGGGTCGAGGTCGGCGCCCGCGTGCACGTCGGCCAGGTGCACCGGCGGCATCGCCAGGAGATCCACGGAGCGGTTGAGGCCGGCGTGGTGCCAGTGGTCCTGGTCTTCGAGGTAGGTGGCGTCCGACCACCGCACCACGGTGAGGGCCAGCTCGGCGGCGCGCCCGGTGGTGAGGTGCGGGGTGAGGTCGACGTCGTGGGCCAGGCGGGAGTCCTTGCCCATGGCGATGGGGTGGCCGTCGACGTGGACGTAGAGCACGCTCTCCGCGCCCCCCACCCGCAGCACGATCCGCTTCCCCGCCCACGCCTCCGGCACGGTGACCGTGCGGCGGTGCACGCCGGTGGGGTTGGCGTCGGGCACCTGGGGCGGTGGCCCCGGGAACGGCATCTGCACGTTCGTGTAGATGGGCCGATCGAAGCCCTGCATGGTCCAGCAGCCGGGTACCTCGACCCGGTCCCAACCGTCGGTGGCACCGGTGAGGTCGGCGGCGGTGACGTCCTCGGGACGAGACCGCAGCACGAAGGACCAGCTCCCGTCGAGGGACACGACGTCGGGGCGGACCAACGGGGTGGCCATGGCCAGCCGGCCGACGCCGGTCACCTCGGGGAGGGCCCACGACCGCGGCCCGAAGGCGTCGAGCGGGGTGGGCGAGGTGGTCATCCGGGGCGAGACGCTACCCCGGGAGCAGGGTCAGACCCTGCTGCGCCCGCGAGCGTTGTAGCCGGTGAAGGCGCTGACCACGAGCAGCACGAGGCCGATGATCAGGAGCCAGAAGAGGCCCTCGACGAAGAGGCCGATGCCACCGAAGAGAAGAGCGAGGATCAGGAGCAGGACGACGATGCCCATTGGATTGCCTTTCGTTTGACGGTGCCTCCCTCGTACCCGCGGGGACGAGGGGCATACCGGTTCGGCTCGCCCTGGGACCCCACGGCGCCCTCCCCAGCCCCTCCGGGCTGACCACCCGATGGCTTGGGTACGGTGCGCACGTGTCTCCCTCGAGCCCTGAGCCGACATCGCCCGCGGGGGCCGCCCTGCGGAAGCTGAGCGACGGCGCATGGCGGTTGCTGGTGGTGGCCCTCCTGGTGCTGGTGGTGGGCGCGCTGCTGTGGAAGCTGCGCATCATCGTGCTCCCCGTCTTCATCGCAGTGCTGGTGTGCTCCGCCCTCGCCCCGCTGGTGGCCTTCCTCGAGGACAAGGGATGGCGGCCCGCCCTGGCCACCATGGCCGTGTTCTTCGGCTTCCTGGGCCTGGTGGCCTTGGCGGCCACGATCATCGTGCCGCCCACCATCAACGAGCTCGAGGGCCTGGGCGACACCATCGAGGAGGCGCTCGTCGACATCGAGGACTGGCTGGTCGACGGACCCCTGGGGCTCGAACGGGCCGACGTGGAGGAGGTCACCGACGACCCCGGCGGCCGGCTGGCCGAGGTGGCCCGCTCGTCAGGGGCCAACATCGCCGACAGCGCCGTGCTGGTCGGCGAGACCCTGGCCGGGGCCGTGATCGCGCTGGTGCTCACGTTCCTGTTCCTGAAGGACGGGCGTCGGTTCCAGGCGTGGTCGCTGGCCCACCTCCCGCGTCGCCACCACGACGTCGTCCGGGCCTCGGCCTCGCGCGCGTTCAGCGCGCTGTCGGGGTTCCTCCGGGGGGCGGCCCTCCTCGGGCTGCTGGAGGGGACCACGATCGGCGTCACCCTGTGGCTGGTGGGCGCACCGCTGGCCGCGCCGGTGGCCCTCCTCACGTTCCTGGCCGCCTTCTTCCCCATCGTCGGCGCCATCGTGGCCGGTGCCGTCGCCGTGCTCGTCGCACTGGCCGGCCAGGGCCTGGGGGCAGCGGTGATCGTGGGCGTCGTGGCCATCGTGGTGCAGCAGCTCGATGGCGACCTGCTCGCCCCGATGATCTACGGCCGGTCGCTGTCGCTGCACCCAGCCACGATCCTGATCTCGCTCACGGCGGGTGGGATCCTCGGTGGCATCGCCGGGGCCTTCCTGGCCGTCCCGATCAGCGGCGCCGTCGCGGGTGTGGCGGCCGAGCTCTGGGACCGCCACGGCGAACGCTGGCTGGACGACACCGACGCGGTCGACGCCGAGGACGCCACCTCGACCTGAACGCGAGACGGCTCTCGATCCGGCGCAGTGCCGGCGAGAGCCGAGCCGTGTGGCTTGCACGGCTACGCGCTCATGTCCGAGATCCGGGACCTCTCGGACGGTGCGGTGAAGCTCGGGCCCGGCACGCTCTACGGCTCGATCAAGCGCATGCTCGCCCAGGGCTTGCTCACCGAGGCCGCCGATCGCCCCGAGGCGGAGGACGACGACGAGCGCCGCCGCTACTACGAGCTGACCGAGCTCGGCAGCCAGGTCGCAGCCGCCGAGCACGCCCGGCTGGCGAACCTGCTGGCGGCGGCCCGACCGAAGCAGCGGGGGCGGGCGGCGATGAGGGCAGCGACGTGACTGAGCGGGCCTACCGCCTGCTCCTCCGGGCCTACCCGCGGTCGCTGCGCGACGCCCACGGCGAGGAGATGGTGACTCTCGTCCGAGAACGCGCCGGCGACGGCGACGGCGAACCGTGGTGGCGCCTGTGGCCCGCGCTCTTGTCGGACACGGCCCGTGGCGCCACCTCGACCGTCGCCGTCGGTGCCATGGCTGCCGTCGACCGGGAGCTCACCGAGATCGAATGGGCCCTGGTCTTCTTCGCGTTCGTCGCAGGCCTATTCCTCACCGCCACCGGCCTCGCGCTGCTGGCGGGCTCCCGGCAGCCCGCCGAAAGCTGACTCGGAGCGACCCACGGTCACCTCCGTGGGGTCCTCGGAGCTGGTCCGGCGGGTGTTCAGCGCCCTTGGTCGGAATCGCCGGCTCGATTCTTGGGAGCGCCGGCAACGACGCCGGACAAGCGACCAGAATCGCCGCGGTTGAGGGGCGGGCAGTCGTCGGGCTGCGGCGAGGAGAGACTGAACCAGCGGTGTCGCTGCCGGCGCTGAGCACACACCTGACAGGCACCGAGGTGGTCGACCTGTCGGCCCAGTGGGCATCGGCAACTCTGTTCTTCGGGATATCCGCTCTCGTACGGCTCTGTGATGGCCCGGGCGCTGGTCGAACCCGACGCCGAGGTCGCCCGTCTTCTGGAATGGGTGACGGAAGTGCGGGGCGGGTAGGCCTTCGGGCCGGGTCACGACGTTCTACCGAATCAGGTCAGAACCCGCTCCAGACAGCCGGGGCAGATGCCGTGACTTACCGGCCCGACGATCACCTGATCAGGTGGGCTCTCGGTCCATCCGCCGTCGACATACCGGGAGAGACCGTCGCACCACGCGCACACGAGGACGGGGGGCCGGTCCTCTTGTGTGAGCAGATCCTGAGCGAGCTCGTGCAGTCGTTCCGCCACTCCGGGCCCGAGTGGTAGGTGCACCGCCAGCACGGCACGGGGTGCGGCGCCGGGAGCTACGGGGACGACGAGGAACCTGAACCACCGCTGCTCCGTCGGAGAGTGACACGGGTAGGTCTGGGTGAACTCATCAGCGAGGCCGCCGACGACGGCCATCACGCCCGCAGCAGCCTGTGCGGCACCGGCGTCGGGCGCGTCCAGCCACGTGGTGTAGGACCAGCCGATCGACGCGCCGGGATCGACGGCGCCGTTGGCACGGCCGAACTCGAGCCACGCCGTGTTCACCGCCTGGATCGCGCCGTGCGCATCGACGAGCGCCGCCGGGGTGGGCACGTCGTTGAGCACAACGAGGATGGTCGACTCCTTGGAGAGGCCCGCGGGAGTCCCCTGATCGTCGTCGTAGACCATGCCGCTGGACGCTACCGCCCTCGCCGATCTGGGTTAGGGCGACGGGGTCACGGGACCTGGGCCAGGACGTTGCGCATGAAGTGCACTCGGCATCGCTGCCAAGGTCGAGCCGATGAACACCGACTCGATGGCCTGCCTCAGCCCGAGGTGGTGATCGGAGATCACCAGCTGCACGCCGCCGAGGCCCCGGGCCCGGAGGCCCTTGAGGAACGCTGTCCAGAAGGCGCCGTCTTCGCTGTCGCCGACCTCGACGCCCAGGACCTCTCGGTCCCCGTGGGCGGTCACGCCGGTGGCCACGACGACGGCCCGCGAGACGACACGGCCGTTGACGCGGCCCTTGAGGTAGGTCGCATCCGCGAACACGTAGGGGCACTCGACGTGGTTCAGCGGCCGGGCCCGGAACGCGTCGAGGTCATCGACCTTGCGGGTCGACACGCCGTGCACCCACGCCTCCATCACCACCGCGTAGAGGGCCCGGTCGATGCGGCGGCGTCGCTCGAGCAGGGACGGGAAGAACGACCCGGTCCACAGCTTCGGGATCTTGAGCTCGAGGTCGCCGGCCGTCGTCGACCACAACCGAGAGCGGTGCCCGTTGCGCTGGGTCGTGCGGACGTCGCTCCGCTCGAACGGGGCGGCGCCGATCTTGGCGGTGGCCTCGGCTTCGATGGGCTCCTACACCACGTCACGGGACGCCAACACTGCACCTGGTAGGCCCACTTCCCAGGTCGGAGATCGCGCTCCGACCTGGGGTTTCGTGTGGCACCCCCAACGGGATTCGAACCCGTGCCGCCACCTTGAGAGGGTGGTGTCCTAGGCCGCTAGACGATGGGGGCTTGTTTCGCGGTGAAGCGAAGACGATAGCGCCTGACGCTCGGCGCTCCCACTTCAGATGCCCTCCCGCCCGGGGAGCGCTGACCACCTCGGCTCAGAGCCCGGCGACGAACCGGTCCAGGTGGTCGAGGAAGTCGGTCCACGCGGGTTCGCCCTCGAGCAGGACGTGGTTGGCGCTGTCGAGGGGCACGAACTCGGCCCCCGGGATGAGCGATGCCAGCCGTCGCCCCTCGTTGAACGGTGCCGCCTGGTCGTCGCGGGCGTGGAGCACCAGGGTGGGCACGTCGACGGCGCGGGCGAGGTCGGTGAAGTCGTGGTCGTGGAAGGCCGTCTCGAGCAGCACGGCGTTCTCCGCGGATGCCGTCTGCAGGGCCAGCTCGTTGAACCAGCGCATCTGCTCCGACGTGGCCTCCGGCACGAACGTCGTCGTGAACACGGTGCGGAAGGCCGGGTTGGCCCCACCCCAGCCCAGCCGGATGAGCTCGGGCACGACATCGGCCTCGGCGATCGAGTCGACACCCCGCCGCCGCATGCCCTGCACGTAGCCGCCGAGGACGACGAGGCCGGCCACCCGGTCGGGGTGGCGGACGCAGTAATCGAGCGCCGGCCCGGTGCCCTGGGACATGGCGAAGAGCACGAAGGTCGTCAGGTCGCTGCAGTCGACCGCAGTCTCGAGGTCACCGGTCCAGGTGTCGAGCGAGTCGAGCCGGCTGCCGGCCAGATCTCGATCCGACAGGCCGCACCCTCGAGCGTCGTACCGCACGTAGCGGAAGCGCCGCCCGAGCTCCTCGAGCCAGTGGCGCCACACCGGGCTCTGCCAGTCGTGCTCGACGTGGGTCATCCACGTCGCCGCCTTCATCATCGGCAGGCCGGTGCCCACCTCCGCCACCGCCAGGTGGACCCCGTCGGGCGCCTGGCAGAACCGGATCGACTGGTGCAGCTCCCGGCGGCCCGCGTCGTCGACCAGCGACGGGGGGTCGGCGCCTCGCTCGACCACCACCGGGGCGATCAGCTGGAACCCGCGCCCGTGCACGGTGCGGATCACCCGCTGGGTCCGCCCGTCGTCGCCGAGAGCGGCCCGGGCCGCGGCGATCCGGCTGGCCAGGGCGCTGTCGGACACGAACCGGTCGCCCCACACCGCATCGAGGATCTCGGCGCGGGTGCACATCCGCTCGCGGTGCTCGAGCAGGTAGCGGAGCACCTCGAAGACCTGCGGCTCCACGGGCACCCGCCGGTCGTCCACGAACAGCTCGAAGGTGTCGCAGTTCAGCGCGGCATCCTCGAACCGGTAGATCACGCTCCCAGTATCCCTCTCCCGGGCCGGCCGATGCCCGGGGGCCGCGGTCATGCTGCAGCGCTGGTGGCGTCGAGGTGCCGGCGGATCTCGAGGACCAGCTCCGACACGTCACGCCCGATGCCGCTCAGGAACGACGAGCTGCGCCTCCGCAGGAAAGGGAGGCCCACCACGAACAGCCCCGGAGACCGCAGGCAGCCGCCGTCGTGGACGAGCCGACCCCGCCGGTCGACGAGCGAGGCGTCCAGCTGCGGAGGGACCGGCCGGTGCCCGGTCGCCCAGACGACGGAGTCGAAGGCGCTGGCGTCGAGCGAGTTCGGCGGGGCTGCGACGACCGTCGGCGGCGGACGGTCGGAGGCGTCGTCGACCAGCCCGGTGCGAGCGATGAACTGGTCGACCTCGTCGAGCAGGCGGGCCTGCTTGAGGTCGGCGTTGGCCACCAGGTTGCGAAGGGACCCCGAGCACAGCAACCGTCCCCCGCTGACCCCAGCGAGGCGACCGACCAGCGTGACGCCCCTCCCCTGCAGGGCCCGCAGGTCGAGGGAGCGGCCCTCCGGGGTGCCGAGGAGCTGCGGAGAGGGCACCTGTCGCGCCCGGTCGAGGTCGACCAGGTTCTCGTCCCAGCGGCGAGAGCTCACCCCCATCGCCTGCATCCACCAGAAGATGTCGCGCCCTCGATAGCCGCGGGGCAGCCGCACGTGCTCCCCCACGGCCAGCGTGACCGACCGCCCGCTGGCCGCCACCTCATCGGCGATCTGCACGCCGGAGGCCGAGGCACCCACGACGAGCACGCGATCGCCGAGCTGGTCCGGGCGCCGGTAGTGCATCGCCGTCACCTGGTCGAGCCCGGCAGGGAGCTCGACCGCCACCGCGGGGACCCTGGGCTCGCCGGGACCGGTGGCCAGCACGACGGCGTCGGCCCTCCAGCAGCCGGTGGCGGCCTCTACTGCGTAGCCCCGCCCGAGCAATCGGATCGACGAGACCGCCGCGCCGGTCACCACCGGCACGGCGATCGAGCGGGCGAACCCCTCCAGCCGGTCGGCCAGCTCGCGGGCGGTCATGAAGCCGTCGGGATCCGGACCGCGGTAAGGCAGACCGGGGAGCCCGTTCATCCAGTTGGGCGTGAGCGTGCGCAGGCTGTCCCAGCGCTCCGTGCGCCAGGAGTGGCCGACCTCGTGGCGCTCGAGGACGACGTGCTCGATCCCGGCCTCCGCCAGGCACCCGCTCATCGCCAGGCCGGCCGGCCCGGCCCCGACCACGACCACCGAGGTGGTGTCCACCGCCCTGCCCGCCGCCCGCTCAGACCACCTCGACGACGACGTTGGTGGGGTTGGTGATGACGTCGAACACGGCGGAGCGCTTCTGCGACTGGGCCACGATGGCCTCGATGTCGGCGCGGGAGGCGTCGGCGTCGATCTGGTAGCGCACGGCGATGCCGCTGAAGCCGCTGCGCACGTCGCGGTCGATGCCGAGGATCCCCTGGATGTCCATGTCTCCCGCGACCTCGGCGGTGACCGAGCGCAGCTGCACGCCCCGGTTGGTGGCCACCGACGCGATGCCGGCGGTGAGGCACCCGGCCAGCCCGGCCAGGACCATCTCGACGGGGGTCATGCCGAGGTCGGCCGAGGCGAAGACCTCCGGGTGGTCGGTGGACACCACGAACGGCTCCCGATGCGACTGCTGCCCTCCGAGCCCGGAGAAGTCGTGCACCGTGGTCTCCGTGTGGGTGCCCGCCACCCACCGGGCCCGGGCTCGCCACTGGAACGCGGCCGCCTCCGGCGCCTCGCTCAGCGCGCCCCGCGCGTCGAGCAGGGCCTGGACGTTGACGCCGTTGTCGACAGGTTGATCGGTCAAGGTCATGTGGTCGCCTCCTGGTAGGGCCCTCGTGGCACGGGGGCCGGTAGCGCTCACCCTCGGCGGATCCGAGAGCCGGTGCTTGGAGAGCGTTCCGTGATCTCTCGCAGATCTCCTCACAGAATCTCGAGGCGCCCTTGCAGCCCGCCGCACCGAAGCGGTCCACCATCGGACCATGCCCTCCTCCCCTGCCCCC
>JBPPMN010000164.1:0-4024 GCA_051306055.1 Acidimicrobiales bacterium
AACCACGACCGCTCCGAGCACCACCGAGCCCGCCTGCGTCGACCTCCCCTTCCAACCCTGCGGACAGCTCGTGCCCGCCCCCAACACCGACGGCCGGCGCTGCCTCAGCGGCTTCGAGGACTACGACGGCGACGCCGACAACGGCTGCGAGGCGGAGCCCGACGGCCTCGACGACCTCACGCCCCTCGGCAGCCGTGACGGCCCGGTCCAGGGCACCATCGTGCCGCGCGACGACGTCGACACGTTCTCCATGGACGTCGGCGACGGCAACCAGCTCCTGTGCGATGGTCGCTTCACGGTGACCCTCACCGCTCCCGCCGGGATGACCCTCCGCCTGGAGGTGCTCGAGGGCGACGAGGTGCGGGGCATGACCACCAGCGCCGACGGCGTGCCAGCCTCGGTGACGCTTCGAGAGCAGCAGTGCCTCTTCGACGACAGCACCACGCTCGTGGCGCGCGTCTCACCGATCGGGTCGGACCGCACCGGAGAGCCCTACACCCTCGAGCGCCGCGGCAGCTTCTGAGGACCCGAGCGGATAGGTGGCGTGCTTGGATCGGCGAGCCGGGGGCGCTTCGGGCAAGGACGCAGCAGTCGCCACGAGCCAGCGCCCTCATGGCGACCTGCGAAGACGCAGCCCGGGGCGCCATCCGGCCGCCGAGACAGGTGTGCTCCGCCTGTCCGCTCGGGTCCTAGACCCGAGGCCCGAGGATTAGGGTCGCCGGCATGGGCATGGAACGCGCCGGAGTGACCTTCGCCAGCCTCATGAGCTTCGGGCCCGAGCGGGCCCTCCACACAGCCCGGCTGGCCGAGGAGGTGGGCTACAGGTCGTTCTGGACGGCTGAGACCACCGGCCCCGAGGCCTTCTCGCTGCTCGCCGCGGCCGGCGCCGCCGCCCCTTCGCTCGGGCTGGGCACCGGCGTGCTGGCGCTGCAGCTCCGCACCCCCATGGTGGTGGCCATGGCCGGCGCCACGCTGCAGGCCCTGCACCCGGAGCGCGACATCATCCTGGGCGTCGGCATCTCGTCGCCGGTGGTGGCCACCCGGTGGCACGGCATGCCCTACACCGACCGGCCGCTGGCCCAGACCCGCGAGTACGTCACGCTCCTGCGCCAGTGCCTCTCCGGGGAGAAGGTCGACTTCGCCGGCGACTTCTACCAGGTGAAGGGCTTCCGCCTCGGCGTGCGGCTCGGCGAGAAGCGGCCTCAGATCGTGGTGGGCGCCCTCAACCCCAAGATGCTGGCCCTGGCGGGCGAGCTGGCCGACGGCGTGGCGCTGAACTACCTGCCCGCCTCCCACGTGGGGTGGTCGGTGGAGCAGGTGCGAAAGGGGGGCGATGCCACCATCTACGCCTACGTCCACGCCGGGCTGTGCGAGCGGGAGGAGGGCATCGACCTGGCCCGCCGCGACCTGTTCTCCTACGCCGTGGTCGACTCGTACGCCCGCAACTTCGAGCGCGCCGGCTTCGGCGACGAGGTGTCCGCCATCCGGGAGGCCCACGCCGCCGGCGACCGCGAGGCTGCCCTGGCTGCGGTGTCCGACCGCATGGTCGACGCCATCGACGTGATGGGCGACGCCGACACGGTGGCGGGCACGATGCAGGCCTACGTCGACGCCGGCGTCGAGGTGCCGGTCCTCATGCCCCTGCCCTGGGGAGCCGACCGGAAGGCCTCGGCCGACCTCACCATCCGCGCCGCGCTCGGGAAGGCCTAGTGCCCCGTCCGCAGACGCTCGCCCCGTTCACGCCGGCCAGGCGCCCCGCTGGCGGCGTCCTCGTCCTCGCATTCGCTGGGGGAGTCCTTCGTCCTGCGTCCTTGCCAGCGGCACGCCTGACTCGCCGTGAGCCAGA
This sequence comes from Acidimicrobiales bacterium, assembly GCA_051306055.1. Taxonomy (GTDB): domain Bacteria; phylum Actinomycetota; class Acidimicrobiia; order Acidimicrobiales; family VFJN01; genus VFJN01. The sequence goes on from JBPPMN010000164.1 coordinate 1,847, forward strand.
CCAACGTCCACGGACGGGGCACTAGCCGTGGACCTGCACGGCAAGGTGGTGCTGGTGACCGGCGGCGCCAACGGCATCGGGCGGGCCCTGTGCCGTCGCTTCGCCGCCGAGGGGGCGCGCGGTGTGGCCGTCGTGGATCGAGATGCCGACGGTGCTGCCTCGGTCGCCGAAGAGCTGGGGTCCGTCGGGCTGGCCCGGTCGGCCGACGTGGCCGTGGAGGCCGATGTGATCGCCGCGGTGGAGGCCACCGAGGAGCGGTTCGGCCCCATCGACCTGTTGGTGTCGAACGCGGGGATCGGTACCGGGGGCGGGGTCGAGGCGCCCAACGAGGCGTGGCAGCAGATCTGGGACATCAACGTGATGGCCCACGTGTACGCCACCCGTGCCGTGCTCCCCGGGATGCTGGCCCGGGGCGAGGGCTACCTCCTGCACACCGCGTCGGCGGCTGGCCTCCTCACCAACATCGGAGCTGCTCCCTACAGCGTCACCAAGCACGCCGTGGTGGCACTGGCCGAGTGGCTGTCGATCACCCACGGCGCCGAGGGCATCAAGGTCTCGTGCCTGTGCCCGCAGGGCGTGCGCACCGACATGCTGCTGGCCGGCGCCGACGATCCGGCCGGCGCCGTGGTGCTGGCCCAGGGCGCCATCGAGCCCGAGGCGGTGGCTGCCGCCGTGGTCGAGGGGCTCGCCGCCGAGCGCTTCTTGATCCTCCCCCACCCCGAGGTGCTCGACCACTTCCAGCGCAAGGCCGGCGACTACGACCGGTGGTTGGGCGGCATGCGCAAGCTCCAGGCCCGCATCCGGGGCGCCCTCGGGTGAAGCCGTCCGAGACCACCCCGGCCGCCCTCACCGAGAGCGCGCTGCTCGAGGTGGGACTCCGTCCCGGCGACCGCGTGCGCTTCCGGCGCAAGGACGGGGGCGCCTGGAGCACGGCGAAGGTGGAGCGACGCGAGCGCGATGGCTCCATCGGCGTGCGCGACGAGCGGGGCGCGGCTCGCGCGCTGCCCCTCGAGCGGCTGCAGGTGCGCACCACGGGACCGCGCGGCGGGGTCACCTGGGAGCCCGTGAGGGTCCGAGCGGAGCGCGACGAGCAGCTCGGGATCTGGTGACCACCCGGCGCTTCAGATCGGGCCATGACGTGCCGTAGTCATGGGTCTGCGCTCGCCCGGGCGCACAGGAAGGTAGACACGGGGCGATGGCACGAACAGGGCTCGTACTCGGTGCCGGCGGGATGGTCGGCCAGGCGTACCACGCCGGCGTGCTGGCCGCCCTGGAGCAGCAGGTGGGGTGGGACCCTCGGGAAGCCGACGTGATCGTGGGGTCGTCGGCCGGCTCGATCACGGGCGCCGCGCTCCGGCTGGGCGTGTCCGCCTCCGACCTCGTCGCCTGGTCGTCCGACCAGCCCCTGTCCGCCGAGGGCGCCCACTTCTTCCACACCCTGGGCGGCGCCGCGGAAGACCTCCCGGTGCCGTCGCTCACGCACCTCCTGCGGGGGTGGCGGTTCCCCACCCGCTCGCTGCTCACCCGCACCCTCCGACGGCCGGTGGGCACCCGCGCCGCGGCGGTGGCCGCCACCATGCTGCCGGCCGGGCGGTTCGACCTCCGCGAGCGCACGCAGGTGCTCCACCGCTTCGGCCGCACCTGGCCCGACGACCTCTGGGTGTGCGCGTCCCGTCGCGACGACGGGCGGCGCGTGGTGTTCGGCCGCGACGAAGCGCCCCAAGCCACCCTCCCCGATGCCGTGGCGGCATCGTGCGCCATCCCGAGCTGGTTCGCGCCCGTGCGGATCGGTGAGCGGGAGTACGTCGACGGCGGCGTGCACTCCACCACCAACGCCGACGTGCTCACCCACGCCGGGCTCGACGTGGTGATCGTGGTGGCGCCGATGTCGGTGGCCCACGGCAGTGCCCGCGCCATCGACGCCCCCATGCGCTGGGCCGCCCACCGTCGCCTGGAGTCGGAGCTGCGCTCGCTGCGGGCGCAGGGCACGCGCGTCGTGCGCTTCGAGCCGTCAGCGGCGTGCCTACGGGTGATGGGCCTCAACGCCATGGCCGAGGACCGCGCTGCGGCGGTGGCCCAGGCGGCCCAGCTCGCTGCCACCGCCCACGCGCGAGCAGGCCGCAACCCCCGCCGCCTGGGCCACCGCCGCAGCGCGGTCCTCGGCCATGGCGTTGAGGC
>JBPPMN010000177.1:0-25768 GCA_051306055.1 Acidimicrobiales bacterium
CCACCAGCTCGAAGCTGCCCCCCGCCGAGAAGCCCTTGCCCGCCCCCTGCAGCACGGCCACCTTGGCCGCCGGATCACGATCGACGGCCCGCCACACATCGGCCAGCTGGGCGTGGGCGGCCGGACCGACCGCGTTGAGGCCGGGGCCATCGAGGGTGATGCGCACCACGCCGTCGGCCGGGCGATCGAAGGTGAGGTCGGGGAAGTCGTCGTAGGGAGCGAGGTCGTCAGCCATGCCGGCCTGTCTACTGCCACCGGCGCCTACGCTCGACGCCGATGGGCGACCGACCGCTGGAGATCTCGTGGTTCGCTCCGTCGTGCTGGGGCGACACCGCCCGGCTGGGGGTCGAGGACCCAGACCGCAGGGCCACCTACGCCTACAACCGCCACGTGCTGGAGCTGGTCGATCGGCTGGGCTTCCGCAACGTGCTCATCCCCTCGAGCTTCGTGCCGGGCATGGATCCGTGGACGCTGGCCGCCAGCGTCGGTCCCTCGCTGTCGACGACCCGGCTGCTGCCGGCGGTGCGGGTCGGCGAGTTCGACCCACCCATGCTCGCCCGGGCCGCCAAGGGTCTGCAGCAGGCCATGGACGGGCGGCTCACCATCAACATCATCTCCAGCGAGCGGGCCGGGGAGGTGCTCGGCTCCACCGAGCGCTACCAGCGCACGGGCGAGGCCATGGCGCTGCTCAAGGCCTTCTGGACCGACGAGCACGTGCGCCACGACGGCCGCTGGTGGAGCTACGACCTGCCCACCACCGCCACCCGCACCCGCATGCCCCCGCCTCTGTACTTCGGCGGCACCTCGGAGCCGGCCCGCAACGTGGCCGCCGAGCACGCCGACGTGTACCTGATGTGGGTCGAGACCCTCGACGCCACCGCCGCCCTGGTGGCCGACCTGCAGGCTCGGGCCGCGCAGCACGGCCGCACCCTGCGCTTCGGCCTGCGCACCCACGTGCTGGTGCGCGAGACCGAGGGCGAGGCGCGGGCGGCCGCCGCCGAGCTGGTGAGCGAGCTCGACCCCGACGTGGGCCGGCGCCTCAAGGAGAGCAGCCACGACCATGCCTCCGAGGGGGTCCGGCGCCAGGACGCCCTGCGTGGCGCAGCCGGAGCCGACGGCTTCGTGGAGGAGGCGCTCTGGACCGGGATCGGCGTGGCCCGCAGCGGCGTGGGCGCCGCCATCACGGGCAGCCCCGACCAGGTGGAGGCCAAGCTGCGGGCCTACGCCGCCCTCGGCATCGAGTCGTTCATCCTCTCGGGCTACCCCCTCGACGACGAGGCGGAGCGGGTGGCCGACCTCGTCCTGCCCCGCTTCGAGCTGGGCTACCTCTCGTCCTAGCCCTGCGCCCGACGCAGCCGGTACACCCGGATCTCCCGATCGGTGCGCTGCTCGTAGGTGCGCATCTGAGGGATGGTGATGGCGATGGCGTCCCAGCGGGCGGCCTTCTCCTCGGGCGTGAGCACGGTGGCCACCGCGTCGAACTCCTCGCCGCGCACGAGCACCCGCACCTCGGGATGGGCATCGAGGTTGTAGCGCCAGGCCGGGTGCCGCTCCTGGCCCATGGCGCTGGCCACCACCAGCAGGTCGTCGTCATCGCGGTGGAAGGCCAGCTGCACGGTGCGCGGCTGGCCGCTCTTCGCCCCGGTGGTGGTGAGGGCCAGCATGGGCAGCGTCGGTCGGCCGGTGGAGGTGCACCGGCCGTTGCTCCACCGGAACAGCACCGGGTCGACCTTGGCGGCGACGTGCTTCACCGTCCACGACCCCGCACGGGTGGCCGAGAACCGGTTGACGAGGCGGGCGTAGGTGCCGCTCATCGGGGCAGGAGCACGGGCTGCACGCAGGAGCGAAGGACCAAAGCGGTGATCTCCATGGGCCACCGTCTAGCAGCCGGGGCGCGGCGAGGGCTCAGACGGCGGCGCGACCGGCCGCGGCCCGGAGGCCGCCTACGACCTGCTCGAGCACGGCGTGGGAGAACTCGGGGGTGATCTCCAGCCGGTCGACCATGCGCCGCTGGGTGAAGGGGCCGATGAGCAGGGCGAGGGCCACGTCGAGGTCGAGCTGGCGGTCGATCTCGCCGCGCAGCTGGGCCAGCTGGAGCACGGTGCGGATCGGACGGCGCCGCTCCTCCAGCATGGCCAGGAGGAGCGCGTGCAGGTCGGGGTCGCGGTCGCTGGCCGCCAGCAGGGCCGGGATGATGTCGGGCACCCGGCGCTCCTCGTCCTCGGCCTTCGAGCGGTCGAAGAAGGTGCGCAGGTCGGTGAGGAGGTCGCCGGTGTCGGGGGTGGGGACCTCCACGAAGCAAGCACCGGCGGCGGCCACCACCATGGCCTGCTTCGAGCCGAAGTGGCGGTAGAGGGTGGTCTTGGCCACGCCTGAGCGGGCGGCCACGTCGTCGAAGGTGACGCCCTCGACGCCGTGGGTGACCACGAGGTCGAGGGCGGCGTGCAGGGCGGCCTGACGAGCTGCTTCGCTCCGGGGCCGGGCCATGGGTACGCATCGTAGCGAAACCCCGACAGCGCGCCCATCCGTGTGACCAACGACACCACCAAAGCGCTAGCACATCGAGGAACTGTGCCCGTAGCGTTACGACACTCTCTCGTAGCGTTACAAGGATCTGGAGCACCCGTGCACGACACCCACCACGACATCGACCCTGCGGTCTACGCCCGCCGCAAGCCCATCCTGGTGGTGCTGTGCATCAGCCTGATGATCGTCATCATCGGCAACACGGCGCTGAACGTGGCCCTCCCCCGGCTGGCCCGCGACCTCGACGCCTCCACCACCGACCTGCAGTGGATGGTCGACTCCTACGCCCTGGTGTTCGCCGGGATGCTCTTCACGGCCGGCACCCTCGGCGACCGCTTCGGCCGCAAGGGGGCGCTCCAGGCCGGGCTGGTGCTCTTCCTCCTCGGCACCAGCCTGGCCGCCCTCTCCACCACGTCGAGCATGGTGATCGGCGCCCGCGCCCTGATGGGGCTGGCCGCCGCCTTCGTGATGCCGGCCACGCTGTCGATCCTCACCAACGTCTTCCCCGCCCACGAGCGCGCCCGAGCCATCGCGGTGTGGGCCGGCATCGCCGGTGGCGGCGCGGCGGTGGGCCCGGTGGCCTCCGGGTTCCTGCTCGAGCACTTCTGGTGGGGCTCCGTCTTCCTGGTGAACGTGCCCGTCATCATCGGCGCCCTGGTGGCGGGGCGGGTCCTCGTCCCCACCTCCCGCGACCCCGAGCAGCCGCCGCTCGACCTCCCCGGTGCGCTGCTCTCGATCGTGGGGCTCGGGGCCCTGGTGTACGGGATCATCGAGGGCCCGCTGCACGGCTGGACCAGCTCGTCGAGCCTCACCATCTTCGCCGTGGCCCTCGTCGCCCTCGGCCTCTTCGTGGTGCGGGAGCTGCGCACCGAGCACCCGATGCTCGACCTGCGCCTCTTCCGCGACCGCCGCTTCAGCGTGGCCTCCGGCGGCATGACGCTGATCTTCTTCGCCATGTTCGGCACGTTCTTCCTGGTGGCCCAGTACTTCCAGCTGGTGCTGGGCTACTCGGCCCTCGAGTCCGGGCTGTTCCAGCTGCCGATGGCCTTCGTGATGATGGGCCTGTCGCCCCAGGTGCCCAAGCTGGTCGACCGGTTCACGGCGGCGCGGGTGGTGCCGGCCGGGCTGCTCTCGGTGGCCACCGGGCTGCTGCTCTTCTCCCAGGTGGGTGTGGACACCGCCATCTGGTGGGTCTACGGCCCCATCCTGTTCCTGGCCCTCGGCATGGTCCTCACCATGACCCCGCTCACCACGCTGATCATGTCGGCGGTGCCGCTCCGGCAGGCGGGCGTGGGCTCGGCCATGAACGACACCACCCGTGAGCTCGGCGGCGCCCTCGGCGTGGCGGTGCTGGGCTCCGTCGTCACGTCGAACTACGGGGCCTCGCTGACTCCCGCGCTGCAGGGGTTGTCGGCCGTCGACCAGGGCATCGCCAACAGCGGCCTCGTGGGCGCCTTCAACGTGGGTGAGCGGCTCGGTGCCGAAGGCCTCGCGCTGATCGAGGCGGCCAAGCAGGCCTTCGTCGACGGCCTCAGCGTGGCCGCCGTGGTCGGCTCGATCACCGTTGCGGTGGCTGCCATCGCGTCGTGGCGCCTGCTCCCCCGCCCCATCGCGACCATCGACGAGCCGGTCCTGGCCGGGGCGGCCGGGGAGGTCCCGAGCGACCTCGCCGACGACCACGAGCCCGCCCTGGTCGACTGACCGGCCGCAGTGCACCAGCCCACCGGGAACCAGCCCTGCTGCCGCGACGACAACCTCACCGTGCGCCACGCCATCCGAACCCCGGTCCTGTCCTTCGCCCTCGGTGCGCTGGCCCTCGTGCTCGCGGCCACCGCAGCGGCCGCCCACACCGAGCCCGATGCGGTGGCCCTCCCGGCCGGGGAAGAGGTCACCCTCACGCTGCGACCCACCCACGGCTGCGACGGCGCTCCCACGATCCAGGTCAGCGCCCGCATCCCCGTGCCCGACGCCATCGCCGAGCCGGTCGACGGCTGGAGCGCCGCCTCGGAGTCCGACGGCGAGGGGCGATCGGTCGTCACCTGGAGCGGCGGCCTCCTGCCCGACGACGAGCCCGGCGCCTTCCCGGTCACCTTCACCACCCCCGATGCCGTCGGCGAGCTCCTCACCTTCCCGTTCGTGCAGGAGTGCGACGGTGGCGCCGAGCTGGCCTGGATCGCCGGCGACCCCGACGCCGACTACCCGGCCCCGCGCGTGCTCGTGCTGCCGCCGGGGTCACCGGCGGCCGCCACCATCGACGACGTGCCCGCCGATGCCCCCGGACGGGAGCTCCTCCTGGAGGTGGTCGACATCGATGGCGGTGCCGAGGAGCCGGCCACCACGACCACCGCCGGAGCCGATGACGTCGCTTCGACAACCACCGAGGCGATGGAGGTCGACGACGACACGGTCGACGACGACGAGGAAAGCGGCGGGCTGCCGGTGGTGGCGGTGCTGCTGGGCCTGGCCCTCGGGGCGACCGGAGGCTTCCTCGCGGTGCGCCGCTGGCGCCGCTGACCAGCTCAGCTGGCGAGGTCGGCCCACACGACCTTGCCGGCCGTGGTGGGGGACATGCCCCAGTCGATCGACAGGGCCTCGATGATCGGCAGGCCGCGGCCTCCGGGCCGGTCGCGGTCGGGCTCGCGAGGCTCCGGGGTGCCGTGGCCCTCGTCGGCCACCTCGATGCGCACCACGTCGCGGGTGAGGCGGAGCTGGAGCCGCAGCGGTGAGCGGGCGTGCACGATGGCGTTGGTGACCAGCTCGGAGGCGATGAGCAGCGCCGTGTCGACCAGGTGGTCGCACTCCCAGCGGCCCAGCACCGAGCGGACGAACTCTCGAGCGGAGGCCGGGCTCGAGGCATCCGCGGGCAGGTCGATGGCGGCGAGCGTCCCCGCTCCGTCCTCTCCCGTCGGCTCGGTCATGGCGGTGTGGTCCCGGTGGTGGCGTGGTCTGGGCCTCCGGGCCGCACCTTACCCAGCCGCCCGTCGCCACAATCATGACCCGCGACCGCTTCGTCCGCCGCCACCCCCGGGTCGAATCGACCGGATTGGGCCCGGTCCGCAGGGGGTAGGGCCTGCGGGTGACCACGCTCCTCCCCCGGCCGGGATCGGACCTGCACCCCACCGCGCTCCGTCCCGTCGCCCTGCCCACTCCGCGGGGGCCCCGCTCGGAGCACCTGCTGGCCCATCTCGTGCGTCCCGTCCACCCGCTCGCTCCCCTTCCCGACGCCGTCGACGACCCGCTCACCGGCGAGGACAGCGCGCTGGCCCTCTACCTCTGCTACGAGCTCCACTACCGAGGCTTGCCCGGCGTCGATGATGCGTGGGAGTGGGAGCCCACCCTGCTGGCCGAGCGACGCCGCCTCGAGCGCGACTTCGAGGAAGCCCTGATCGACCTCATGGGCCTCCCGCCCGTGGGCCTGGGGCCGGCCGCCGTCCGGGCCGAGCTGCTGGCCATGGCCGCACCGGGGGACGCTCCCTCGCTGTCGGCCACCGTGGAGCGGACGGGCACCCTCGCCCAGGTGCGTGAGCTGGCCGTGCACCGATCGGCCTACCAGCTGAAGGAGGCCGACGCCCACACCTGGGCCATCCCCCGGATCACCGGTCGAGCCAAGGCGGCCATGGTGGCCATCCAGAGCGACGAGTACGGCGACGGCGTGCCCGCCGACGTCCACGCCACGATGTTCGCCGACACCATGGACGAGCTCGGTCTCGACCACCGCTACGGGGCGCTGCTCGACTCCGTGCCCGCCGTGACCCTCACCACCTGCAACCTGATCTCGCTGTTCGGACTGCACCGTCGGTGGCGCGGCGCCTTGGTGGGCCACCTGGCCCTCTTCGAGATGTGCTCCGTCGGCCCGATGGGCTGCTATGCCGCTGCGCTGCGCCGCCTCGGCCTCGGCGATCGCGCCACCCGCTTCTACGACGAGCACGTGATCGCCGACGCCGAGCACCGGCACATCGCCCTCGACGACATGGTGGTGCCCCTGGTGGAGGACGAGCCGGAGCTCGGTGGCGAGGTGCTCTACGGGGCACGCGCCCTCGGCGCGCTGGAGGGCCGCTTCGCCGCTCACGTGCTGGCCGCCTGGGAGCGGGGCGAATCCTCCCTACGCTGTTCCTGACGCTTCCCCGTCGTCTTCCTCGATGCCCCTTCTTCTCGCGGCCCGCACCGCTCCCCTCGCCACCTACCGCCTCCAGCTCCGCCGGGAGCTGACCTTCGACGATGCGGCGCGACTGGTGCCGCAGCTGGCTGCACTGGGCGTGAGCCACCTGTACGCCTCGCCGATCCTGGCCTCGGTGCCCGGGAGCCCCCACGGCTACGACGTGGTCGACCACGACCGCCTCGACGACGACCTCGGCGGTGCGGAGGGCTACCAGCGCCTGGTCGATGCCCTCCAGCGCCACGAGCTGGGGCTGGTGATCGACACCGTCCCCAACCACATGGCCCTGGCCGGATCGGCCAACCGCTGGTGGTGGGACGTGCTGGAGGACGGCCCGGCCAGCCGCTGGGCCGGGCACTTCGACATCGACTGGGGCGACGACCCCTCGGTGCTCATGCCGGTGCTCGACGACCACTACGGCCGGGCGCTGGAGGCCGGCGCGCTGGACCTGCGCTGGACCGACGGCTCCATGCGCGTGACCCACCACGATCACGAGCTGCCCATCTCGCCGCGCAGCACCGACGAGCTGCTGCGGGCCGCCGCCGAGCGGGTCGGCTCCATGGGGCTCGAGCACCTCGCCCTCGACCTGGGCGCCCTCCCCCACGCCGCCGACCCCGACCCCGCCGCCCGCGCCGAGCGCCACCAGCGCAAGGAGGAGCTGCGCCGGCGCCTGGCCGACCTCCTGGCTCGCGATCACATGGTCGCCGATGCCGTGCAGGCCGAGACGGCGGCCGTGGCGGCCGACGCCGACCGGCTCGACGGGCTCCTCGACCGCCAGAACTACCGGTTGGCCCACTGGCGCACGGCGAGCGAGGAGCTCGACTACCGGCGCTTCTTCGACATCACGAGCCTCGTCGGGCTCCGGGTGGAGGACCCCCAGGTGTTCCACGACACCCACCACCTGCTGCTCGACCGACTGGCCGAGGACACCGCCACCGGCCTGCGCATCGACCACATCGACGGCCTCCGCGACCCGGCGGGCTACCTGGCCCGCCTGGTCGCGGCCGCCCCCGACGCCTACATCGCGGTGGAGAAGATCCTCGACGTCGGGGAGGAGCTCCCCGCCTGGCCCGTGGCCGGCACGTCGGGGTACGACTTCGCCGTCCTGGCCAACGGGCTCTTCGTCGACGACCGCCACGAGGAAGCGCTCACGGCCCTCTACCAGCAGGTCTCCGGCCTCGACGCCACCTTCGAGGAGGTGGCTGTCGAGTCACAGCACCGCGTGGTGGCCCGCGAGCTGGCCTCGGAGGCGGAGCGGCTGGTCGACCTCCTCGAGGAGGCCTGCCGTCCACGGCGCCGGCACCGCGACCACACCCGCCGTGCGCTGCGGGAGGCGCTGCGCGAGGTGGCTGTGGCCTTCCCCGTGTACCGCTCCTATGTGGTGCCTGGTCAGACCCCCTCGGCCACCGACCGTCGCCAGGTCGAGGAGGCCCTCACAGTGGCCGCCGAGCGGCGCCCTGAGCTCGACGCCGAGCTGCTGACCCTCCTCGGTCGCATCCTCCTCCTGGAGGAGCCGGGAGCGGCGGAGACGGAGCTGGCGGTGCGGTTCCAGCAGCTCACCGCCCCCGCCATGGCCAAGGGCATCGAGGACACGGCCTTCTACCGCTACCACCGCCTCGTCTCGCTCAACGAGGTGGGCGGCCACCCGGCCACCTTCGGCACGTCACCCGACGCCTTCCACCGCCACAACGAGCGCATCGCCGCGTCCTGGCCCGCCACCATGCTCACGCTCTCCACCCACGACACCAAGCGCAGCGCCGACGTGCGGGCCCGGATCGACGCGCTGTCCGAGGTCCCGCAGGCGTGGGCGAGGGCCGTCACCCGGTGGGTGGCGCTCAACGAGCGCCACTGGGGCACCTGCGAGCCCGACCGAAACGCCGAGTACCTGCTGTACCAGACCCTGGTGGGCGCCTGGCCCATCGCAGCCGACCGCCTCCAGGCCTTCATGGCCAAGGCAGCCAACGAGGCCAAGGTGCACACCTCGTGGACGGAGCCCGACCCCGCCTACGACACCGCGCTGGCCGCCTTCGTGGCCGCCGTGACCGACGACCGAGCCTTCGTGGCCGACCTCGAGCGCTTCCTCGAGGAGTCGAACGTGGTGACCGCGGGTCGCACCACGTCGCTGGCCCTCACCACCCTGCTGCTCACCAGTCCCGGCGTGCCCGACCTCTACCAGGGCAGCGAGCTCTGGGATCTCAGCCTGGTCGACCCCGACAACCGCCGCCCCGTCGACCACGGCCGCCGGGGGGAGCTCCTGGCCGAGCTCCAGCACGCCGACCCGGCCGTCGCCATGGCCAGCCACGAGGAGGGCGGCTCGAAGCTGTGGCTCACCCACCGCCTGCTGCAGCACCGCCGAGCCCACCCTGCCGTCTACCGCGGCCAGCACTACCAGGGCCTCACCGCCACCGGGGCGGGCGCACGGCATGTGGTGGCCTTCGAACGGGGAGACCTCGTCGTCGCGGTGCCCCGCTGCCTCCTCGGTCGTGACGGCGACGGCTGGGGCGACACGGCCGTCGAGGTGCCGCCCGGCCCCTGGATCGACGTCCTCTCCGGGAGGCAGCTGCCAGGTGGTGCCACACCCGTGGCCGAGCTCCTGGAGGCGTTCCCCGTGGCTGTCCTCGGCCGCCCCACCAGCGAGGGCAGGTCCTGATGCACCGCTTCGAGGTGTGGGCGCCGCGCCCGGCCCAGGTCGACCTCGTGCTGGGCGACGACCGCCGGCTGGCCATGCAGCCCGAAGACGGCGGCTGGTGGGCCCTGGAGGTCGACGACGCCGGGTCCGGCACCCGCTACGGCTACTCGCTCGACGGCGGCCCTGCCCGCCCCGACCCGCGCTCGATGCACCAGCCCGACGGTGTCGAGGGCCTCTCGGCCGTGGTCGACCACGAGGGCTTCGTCTGGACCGACGAGGGGTGGCGGGGCGTCACGCTGCCCGGAGCCGTGCTCTACGAGCTCCACGTGGGCACCTTCACCCCTGCTGGCACCTTCGACGCCGCCATCGAACGCCTCCCGCACCTCGTCGACCTCGGCGTCGACGCCATCGAGCTCCTGCCGGTGGCCGAGTTCTCCGGCGACTGCGGCTGGGGCTACGACGGCGTCGACCTCTTCGCTCCCCACCACGCCTACGGCGGCCCCGAGGGGCTGCAGCGCCTGGTCGACGCCTGCCACGCCGCAGGCATCGGCGTGGTCATCGACGCCGTGTACAACCACCTCGGCCCCGCCGGGAACTTCCTGGCCGAGTTCGGGCCCTACTTCAGCGAGCGCCACCAGACGCTGTGGGGCGACGCCGTGAACTTCGATGGCCCCGGCAGCGTCGAGGTGCGCCGCTTCATGGTCGACAACGCCCTGCACTGGCTGGAGCGCTTCCACTGCGACGGCCTCCGCCTCGACGCCGTGCACGCCATCACCGACGACTCGGCCACCCACGTGCTCGAGGACATCGTGCTGGCCGTCGAGGCGCTGTCGGCGGGCGTGCGCCGCCCGCTGTTCGTGATCGCCGAGAGCGACCGCAACGACCCCCTCGTGGTGCGCAGCCGGGAGGCCGGCGGCCTCGGCCTCCACGCCGCCTGGGCCGACGATTGGCACCACGCCCTGCACGCGGTGCTCACCGGGGAGCGGGAGGGCTACTACGAGGACTTCGGGTCGCTCGACCAGCTCACCAAGGCCCTCGAGCAGGCCTGGGTGTACGACGGCGCCTGGTCTGAGCACCGCCAGCGGGTGCACGGCCGCCCGCCCACCGGGCTCCCCGGCGCCCGCTTCGTGGTGAGCACGCAGAACCACGACCAGGTCGGCAACCGGGCCGAAGGGGAGCGCAGCAGCGCGCTCATGTCGGTCGGCCGCACCAAGGTGGCCGCCGCCCTCCTGCTCACCTCGCCGTTCACCCCCATGCTGTTCCAGGGCGAGGAGTGGGGGGCCGCCACACCGTTCCAGTACTTCACCAGCCACGAGGACCCGGAGCTGGGACGGGCGGTGAGCCTGGGCCGCAAGGCCGAGTTCGGGTACTTCGGCTGGGATCCCGACCAGGTGCCCGACCCCCAGGACCCCGACACCTTCCGACGCTCCCAGCTCGACTGGTCGGAGCTCGACCGCTCGCCCCACGCTGACGTGCTGGCCTGGCACCGCACCCTCGTGGGCCTGCGGCGCACGCTCACCGACCTCTTCGACGAGCGCTGCACCACCACCGCCACCCACCGCAACGGCCTCATCGGCATCGAGCGGGGCCAGGTGCGGGTGTGGGCCAACCTCGGCAACGGCGAGCGAGTGGTCCCCGACGTCGACGGCCTGGACGTGTTGGCCGCCTCAGAGCCGGCGATCATGGTCGACGGACCAGAGATGGTGCTCCCGGTGGATAGCGTCGTCGTCGCGCTGGTCGGCGCTGGGTGAGCGAGATGGAGAACGGACACATGCACGACGCCGAGGTCTGGCCTGGGCGGAGCTACCCGCTCGGAGCCACCTACGACGGTGCCGGCACCAACTTCTCCCTCTTCTCCGAGGTGGCGGAGCGGGTGGAGCTGTGCCTGTTCGACGACGACGGCGCGGAGCAGCGCATCCGCCTGGAGGAGGTCGACGCCTTCTGCTGGCACGGCTACCTGCCCAACATCGGGCCGGGGCAGCGCTACGGCTACCGCGTGCACGGTCCCTGGGCACCGGAGGAAGGCCAGCGGGGCAACAGCAGCAAGCTGCTGCTCGACCCCTACGCCAAGGCCGTGGAGGGCACCATGACGCCCCACCGCACCTCCTTCGCCTACGACCTCGACGCGCCCGGCGAGCCCAACCACGACGACAGCGCCGCCCACATGGCCAAGGGCGTGGTGCACAACCCCTACTTCGACTGGGCCAGCGACCGCCGCCCCGACCGCCCCCTGCACGAGTCGATCATCTACGAGCTGCACGTGAAGGGCTTCACCGCCCGCCACCCGGGCATCCCGGAGGGACTGCGGGGCACCTACGGCGGCCTGGCCCACCCGGCGGCCATCGAGCACCTCACCGAGCTGGGCGTCACCACGGTGGAGCTGCTCCCGGTGCACCAGTTCGTGCACGACGCCCACCTCGTCGACAAGGGCCTGCGCAACTACTGGGGCTACAACTCGATCGGCTTCTTCGCCCCCCACAACGAGTACGCCGCCAACGGGCAGCGGGGCGAGCAGGTCACCGAGTTCAAGGCCATGGTGCGGGCCCTCCACGACGCCGACATCGAGGTGATCCTCGACGTCGTCTACAACCACACCGCCGAAGGCAACCACCTCGGCCCCACCCTGTCGCTGCGTGGCATCGACAACGCCGCCTACTACCGCCTCGTGCCAGGGGAACCGGCCTTCTACTACGACACCACCGGCACCGGGAACAGCCTCAACATGGCCCACCCGCACACGCTGCAGCTGATCATGGACTCGCTGCGCTACTGGGTGACGGAGATGCACGTGGACGGCTTCCGCTTCGACCTGGCCTCCACCCTGGCCCGCCAGTTCCACGAGGTCGACCGCCTGTCCGCCTTCTTCGACCTCATCCACCAGGACCCCGTCGTGAGCCAGGTGAAGCTCATCGCCGAGCCATGGGACGTGGGCGAGGGCGGCTACCAGGTAGGCAACTTCCCGGCCCAGTGGAGCGAGTGGAACGGCAAGTACCGCGACTCCGTGCGCGACTTCTGGCGGGGCGAGCCCGGCACGGTGGGAGAGCTGGCCTCCCGGCTCACCGGCAGCTCCGACCTCTACCAGGCCGACGCCCGGCGCCCCGTGGCCAGCGTGAACTTCATCACGGCCCACGACGGCTTCACCTTGCGCGACCTCGTCTCGTACAACGACAAGCACAACGAGGCCAACGGCGAGGACAACGCCGATGGCGAGAGCACCAACCGGTCGTGGAACTGCGGGGTGGAGGGCGACACCGACGATCCCGCCGTGCTGGCCTGCCGGGACTCCCAGCAGCGCAACCTGCTCACCACCCTCCTGCTCTCCCAGGGGGTGCCGATGCTGGTGGCCGGCGACGAGCTGGGCCGCACCCAAGGCGGCAACAACAACGCCTACTGCCAGGACAACGAGATCTCCTGGCTCGACTGGGACCACCTCGACGACGACCTGCTGGCCTTCACCCAGCGGCTCATCGCGCTGCGCCACGACCACCCCACCTTCCGGCGGCGCCGCTACTTCCAGGGCCGGCCCATCCGCGGCACCGTCGACCTGGGCTGGTGCAAGCCCGACGGCACCGAGATGACCGACGATGACTGGGAGGTCGGGCACTCCCGCAGCGTGGGACTGTTCATCAACGGCGAGAGCATCACCCACAAGGACCCGCGTGGGCAGTCGGTGGTCGACGACTCCTTCCTGCTGCTGCTGAGCGCCTACCACGAGCCGATCGAGTGGACGCTCCCGGCCGAGTGGGGCTCGAACTGGGAGGTCGTGCTCGACACCTCGGGCAGCCACGAGGAGGACACCGCGGTGGGCGACGCCATCACGGTCGGCCCCCGGAGCACCATCGTGCTCATCGACCGCCTGGCCTGACCCCCTGGGTTGAGACCCGCCCGGACGGGTGGCGGGCAGAGGCGCCCCCCACCGGCGCGGGCGTCAGGCGCCCAGCTGGCGGGCGGCGGCGGCCGCCCCCGGGAGCAGGTCGGCGCCGGCGCTCGTGTCCACGGCGGACGCCAGCGCCGCGCGCATGGCGGGAGCCCAGAACGTGCGGAGGTGAGTGAGGACGGCCTCGGCCGCCTCCTCGTCGGACCAGTGGGCCTGCTGGCGAGCGATGTCGTTGGCCCGGCGCACCACCGCGGGGGTGGCCGGCTCCGTACGGGCGGCGCTGTCCATCAGTCGGCCAGCGCGGCAGGCGGGCGCGACCGCTCGTTCACGGTGACCTGCACGGCGGTGACCTTGTACTCCGGGCAGTCGGTGGCCCAGTCGGCGTGCTCGGTGGTGACCACGTTGGCCCCCGTCACCGGGTGGTGGAAGGTGGTGTAGACGACCCCGGGCGGCTGACGATCGCTGAGCCGGGCGTGCAGGCCCGTCTCCCCCACCCGGCTGGCCAGCGTCACCCAGTCGCCGTCGCGGATGCCGCGCAGCTCGGCGTCGGCCGGGTGGATCTCCAGCACGTCCTCGGGGTGCCACGCCACGTTGGCCGTGCGCCGGGTCTGGGCGCCCACGTTGTACTGGCTCAGGATGCGCCCGGTGGTGAGCAGCAGTGGGAACCGGCGGGTGGTGCGCTCCTCGGTGGCGACGTAGGGCGTCACCACGAAGCGGCCCTGGCCGCGCACGAACCGGTCCACGTGCATGATCGGCGTGCCGTCGGGGGCGGCATCGTTGCAGGGCCACTGGAGGCTGCCGGCCCGGTCGAGGGCGTCGAACGACACCCCGGCGAAGGTGGGGACGAGGGAGGCGATCTCGTCCATGATCTCGCAAGGGTGCTCGTAGCCGAACGGGTGGCCCAGCCCGGCCGCGATCTCGCCCGCCACCTCCCACTCGTGCTTGCCCGTCTTCGGGGGCATCACCGGCCGCACCCGGTTGATGCGTCGCTCGGCGTTGGTGAAGGTGCCGTCCTTCTCGAGGAACGACGTGCCGGGCAGGAACACGTGGGCGAAGCGGGCGGTCTCGTTGAGGAAGAGGTCCTGCACCACCACGAGGTCCATGGCGGCCAGGGCGGCCTGGACGTGCTGGGTGTTGGGGTCGGACTGGGCCAGGTCCTCGCCCTGCACGAACAGGCCGCGGAACGTGCCGTCGAGGGCGGCGTCGAACATGTTGGGGATGCGCAGGCCGGGCTCGGCGAGGAGCTCGCCTCCCCACAGCGCCTCGAACTGCTGGCGCACTGCGTCGTCGGACACGTGGCGGTAGCCGGGCAGCTCGTGGGGGAAGGAGCCCATGTCGCAGGACCCCTGCACGTTGTTCTGGCCCCGCAGCGGGTTCACCCCCACACCGGGCCGACCGATGTTGCCGGTGGCCATGGCCAGGTTGGCCATGGCCATCACCATGGTGGAGCCCTGGCTGTGCTCGGTGACGCCGAGCCCGTAGTAGATGGCGCCGTTCCCGGCGCTGGCGTAGAGCCGGGCCGCAGCCCGCAGCTCAGCGGCCGGTACCCCGGTGACGGCCTCGACGGCCTCGGGGCTGTGCTCGGGCCGGGCGATGAACTCCGCCCAGTCGGCGAAGCCCTCGCAGCGGTCGGCCACGAAGGCGGCGTCGACGAGCTCCTCGGTGACCGTCACGTGGGCCAGGGCGTTGACGACGGCCACGTTGGTGCCGGGGGTGAGCTGCAGGTGGTGGGCCGCCTCCACGTGGGGCGTGCGCACGAGGTCGATGCGGCGAGGGTCGACCACCACCAGCCGCGCGCCCTGGCGCAGCCGGCGCTTCATGCGGGAGGCGAACACCGGGTGGCCGTCGGTGGGGTTGGCGCCGATCACCACGATCACGTCGGCCTCGGCCACCGAGGCGAAGTCCTGCGTGCCGGCCGACGTGCCGAAGGTCTGCTTCAGGCCGTAGCCCGTCGGCGAGTGGCACACGCGGGCGCAGGTGTCGACGTTGTTGTTGCCGAAGGCGGCCCGCACCATCTTCTGGACGACGAAGACCTCCTCGTTGGTGCAGCGCGACGACGTGATGCCGCCGATCGAGGTCACACCGTGCTGGGCCTGGATGGCCTGGAAGCGCTCGACCGTGTGGGCGATGGCCTCGTCCCAGGACACCGCCTGCCAGTCGTCGTGGATCGACGACCGCACCATCGGCTGCAGCACCCGCTCCTGGTGGGTGGCGTAGCCCCAGGCGAAGCGGCCCTTCACGCAGGAGTGGCCCGCGTTGGCCCCGCCGGCCTTGTCGGGCACCATGCGCACCACCTCGTCGCCCCGCAGCTCCGCCTTGAAGGAGCAGCCGACGCCGCAGTAGGCGCAGGTGGTCTGCACCGTGCGCTTCGGCACGCCCAGCTCCACCACCGACCGCTCCTGCAGGGTGGCGGTGGGGCAGGCCTGCACGCAGGCTCCGCAGCTCACGCACTCGGAGTCGAAGAAGCTCTCACCGGCGCTGGCCGCCACGCGGGAGCCGAAGCCCCGTCCTTCGATGGTGAGGGCGAACGTGCCCTGCACCTCGTCGCAGGCCCGCACGCACCGGGAGCACACGATGCACTTGCTGGGGTCGTAGTCGAAGTAGGGGCTGCTGAGGTCGGGGGCGTCGTGGAGGTGGTTCTCGCCGGCGTAGCCGTAGCGCACGTCGCGCAGGCCCACCGCCCCGGCGACGTCCTGCAGCTCGCAGTCGCCGTTGTCGGAGCAGGTGAGGCAGTCGAGCGGGTGGTCGGAGATGTAGAGCTCCATCACCCCCTTGCGCAGCCGCTCCAGGCGATCGGTCTGCGTGCGCACGACCATCCCGGGCTCCACGGGTGTGGTGCAGGAGGCCGGGGTGCCCTTGCGGCCGTCGACCTGCACCAGGCACATCCGGCACGAGCCGAAGGCCTCCAGCGAGTCGGTGGCGCACAGCTTCGGGATGTCGACGCCGGCCACGGCGGCGGCCCGCAGCACCGAGGTGCCGGCAGCCACGGCCACCGGCTGACCGTCGATCACCACCTCGACATCCGCCGGGCCGGGACGGGCCGGGGTGCCGAGATCTGGCTCAGGGAGCAGCGGCATCGCTCGCCTCCCGATCGAAGTGGTCGGGGAAGTGGCGCACCGCGCTGCGCACCGGGCTCGGGGTGAGGCCGCCCATGGCGCACAGCGACCCGTCGGCCAGCACCTCGCAGAGGTCCTCGAGCAGCACGAGGTTGGCCGAGCGGTCCTTCCCGGCGATGATCCGGTCGAGCACCTCCACGCCGCGCACCGAGCCCACCCGGCACGGAGTGCACTTGCCGCAGCTCTCCTCGGCGCAGAAGCGCATGGCGAAGCGGGCCTGGGCGGCGGCGTCGAAGGTGTCGTCGAACACCACGATGCCCCCGTGGCCGACCATGGCTCCGGCGGCCGCGAAGGCCTCGTAGTCGTAGGGCAGGTCGAGCGCATCGGGTGGCAGGTAGGCGCCGAGCGGGCCGCCCACCTGCACGGCGCCGATGGGCCGGCCGCTGCGGGTGCCTCCGCCCCAGGTGTGCACCAGGTCGCCCAGGGAGATGCCGAAGGGGGTCTCCACGATGCCGGACCGGGCGACGTTGCCGGCCAGCTGCACCACCTGGGTGCCCGTGGAGCGGTCGTGGCCGAGGGCGGCGTAGGTCTCGGCACCGTGGGCCAGCACCCAGGGCACGGTGGCCAGGGAGAGCACGTTGTTCACCACGGTGGGCCTGCCGAACAGGCCTTCGATGGCGGGCAGCGGTGGCTTGGCCCGCACCTCGCCGCGGCGACCCTCGAGGCTGTTGAGCATCGAGGTCTCCTCGCCGCAGATGTAGGCGCCGGCCCCCACCCGCAGCGTCACCTCGAAGCGCACGTCGCTCCCGAGGATGCGCTCGCCCAGCCACCCGCGGGAGTAGGCGATCTCGATGGCGTCGCGCAGCACGGCGATGGCGTCGGGGTACTCCGAGCGGACGTAGACGAAGCCCTCGGTGGCGCCGACGGCGTGGCCGGCGATGGCCATGCCCTCCAGCAGGGTGAACGGGTCGCCCTCCAGCAGCATGCGGTCGGCGAAGGTGCCGCTGTCGCCCTCATCAGCGTTGGCGCAGATGAACTTCACCTCGCTCTGGGTGTCGAGCACGGTCTGCCACTTCACCCCGGTGGGGAACCCGGCCCCGCCCCGGCCGCGCAGCCCCGAGGCCGTCACCTGCGCCACCACCTCGGCCGACGGCAGCCCGAGGGCCACCTGCAGGCCGGCCATGCCGCCCTGGGCCAGGAAGTCGTCGGCCGAGCGGGGGTCGACGACGCCGACGCGTGCGAAGGTGAGGCGGGTCTGGTCGCGCAGCCACGGGAGCTCCTCGGTGGGGCCGAGGGCCAGCGCCGTGGCCCCCGAGTGGCCGACCGCATGGTCGAGCACGGCACCCACGTCGCTGATCGCCACCGGCCCGTAGGCGTGGCGGACGCCGTCGGCGCCGGCCACCTCCACCAGCGGCTCCAGCCAGTGCATCCCGCGCGACCCGTTGCGCACGATCCTGACGTCGAGGGCGCGGGCCTCGACCTCCAGCGCGATGGCATCGGCCACCTCGTCGGCGCCGAGGGAGCCGGCGGCGGCATCGCCCGGCACGAACACCGTCCAGGTCTCCCCCAGGACCCTCTGGCCAGCGCGGCGGGTGGGACGGGCGAGCTCGCCGTCGAGCAGCGCGTCGAGGTGGGCGGGGTCCACGTGGGCCACCACCTGGTCGCCCAGCCGCACCGACGGCCCGATGCCGCACAGGCCGAGGCAGAACACCTCCTGGAGGTCGACGGTGCCGTCGGCCGTCCGCTCCCCCACCGCCACCCCGAGCCGCTGCTCGGCGTGGGCCACCAGCGCCTCGGACCCGTTGGCCTGGCAGGCCTCGGCTCGGCACACCTGCACGGTCGTGGGGGCCGGGGGCGAGCGCCGGAGGTCCTTGTAGAAGGTGACCACACCGTGCACCTCAGCCCGCGACAGGTTGAGGGCATCGGCGATCACCGGCACGGCGGCCGGGTCGATCCATCCCAGCTCGGCCTGCACGTCGTGGAGCACCTCGAGCAGCGGACCCGGCTGCCCGGCGCGGGCCTCCACGAGGTCTCGCACCCGCTCCTCGAGCGTCACGGTCACCTCGGTCTCCACGCACCCCCCTCGGCGGCTCGGCAGCCGTCCCACCCTACGACCGCCGCCCGCGCCGTCCAGCGCAGCGGCCAGTCCGCCGCCGGTCCGGGCGCCAGACTGTGCAGCGATTGCGCACCCCCATGCGATCAACCCTGCACAGACCCGCCAGCCGGCACCCGGAGGCCTCGTCCGTGCAGGGAACCCGCGCTCCGGTGCGAGGAACCCTGCACAGACCCGCCGAGGGCGGGTTAGTAGTCCCAGCCGGCGATGGGGCTGGGGAGTCGGACGGCGCGGTCCAGCTGGTGGAGGATCTCCGGTGGCGCCTCGAAGGCGTCGGTGGCGGCCAGCCGGGTGGCGGAGCCGACGCCCAGCCACCAGCGGGTGAAGGCCCCGACCGATGCGGTGAGCACCGGGAGCCCGTCGGTGAAGCCCGGAGCGACCGACGAGGGGTCGTCGACGGTGACCGTGTACTCGCCGGAGAGGCCGCACCAGCCGGTGCCGTCGAGGTGGTCGGCGACAGGGTCGTGCAGCGCGAGGTTGCACCGCACCGGCGGCCCGACGCCCCGCAGAACGCTGAGGCAACGGTCGAGGTCGAGGATCCGGGCCTGCCACCAGGGCACGGCGTCGAGCCGGAAGCCGTGCACGGGATGGTCCTTGCCACGGCGTCGTTCCCGGAGCGGCTGGTGGACGAGGTCGGTGAGCTGCGGCTCGGGTGGCTCGGTGAGGGTGACGGTCGACACCTGGTCGGCCAGCTCTTGGAGCAGCCGGAGCAGCTCGAGCAGCTGGTGGGTGTCGCGGTAGGCCAGCGCCACGACCACCAGCGGTCCGTGGTCGTCCGGCATCGATCCGAGCAGGCAGTGGGTGAGCACGCCGTCGTCGTCGCGGTAGCCCAAGGCCACCGGGTGGTCGATCCACGCCATCTCGGCGACCAGCAGCTCCGGGGGATCGAGCACGATCCCACCGTGCGCCTTCGCCCGAGCGGCCAGGGCGCCGTGGATGGCAACAGCGTCGTCGGCGGTGAGGCGCACGGGGCGGCGGTAGGCGACCGGCACCCGCAGCCGGCCCGGATCCACGGTGATGCGGTGCTCGTAGGGGCCGGAGCCGAAGCCGAGCCGGTCGTAGAAGCCCAGGTCGAACACGCCGAGCGACGCCACCGCAGCACCGGCTTGGGCGGCGGAGGCCACGGCTCGGGCGGTGAGGGTGGAGGCCAGCCCGGCCTTGCGCCCGATCAGGCTGGTGGTGACGGCGGTGACGGCGGCCAGCGGCAGGTCGTCGTCGAGGTGCCGCACGGTGCCCTCGCACCAGTGGGCCAGGCTCTCCGCCGCGCCGTCGAGCTCGGCCACCTCGGTGTGCCCCACGCCGAGGAAGGTGGCCAGGCCCGCTCCCTGGCCGTCGCTGTCGTCGATCCAGCCCACCTCGCGCCACATCCGCTGCACGGCTGGGAGGTCGTCGGCTCGGTAGGCCCGCACCACCGGCCGGTCGTCGCTGGTCACGGCCAGGATCCTGCCAGAGGGCGCCCCCTCCGCCGCGCTGGGTTCGCCCGCCGGAGATGGGAGAAGGCCGGAACCGCTGGTGGGGCGGCGCCGGCCTTCGTCCTCAGTGGAGGTGATGGGACTCGAACCCACGGCCTCTTCGATGCGACCGAAGCGCTCTAGCCAACTGAGCTACACCCCCGGAGGAAGGGCCACGCTAGCGCGGCGCTCCGAGCTTCCCGAAGCCGGGATCAGCTGCCGTAGCGGCGCACAGCCAGCTGCGGCTGGGGCGCCTGGCGCGGCGCCTGGGGCATGTAGCGGACCTTGACGTCCTTCTCGATGCTCTGCTGCTGGATCGAGATGAGCAGGCCGACGTAGGCCAGGAAGGCGACGTCGACGGCGAGGTGGAGCAGCCACACGCTGCCACCGAGGGCCAGGGCCAGGAGGAAGGTGACGGCTACGGCGCCGAGGAGGGTGAGGAAGACGTCGCGGCGGCGACGACGGGCCTCGGCCCGGCGAACGGCGGCCTGCGAGGGGGCGGCACGACCGGGACGGGCGGCCAGCTGGGCCACCGTGCCCCGCGGGGTGTAGCGGGGGGCCTCGTAGCGGCCGACGTCGAGGCGGGCCAGGTCGCTGCGGGCGCCCGGCGTGGTGCGCTCCAGGGTGTGGAGCTGCTGGCGGAACGACGCGATGGAGTCGCCGGGGCGGCTCTCACGTCGGTTCTGGAGATAGGGCGGGATCAAGACGAAGCCCCAGATGAGGCCCAAGATCGCGAGTACGAGCACGGTGGTCACGCTCCGTAGCCGTCCTTTGTGCTTTCGGGGACCGTACCTGGCGCCTGGAGCGCATCCGTGGATGCTCGGCGGCCCGGAGGGCCCAGCGGGTGTGGATGACGATCGGGGGCCATCCATGTCGGACAGCGAACGAACATTACGGTTGTACTACGAACGGGCGACGGCCGCCAGCAGAAGTGCGAACTCTTGCAAGCACTGTGACCGATGTCATGTGGCTCCTCGGCTGCCGCATTGCCTACAGATCGAGGTCGAGGTCCTCGTCGAGCGGCCCGCGCCGGTAGGTGCCGGAGCGGCCGCCCGTCTTCTCCCACAACGCCACGTCGCCGATCACCATGGCCCGGTCGACGGACTTGCACATGTCGTAGATGGTGAGGGCGGCGACCGTGCAGGCGGTGAGCGCCTCCATCTCCACGCCGGTGCGGTCGACGGTGTCAACGGCGGCCTCCACCTCGATCCAGGTGTCCTCGATGCGGAAGTTGACCAGCACCGAGCCCACCAGCAGCGGGTGGCACAGCGGGATGAGGTCGGAGGTGCGCTTGGCGGCCTGGATGCCGGCCACACGGGCCACCGACAGCACGTCACCCTTGGTGACGGCGCCCCGGGCCACCAGCGCGGTGGTGTCGGGCTGCATGTGCACCCTCGCTCGGGCCACCGCCCGGCGGTGGGTGGCGTCCTTGGGGGTGACGTCGACCATGCGGGCCCGGCCCAGCGGATCGAGGTGGGTGAGGCCGCGGTCGGACATGGGCGCGAGTCTAGAGGTGATCGAAGGCCCCGCCCGGAGGACGGTTCAGCCGCCGATCTGGCTCATGGAGCGGCGGGGCCGCACGAAGTGCACCTGGTTGATGGCGTGGCCGGCCCACTTGGCTCCCACGCACGCCTCGATGGCGTCGGACAGGTCGTCGTCGGAGCCATCCGAGCGCAGCACGGCGCGCAGATCGTGGTCGTCGATGGAGAAGAGGCAGCTGCGGAGCTGGCCGTCGGCGGTGAGCCGGATGCGGTCGCACTGCTCGCAGAACGGTCGGGTGACGCTGGGGATGATGCCCACCTCGCCCCGCCCGTCGAGGTAGCGGAAGCGCTCGGCCGGTTCGCTCCCTCGGGTGACGGGTTCCAGGGGGAAGGCGGCGGCCAGCTGCTCGAGGATCTCGGCCTGGGTGACGACCTGCTCGTTGCGCCAGCCCTCACCGCCATCGAGGGGCATGAACTCGATGAAGCGCACGGTCACGCCGCGATCACGCCCGTAGGCGGCCAGGTCGAGCACCTCGTCGTCGTTGCCGCCCCGCACCACCACCACGTTGACCTTCACCGGGCTGAGCCCGGCCTCCACCGCGGCGTCGATGCCGTCGAGCACGCTGTCGAGCTCGTCGCGCCGGGTCAGCTCGGTGAAGCGCTCCGGACGCAGCGAGTCGAGCGACACGTTCACCCGCCGCAGACCGGCGTCGGCCAGCGCCCCGGCCACCGTGCGCAGGGTGGCGCCGTTGGTGGTGAGGGCCAGGTCGACCGGGAGGGCGGCCAGCTTGCCCACCAGCACGGGGAGGTGGGCCCGCACCGTGGGCTCACCGCCGGTGAGGCGGATGGACCGGATGCCGTGGCGCTCGACCAGCACTCGGGCCACCCGCTCCAGCTCCTCGAAGGTGAGCACCTCCTCACGAGGCAACCAGCGCATCCCCTCCTCGGGCATGCAGTAGGTGCAGCGGAAGTTGCAGCGGTCGGTCACCGAGATGCGCAGGTCGCGGTGCACGCGCCCGAACGAGTCCACCAGCGGGCGGGGCACCTCGGGGTCGGCGGCGTCGGTCACGCCAGCCAGGGTAGGGCCAGTTCGATCCGGCGGCGCCTCGGATCCTCAGACCTCGTCGAGGAGCAGGACCGAGACGGCGCCACCCGCCTCGACGCCGTCGCCATCGGGGAGCACGGCCAGGGCCTGGGCCCGGGCCATGGCGGTGAGGTGGTGCGAGCCCTGCCCGCCCGCGGAGCGGACGTGGAGGACGCCGTCGGCGTGGCGCTCGGCCTGCACGCGGGCGTAGTGCACCTTGCCGTCGGGATGGCGGGCCATCGCCTCGTCGGCGACCGCCGGCACCAGGGGGCGGTGGAGGCGAGAGTGGCCGGCCAGCTTGCGCAGCGCAGGGCGCGCCAACAGCTCGTAGCTCACCATCGACGACACGGGGTTGCCCGGGAGCCCGAACACCGGCGTGGCCCGCTCCCCCACCACCCCGAAGGCGAAGGGCTTGGCCGGGCGGATGGCGATCTGCATCCAGCGCATCTCGCCGATGCGGTCGAGCACCACCTTCACGAGATCGATGTCGCCCATCGACACGCCGCCGCTGGTGAGCACGGCGTCGCAGGTGGCCGCCCCCTCGGTGATGGCCGCCGTGATGGCGTCCTCGTCGTCACGGACCAGGCCGAGGTCGACGGCCATGCACCCGCTCTGGGCCACCAGCGCCAGGAGCGTGACGCGGTTGGAGTCGCGGATCTGGCCCGGACCGAGGGGGCCGCCACCGTCGACCAGCTCGTCGCCGGTGGACAGCACGCCCACGCGGGGCCGCGGGTGCACCCGCACCTCGCCGACCCCGATGCCGGTGAGCACGCCGAGGTGGCCGGGGGTGACGACCTCACCGGGCGAGAACACGACGTCGCCGGTGCGCAGGTCGTCACCCACCGGGCGCACATGGTTGCCGGGCGGTACGGCGGCCTCGATGGCTACCCGAGCGCCGTCGTGGAGGCGACGGGTCCGCTCCACCATCACCACGGCGTCGGCTCCGTCGGGCAGCGGCGCCCCCGTGAAGATCCGCATGGCCTCGCCCGCCCCGAGCGCACGGGTGGCCGGGTGCCCGGCCGCCACCTCGGCCACCACCGGCATCTCGACCGGGTGGTCGGGCGAGGCCGAGGCGACGTCGGCGGCCCGCACGGCGTAGCCGTCCATGGCGGTGTTGGCGAACGGCGGCACGGCCTCGGGCGAGGTGACCTCCTCGGCCAGCACGCACCCCACCGCGGCCATCGTCCACACCCGCGCCGGCGCCAGCGGCACCACCCGATCGAGCACGTGGGCCTGGGCATCGGAGAGCGGCAGCAGCACGGACCCGAGCCTACGGACCCCGACGAACCCGTCGCGAGAAGGTCCCCAGAATGCGACCGAATCGCGACGAGTTCACGAAGGGCCCGCAACCCGTCGCGGAAGGGTCCTCGGAGTGCGACCGAATCGCGACGAGTTCGGGAGGGGCGAGACGGGTCGGTCGGGTGGAGCGGGTCAGCCGGGCTGGCCGATCCCCTGCTCTCGCACGTAGCCGTCGAGCCAGGCGCGGAACTCGGGGCCGAGGTCCTCGCGGGCGAGGGCCAGCTCCACGGTGGCGCGGAGGTAGTCGAGCTTGCTGCCGATGTCGTAGCGGCCCTCGTCGAACGTGTAGCCGTAGACCTTCTCGGTCGGCAGGAGCAGCCCGATGGAGTCGGTGAGCTGGATCTCGCCGCCGGCGCCGGGCTTCGTGCGGTCGATGGCCTCGAAGATCGACGGTCCGAACACGTAGCGGCCCATCACGCCCCAGGTGGACGGGGCGTCGGCCGGCTTGGGCTTCTCCACGATGCTGCGCACCTCGAGGAGGCGGTCGGCCACCTCCTCGTAGGCGATGCTGCCGTAG
Source organism: Acidimicrobiales bacterium (assembly GCA_051306055.1). Classification (GTDB taxonomy): domain Bacteria; phylum Actinomycetota; class Acidimicrobiia; order Acidimicrobiales; family VFJN01; genus VFJN01. Next base: position 24,190 of record JBPPMN010000177.1, read on the forward strand.
GCGCTGATCTCCTCGAGCGGGAAGTGCTTGCAGGCGATCACCGCCGAGCCCCGCTCCTCGTGGATGGCGATCATCTCCGACAGCACGGTGGAGTGCCCGTCCATGATGTCGTCGCCCAGCATCACCGCGAACGACTGGTCGCCCACGTGCTTGCGGGCCATCGACACGGCATGGCCCAGGCCCAGCGCCTCGCCCTGGCGCACGTAGTGGATGTCGGCTAGGCCGGCCAGGTCGAGCACCTCGGCCAGCAGCGAGTCCTTGCCCTTCTCGTGGAGCTCCACCTCGAGCTCAACGTTGCGGTCGAAGTGGTCCTCGATGGCCTTCTTCCCCCGCCCGGTGATGATGAGGATGTCGTCGATCCCCGATCGCACGGCCTCCTCCACCACGTATTGGATGGCCGGCTTGTCGACGACCGGCAGCATCTCCTTCGGCTGGGCCTTCGTGGCGGGCAGGAACCGCGTGCCGAGCCCGGCGGCGGGGATGACGGCCTTGCGGACGGTGGTCATGGCGGCAGGTCCTCGGCAGGTCGACGACGGCGGGCGCCGACCGTTCTACACGGTCAGCGGGAGGGCTCAGACGGTGGGAGGCGCCCCAGAGCCGCGCTCCAGCGGGCGCTCCTCGCCGCGACGGAGGCGACCGATGTTGCCCGAGTGGCGGCCGACCACCAGCAGCCCGCAGGCCGCGAAGGCGGCCACCTCGCCGATCGGTCGGCCGATGGCCAGCGCGCCCACGGGCAGGCCCACGGCCACCGCCAGCGAACCGGCCGAGGCGGCGCCGGTGGCCTTCACGGCCATCGCCCACACCACCGCCAGGGCGACGGCGGGCAGCGGCAGCAGCACCAGCGCCATCCCGGCGCCGGTGGCCACCCCCTTGCCGCCGCGGAAGCCACGGGTGACGGGGAGCACGTGGCCCAGCACCGCGGCCAGGCCGCAGGCCACCGCCACGGCCCGGTTGCCCGTCGCCAGGCCGACGCCGGCCGCCAGCGCGCCCTTGGCCAGGTCGCCGAGCAGCACCGCGGCGCCGGCGCGGCGCCCCATGGTGCGGAAGGTGTTGGAGGCGCCGGGGTTGCCCGAGCCCTCGGCGGTGATGTCGAGGCCCAGGCGGCGACCGACCAGGATGGCGGTGGGGAAGGTGCCCAGCAGGTAGGCGCCGAGCACCAGCACCCAGTCGGCGTCCACCTCCGCAGCGTACGGGTCGAGCGGAGGTGCGCCCCCGCACCCGGGCGCAGTAACCTGGCACTCTCCACGTGCGAGTGCTAACCGTCGAGTCCCCAGGAGGACCGGAGCGTGCCCACCTACGAGTACCGGTGCAAGGCCTGCGGCGAGCAGCTCGAGGTCGTCCAGTCCTTCACCGACGACCCGCTCACCACCCACGACGCCTGCGGCGGCGAGCTGCGCAAGGTGTTCGGGTCGGTGGGGATCGCGTTCAAGGGCAGCGGCTTCTACAAGAACGACAGCCGTGGCAAGAGCAGCAGCGTCACCCCGCCCGGGTCGAGCGACAGCGGTGGCGGCGACAAGTCCTCGTCGGACTCCGGGAGCTCCTCGTCGGGCAGCGAGTCGTCGAAGCCGGCCGGCGACGC